>NZ_JAGSYD010000002.1:313345-626690 GCF_025685575.1 Granulicella cerasi
AATCCAAGACACTCGTTGCCAAGACCGAAGGAAGCTGCCCGAACGCATGACTGAATTCACCGCCGAAGACTCCTCGCGCTCCAACCTACGCTGGTACGTCTGTTTCCTCGTCTTCCTTGCGACGACCATCAACTACATGGACCGCAGCGTCTTCTCGTTCATCGAGCCGCTGCTGCACAACGTCTCCTTCATGGGTTGGGACCACGCCGCCGACAAGCTGCACCAACCGGCCTTCGACAACAACTTCGGCAACGTCGTCATCTGCTTCCAGATCGCCTACGGTGTTGGCCTGCTCACCGCCGGCCGCGTCATCGACAAGCTGGGAGCCAAGGCGGGCTACGCGGTCGCGATCGCTATCTGGGGAATCGCATCGATGTCGCACTCGCTCGTCACCGGCGTAGCGGGCTTCTGCATCGCGCGCATCGTGCTCGGCCTCGGCGAAGCGGGCAACTTCCCCGCCGCCATCAAGGCCATCACCGAGTGGTTCCCCGCCGAAGAACGCGGCAAGGCCATCGGCCTCTTCAACTCTGGCTCAAACGTCAGCTTCTTCCTCGCGCCGCTCATCATCACGGCCGTCACCACGCGCTGGGGATGGCGCTACGCCTTCCTCGCCACCGGCAGCATGGGCGCCGTGTGGCTCGTACTCTGGCTCGCCTTCCCGTACAACAAGCTGCGCCGTACAGGCACCATGACGCAGGCGAATCTTGAGCCCGTCGTACAGCAGTCGCACCCGCTCGCAAGCATCTTCTCCAACCCCGGCACCTACGCCTTCGCCATCGGCAAAGGCCTCACCGACGGCGTCTGGTGGTTCTATCTCTTCTATCTGCCGCAGTTCCTCAACCGCACGTACGGCCTCGACCTCGACCATGCATATCGCTACATTGTGACGGTGTATGTCGTCAGTTCGGTCGGATCCATCTTCGGCGGAGCGCTTTCCGGCACCATCATGAAGCGCGGCCACACCATCAACTTCGGTCGTAAGATCGCGATGCTCTGTATGGCAGTGCTGGTCGTTCCGATGGTGATCGTGCCGCATCTCGGCGAGCTTTTCCCCGCAAACTCCTGGCCCGCAACGATTGTGATCGCCGTGGCCGCAGCAGCACATCAAGGCTGGTCGGCGAACATCTTCTCCACGCCGTCCGACATGTTCCCTGCCACCGCAGTCTCCACCGTTGTCGGCATCGGTGGCGCGGCCGGCGCTATCGGCGGCGCGATCTTCACCTACATGGTGAAGCACACTCTCTCGCTGCATCCGCTGCTTGTATTCGGCATCGCGTCGGTCAGCTACCTGATCGCGCTCGGCATCTTCCAACTGCTCGTGCCGCGCCTCGGCGCACCGCGCAGCCCGGAAATGCCCATCACCGCGCCGTAGCTTCCGTACCATCCACGACAAAGGGCGCGCTCACTTGCGAGCGCGCCCTTTGCCTTTCCTGAGGGTGAAAAGTTATGCGATCGTGCCGTTCATGCCCGCAGGATAAAAGACTCCCGTAGACTTCGTTCCCGAGGCGTTCAAACCACCACCGGTCACGATGTTCAGCACCGAGCTCGTCGTGCGTGAGAACGCGATCTCGTTGGTGCTGTCAGCGTCTGCAATCGTCGTCGCCGGATAGCCTGCCGTGCCGGCGAGCGTTACCGTCGTGGCGGTAGTCAGCGGGACATCGTCCGTAGTCACGGAGGAGTTCGCTGCCTTCGACAACGTCTGGCGCAGCGTGGACACCTTCTGCGTCAAACCGATGTAGCCCAGCGAACCCGTCGGATCGAGCGAGTTCAGCGTCGAGCGAATCAGGCCCGCGTGATAAGCCTCCACCGCCAGAATGCTCGCGGCAGCCTTCAGGTTGCCGCTGGGCTGCGTGGCTGTGCTCAGCAACGGCGCCGCGCCTGAGTATGCCGTGACGCCTACGTCCTCGAATACATACGCAGCGATCAGGAAGTTCGCCTGGTTCGCAAAGGGATTGAACGTTGCCGCGATGCCTGCAGCGGTCGCAAGCTTATCGAACGCACCCGTACCGCTGGAGTTCGAGCTGAGATCGATCGCCGGCATCGCCACCGCAGCCGTGCTCAGAGCACTGCGTAGGAAGTTGACGTGACGACCTTCTTCAATAGCCGTTTCCAGCGCGTACGCTGCAAGCGCGGGTGAAGTGAACGTCACCTTCGGCGACGCCACCGTGGTCACGGTGCCCTGCGTGCCTGTGCCGGTGATGGCGATCGGGCTGGCTGCGCCGTAGATCGTCGTACCGTACGCCGCAAGGTAGTAGAAGTTGGCCTCGAGGTACTCAAGGTTCAACGCAAAGTTGAGGATGTCCGTGTCGCCGATGATTGACGGGGTCAACTGCGCGTTCGCCTGCTTCGGCAGAAACGCTGCTGCCAGCGCCGCTGCTCCGCCACCCATCAGAAGAGTGCGACGGCTGGCAATAATGTTGTCGAGTTGCTGTGTTTCCTGGTTCGCCATGTTCGCTCCTCTGTTACGACTGCGTCGTAGAGATGTTGCCGTTGAGTCCCGCCGGAAAGAAGCCGCCCTTGGTCACGCCTGCAGCCGAGGTCGTCGAGCCGGAGGTGTTGGAGAGCGTGCCGTAAACGATGTGCAGTACCTGATCCGTCGAACGCGGCAGAGCCAGGCCGTTCGCGTCCGCAGGAACGATCGTCGAAGCGATGACCGTCGAAGGAACCGTAGTCTGCGGGGCCGCCGTAGGACCAGCAAGCGCTACCGTACCGTAGTTGGTCGAGAGCGTCGAGATCACCGTCTGCAACTGGTTGAAGTAGGTGTAGTACGGATACGCGGTGGTGCCCAGCGTGTACGCCTGCGAGGTGAGATAGCCGCGCAGCGTTGCGCCGTGATAGGCCTCGGTCGCCATGATGCCCGCAGCCGCAGCAAGAATGCCGCTCTTCACACCGGCCGCGCTGATCGCCGTTGCAGCTCCTGCGTACGCCGTTACGCCGACATCTTCAAACAGCGCTGCTGCGGTGATGAACGTATCGAAGTTCGTGAACGCGTTGAGCGACGAACCGATACCTGCAAGCGAAGCAAGCGTGTTGAACGGCGTCACAAAGTCGATGGCCGGACGGCTCACCGGTGTGGCACCTGCGGCGGTCAGCGCCGCGCGCAGCGCCTTCACATGCTGCTGTTCGGTGTAAGCCAACTCGTTCAGCAGGTTCTGCTGAAAGTTCGTCAGGCCGCTAAGCTTGGTCGTCGTCGGGACGGTCACGGCGCCTGCCGAGGACCCGGTGTCCGTCGAAGCCAGGCCTGCACCCGTCGCCGCGCGCAGATAGAACTCTGCCTCCAGATACTCCAGGTTCAGCGCGAACGTAAGAATGTCCGCATCGCTGTAGGAGGCGATCTTCGGTGCAATGATTGTGCCGTCATCGCTGCAACCAGCGAGTGCCGCTGCCGCCGCTACCGATCCTGCTCCTGCGAGAAAGGAACGCCGACTGCGCGCTTTCTCGACAAGGCGTTGCAATGTGCCTGTCATGGGATCCACGGTGCTTCTCCTGAGTACTTCGGGATTAGGGCGAAGAGGCGAAAGCACGGTGCTGCAGACACACGTGTCATCACCGCGACGTCATGTCGACGGGACTCACGCTCTCGCGAGCGCGAAAAGAATTGCTGTACTCCACGTGAGAGATACGGCGTGTCGAATCAGTTGGATTGGAGGAGAGGTATTTTTCTTTTCGTGCTACGGGACGAACGGGAAGTGCGATGAACTTTCACACGCTGGCAACAGTCAACGTCACAAGGTCATGGACGAGAGCGACTTCCTTCTGCACGAAGGGCTCCGCGTAGCGAACGCCCGCCAGCAGACCGTAATGTCGCGCCGTCGCATACATGCGCTCGCGAATATCTTCTTCCGGTACGAATAGACCCGTGCCATCACGCTGCGCACCATACTGCGAACGGTAGGCCAGCAGCGACTCCAGCCGCGTCTCGATGTGCGGCGTGATGTCCACGACAAACGTCGGACGCACATCCGCATACAACGAAGCGTAGAGAATCTTGTATGGGCGATGCGGCTTGCCATGCGAAGGATCCAGCTCCAACCGCGAGAGTCCCGCAAGGAAGCAAGCCTCGTAGCCCAGCGTCGCCGAAGTGTAGTGGTCCGGATGCCTTCCCTGCCAGTACGGCAGAATCACCACCCGAGGACGCAGGCGCCGAATGACGGCCGCAACCTTCAGACGATTCTCCAGCGTGTTCTGCACGTTGGAGTCCGGAAGGTCGAGCGCTTCACGATGCGACACCCGCAAAATCTTTGCCGCCGCGTTCGCCTCGGCTTCACGCTCTGCAGCAGAGCCTCGCGTGCCGCCTTCGCCACGCGTCAGGTCGAGGATCCCCGTACGCCATCCCGCCGACTGCTGCACCAGCAAGGTGCCACCGCAGGTCTGCTCCACGTCATCGCGATGCGCTGCGATCGCAAGCACATCGACCCCGCTCCGAGCTTCGGATGCGGGGTCGATCGATGTCGCCTTGAGCAGGTCAGCCATTTAGTTGGAAGAGTTCGTCAGAGCGTCCATGTACGCCACGTCCAAAGCTGTGCCCTGGATCGTGAGGTAGTAGTTGTCGATCTCCGAGTTGTCACTCGTCTTGAACGCATGGATCTGCCCACCGTAGGCGGTGTAGACCTTGTTGTAGTTCTGCACCCAGCACAGACCGGTCAGGTTGCCGTAGTAGTACTGGTTGTTATCGGTGTTCGGATACGGCACGGTCGTGGGGTTCGTGCTCGACTGCACCACCGTCGGCACGATGGTCGCTACCGGCGTTGTACCGGCCAGCGAAACACTCGTCAGGCAGTTGTAGTTGCCCGCGGCATCGGTTGTTCCCGTAGCAGCCAGTTCCGCCGTCGCCGTCGCCGCACGCACGCCCGTCGCGCAGGTATTCGCGCCCACCCACAGCGTGCTGTTGTCGGCAAAGAGCAGCTTTGTATGGTTGCCGTCGGAGATCGAAACCTTCGAGGTCACCGTGTAGGTCGAAAGGTTGATCGTGCTGAGATTCCCCGCCCACAGGCCGGCGTAGCTTCCTGTCGTCGCCTTCTGTTGGCCGGCCACGTAGAGGTTTGTGCCGTTGCTCAGAGCGACGGTCGCGCCGCCAGGGGTCGGGATCGGGTTCGCCACCGGCAACGTCTGCATGGAGGTCGGCGCTGCGGACGAAGCCGGATCCACCGTGGGGATCTGGTCCACCTGGATCGTGCCGGGCTGCAGGACCGAAATGCTGGCCGTCGTTCCACTGCACTCAGGACCGCAGTTCACAACGTACACCGCGCTGCCGTCCGTCGAAAACGCAGCATCCACGGGGTGGTCGAAGGTGCCCTTCACCGGAACCACGCAGTAAACCGGGTTCGTCAGCGGCTCGCAATCGATGTAGCCCGGAGGCAACACCGGCGAAGTCGTCTGCGGCAGCTTGATGACGCGATACACCGTGTTCGAGTTATTCACCATCGCGAGCAGAATCGAGTTGCCCGCGTTCATCACGACCTTGTTCACACCCGGCAGGTTCAGCGACACATACGATCCGCCGCTCAGCGCCACTTCCAGCACGCCCTGCGAGTACACAGCGCCCATGAAGCGTGTCGCATTGGGCTCCATCGCCACCGAAGGCGAGTACGCGCCGAAACTCGCCGCTGTTCCCGTCCCCGCTTCCGTCGAGTAGTTGATCGTGGTGAGTGCACCATCGGTCAAACCATAAACATAGCCACGCGTCTGTTCGGGGAAGTTCAGAATCTTGCTCGGATACGCCGACGAGAAACCCGCAATCGGGAAGCTTGTGACGGTATTCTGAATGTTGCCGCGCAGGTCACGAAGACCGTCGAGCATCACAGCGCCACCGCTGGAGCCGTTCGTCGTGTACGTCACCAGCACGCGCTGATACAGACCGCTCGGAGGAGTAGGACGGCCCGAATACGTGTAACCGGGGTGATAGTACAAAACGGTCGAGCAACCGGACATCGACAACACGGCTGTGACCAGAAGAAGCCCGGCAAACAGGCGGGCAAAGACGCTTTTCTTCTTCAACGTGAACCACTCCAAACCGAACGCGAACACCGCACCAGCCGCGAACTTTATAGGCTGAGTATAGCAAACCACCCGCTCGCCCAGCGGAGCGATATACCATGGTTGTTTAGCCACAACGGCTGTAGGAAGCGAAGAACCATGGCAGACGTCCGCCAAAAACTTTTCAACGGCCAGACCGTGCTTTGCGACGGCGCGATGGGCACCATGCTCTACGGCTGCGGCGTGTTCATCAACCGCTGCTATGACGAGCTGAATGTATCCCAGCCGGAGACCGTCCGCTCCGTCCACCAGCAGTATCTGCAGGCCGGCGCACAGGTCATCGAGACCAACACCTTCGGCGCTAACCGCTTCCGTCTCAAGCACTTCGACCTGCAGGAGAAAGTCCGCGCCTTCAACCTGGCCGGGGCGCAGCTCGCCCGCCAGTGCATTGAAGCCGCGCGCGAGAAGCACAACACTCAGGCCTTCGTCGCCGGAGCCATCGGTTCGCTGGGCATCAAACTCGCGCCCGAGGGGGACGTCTCCCCGGCTGACGCTCGCGCAGCTTTCGCCGAACAGATCGCCGCGCTCGCGGAGGGCGGCGTTGATCTGCTGATCGTCGAAACCATGATGTCGCAGGCTGAAGCACTGGAAGCGCTCGCAGCCGCGCGCGAAGTCGCGCCGCAACTGCCGGTTATTGTGCTCATCACCGTCAACGACCAGGTGAAGCTGCTCGACGGCACCACCGTCGCCGACGCTGCTCGCGCCTTCGCCGCGGCCGGTGCCGCTGCCGTCGGAGCCAACTGCTCCTCCGGCCCGCAGGTCGTACTCGAAGCCGTGCAGCAGATGCGTGCCGCCGTCGAGATTCCTATCGCCGCGATGCCGAACGCCGGTCTGCCCCGCGAGATCGAGGGCCGCAACATCTATCTCACCTCGCCGGAGTACATGGGCAGCTTCGCGCGCAAGGCTATTCGCGCCGGGGCCTCGTGGGTGGGAGGCTGCTGCGGCACCACGCCCGCGCACGTCCGCGCTATGCGCTCCGCCATCCGCGCCATGGACGCCCAGGCCGCAGGCGAAGCGGGCGACACACCCATCGCCACCATCATCGATGAGTCCAAAGCGGTGGCCGCAATCCCCTTCGCCGAGCGTTCGACGCTCAGCCGCAAGATTGCCGAAGGCAAATTCGCCACGCTTGTTGAGATCGTGCCGCCCAAAGGATTCGACGCCAGCAAAGAGATCGCTGGCGCGCGCCTGCTGAAGGACCACGGCGTCGACGCGATCAACATCCCCGACTCACCGCGCGCGTCGGCGCGCATGAGCGCCATGAGCCTCTGCACTCAGGTGCAGCAGCAGGTCGGCATTGAAACGGTCATCCACTACACCTGCCGCGACCGCAACGTGCTCGCCATCCAGAGCGACCTGCTCGGGGCTGCAGCGATCGGTCTCAAGAACATCCTCTGCCTCACCGGCGATCCGCCAAAGATGGGCGCCTATCCCGACGCCACCGCCGTCTTCGACGTGGATGCCATCGGCCTCACGCGCATCGTCGGCAACCTGAACCGCGGCATCGACATCGGCGGCAACCCGATCTTCGCCTCCGCCGGCTTCAGCATCTGCGTCGCCGCGAACCCCGGCCTGCCTGACATGGAGCACGAGGTCCGCCGCTTTGCCGCCAAGGTGGAAGCTGGTGCGGAGTATGCGATTACGCAGCCGGTGTTTGACCTCCGCCTGCTGGAAGACTTCCTGCGCCGCATCGAGCAGTTCCGCATCCCGGTGATCGCCGGCATCTGGCCGCTCACGAGCTATAAGAACGCGGAGTTCATGAAGAACGACCTGAAGGTCGCCATGCCCGAAGAGATCTTCCAACGCATGGCTGCCACCACCAGCAAGGAAGAAGGACTCGCAGAAGGCATCAAGATCGCACAGGAGATGCTCGCCGCCGTCCGCAACGACGTGCAGGGCGTGCAGGTCTCCGCGCCGTTCGGCAAATACCCCGCAGCCGTCGAAGTTCTCGACGCCATCTAACCCGCAAAAGGAGCCGCACCATGGCATCATTTGAAAACGATCTCGGCGAGCTCGAAAAGGTGGTCGACCAACTCGAGCGTGGCGACCTTCCGCTCGAAGAGTCCGTCGCCCTCTTCGAGCGCGGCATTGAACTCTCGCGCTCCTGCAAGAGCGTACTCGCCAACGCCGAGGCACGCCTCCAACGCCTCGTCGAACCTGAAACCAGCAGCGAAGTCCGCACTGAAGACATCGCCATGGCTGTGGAAGAAGGCGAAGGCGACGAAGAAGACGAATACGCCGACGACGAAGAATAGTCACACGCAAAGCAAAGGCCACTGCTGAAACGCAGTGGCCTTTGTCATGCTCGGTGGCAAACTAGAACTTCGTCTGCTTCAGGTCCGACAGCAGATCCGGCCCGGTCGGCGTCCAGCCCAGCTTCTTCTGCGTAATCTCGCTCGTCGCGCGGAAGTCCATCTTCGCAAACACCGCCATCCAGCCGAAGAACGACGCAATCTCCTCGCCTTCAATCGCCTTCACCGGCACCTTCAGGTTCGCGCCGATGACCTCTGCGATCTCTTTGAACGACACACCGCTCTCGTCCACTGCGTTATAGATCGCGCCCTTCTCGCCGCGCTCGATCGCCAGCTTGTACAGTCGCGCGACGTCCGTCACATGCGCCGCCGACCACGCCGTAGCACCCGAGGTCAGATAGCCTGATACGCCCTTCTCCTTCGCGATTGCCGCAAAGTAAGGAATCAAGCCCGACTTCTCCGTGTCATGCACCTGTGGCAGACGAACGACGCCCAGGTTCACGCCCTTCTCCAGCAGCTCAAGGCCTGCGTACTCCGACTGACGCGGGCTCTGATGAATCGTGTCCGTGTAGTCTTCCGTCGCTGGCTTGCCGTCGCCACGATTGCCCAGCGCTACGCCCGACGTGATCAGCATCGGACGATCCGATCCCAGCAGCGCCTCGCCCATCGTCAGAATCGCCTTCTTGTCCTTCTCGCCATTCGCCGCGAAGGTCGCAAAGTTATGGTCAAACGCACAATGGATCACCGCATCCGCCTTCTCCACGCCCGGCACCAGCGACTGCGGCTCTTCGAGCGTGCCACGCAGCACCTCGACACCCGCTGCCTGCAACTTCGCCGCACCCTCGTCCGAACGCGAGAGTCCAATCACCTGATGTCCCGCGCCCAACAGCTCGGGAATGAGATACGTTCCGATGAATCCCGTCGCACCCGTAAGAAAAACTCGCATAGCCTGTACCCTATCTCTCGTAAGCTAAGACGCTCGCGCGCCCTGTACTGAGAAAGATGGCGGCAACCGCCTCCGCGTTCCGTTCCGTTCGTCCGCAAGATTGGCCCGTTCGTCCCGAAGGAGTTTTACCGTGGATCCGCTCTCTGAAGTCCTCGCCTTGCTGAAGGTCCACAGCCTCGCCGCAGGCGCCTACGGCATTGCGGAAGGCGTGGCCATCCAGTGGCCGTACCACGGCGGCATCAAGTGCTACGCCATCGCCAGCGGCAGCGCCTGGCTCGAGCTTGAGGGCCACCCCGAGCCGATCCCCATGGCCGCAGGCGACTGCTTCATCCTTCCGCCCGGCCCGCCCTTCTGCATCGCCACGGACCTCTCGCTGCCGCGCGTTGACTTCATGACGCTGCGCGAACAATGCCGCGCCGCCGAAACACTCGTCCCACAGAACTGCAGCACCTACATGCTCGGCGGCCACTTCGCACTGCAAGGCAAGCACGCAGAACTCCTGCTTGGTTCGCTGCCACCAGTCATCCACATTCGCAACGAAGACGGCAAAGCCGCAATGCGCTGGTCGCTCGAGCGCATGCGGAACGAAGCGCAGCAGCAAGACCCCGGCAGCGCGCTCATCACACAGCAGCTTGCGTTCATCATGCTCATTGAGGCGCTGCGCCTGCACTTCGCCGACGACACACGCCCTGTGAAAGGCTGGCTTGCCGCGCTCGCCGACCCGCAGATGGGCGCGGCCATCGCAGCGATGCACGAACGCCCACACCACTGCTGGACGCTCGAATCACTCGCATCTGAAATCGGCATGTCGCGCTCAGTCTTCGCGCAGCGCTTCAAGCAAACCGTCGGCCTTTCGCCCATGGAGTACCTGACGGAGTGGCGCATGCAACTAGCCGCCGACAAGCTTCAACGCTCACGCGAATCACTCGCCGAGATCGCCGCCTCTCTCGGCTACGAATCCGCCAGCGCCTTCGGCAAAGCTTTCAAACGCGTCATGGGCTTCCCACCGCGTCAGTATCAACGCGCATAAGCGATCACTTTTTCTTGGTCATCCTCGAAGGACATCTGCGCTGCTCGAAGCAACGTGCGTGACGCCTAACGATCGCGGCTGGTCACAAACCCTGGAACCCACATCAACGCGCGCTTGAACTCCGTCTCCGGCAACTCTGCAATCGACTGACGCGCAGCCTCTGCATATGCCTGCGCCGTGTCCATCGCATAGGCGAGCGACCCGTGACGACGCAGAATCTCAAGGATGTGCGAGTGTCGAATGCGATCGAAACCACGATCTTCCATCACCGTGCGAATCGCCTCGCGATCGGCTCCCGTGCCACGCTCCAGCGCATGAATCACCGCCAGCGTCGCCTTGCCTTCACGAAGATCCGAAGCCGCAGGCTTGCCGAGAATCACATCCTGCGCGGTCAGGTCGAGAACATCGTCCACAATCTGGAACGCAAGCCCCAGGTTGCGTCCGTACTCACCCAGCGCCTCTTCGTACGGCAGCATCCCCTCAGACGGCGGATACGCCACCACCGCACCCAACTGCATCGATACCTTGAACAGCGATGCGGTCTTGCGATAGATCAGGTCGAAGTACTCTTCCTCGTTGATCAGATGGCCAAGCTTCTCCATCTGCAGCAACTCGCCTTCCACCATCTCCTGCGTCAGCGAGATCAGCAGATCGAGCATACGGAAGTTGCGCTCTTCGAGCGCCGTGCGAAAGCTCTGCATATAAAGCCAATCGCCCGCGAGCACGCACTTCGAGTTGCCCCATGTTGTGTTCGAGCTCGGCTTACCGCGGCGCGTCGACGCTTCATCGATGATGTCGTCATGCACCAGCGTCGCCGTATGCAGCATCTCGACGACAGCACCCAGGCGGATGCGCGCCTCGTCCTTGCAACCCAGCGCCTTCGCCGCCAACAGTAAGAGCAGCGGACGAATCCGCTTGCCACCACCAGCAATCAGATACTCGGCGATGTCCGTCACCACGCGCACGGGCGACTGCGACTGCACCGTGAACTCCTGCTCTACAGCAGCAAGGTCGTCACGCAGCAGTTCGAGCACTTCGCCCGAGGTCGCAATGGAAAAGGAACTCACGCTTTGCCTAGTCTACTCGCTTAGTTCGAGCGGAAGTTGGTGAACTGCAGTTCAACGCCCATGTCCTTGCCGCGCAGCAGGCCCATGATCTCCTGCAACGTGTCGCGGTCCTTCGACGAAACGCGCACCGTATCGCCCTGAATCGACGCCTGCGCCTTCTTCTTGGAGTCCTTGATCAGCGCCACGATCTTCTTTGCCACATCCGAAGCGATGCCCTGCTTCAGCTTGATCTTCTGGCGGACCGATGCACCCGACGCGGGCTCGATCTTCTCGTACTCGAGGTTCTTCAGACTGACGCCGCGCTTCACAAACTTTGCCTGCAGAATGTCGATCACAGCCTTCAGCGTGTACTCATCCTGCGATGCAAGCTGCACGATGTCCTCGCCCTCAAAGGCGATCGTCGACTTCGTGTTCTTCAGATCGAAGCGCGTCGTGATCTCCTTCTGCGCCTGGTCGATCGCGTTCTTCACTTCCTGTACTTCTACCTTGCTGACAACGTCAAAGCTCTGATCTGCGGCCATATCCACCCTCGTCCTTCTACGCCTTCTATTATCCGCGCCTTAGCAGAGGAAAGGCAAAACCGGAGAGTTCTACGTTGTACGTTCTAAGTTCCAGGCCTTCAAAGGCGCCCGCGACCCTTCACAACTTACAACGTAAAACGTGCAACGCCTCTCTCACGCCGTCGTCGGAAACAGCACACGGAAGTTCACCGTAGTCTGCGCGGCGATGTCCTCAAACGACTCACTCCGCAACTCCGCCAGAAACCTCGCCGTATGCAGCGTATTCGCCGGCTCGTTCTGCGAAACCTTGCCGCGCAATGGCACCGGCGTCAGAAATGGCGCATCGGTCTCCACCAACATGCGATCCCCCGGCACCCACTTCGCGACCTCTTGAATCACCGCCGACTTTGCGTACGTAACGTTGCCCGCGAAGCTCAAGTAAAACCCAAGCTCCACCGCTGCCTTCGCCTGCGTCATGTTGCCGCTGAAGCAATGCATGATGCCCGGCAACCCTGTCGGCTTCCAATGCTCATTCAGCAGGCGCAGCAGGTCATCCCACGCAGCATCAGGGTTGCCATGCTGCTCAAAGCGCGCCTTCGCCGCTGGCTGAGCGAGTTCGCTCGTTCGCACATGAATCGTGATCGGCTTCCGCACCCGCGCGGCGATCGCCATCTGGTCGACAAACGCACGCTGCTGCACCTCCACATCAGGGTTCTCCGCGTGATAGTAGTCGAGGCCGATTTCGCCCACCGCGATCACGCGCGAGTCGGAAGCCAGCGTGGCCAGCATCGCCAGCGATTCCGGATTCACCTGATGCGCTTCCTGCGGATGCACGCCCACCGACGCCCACACATTGGCGTAGTGATGCGCGATGTCCACGGCAACGTGCATCTCCGACGGCCCGTTGCCGATGCCAATGGCGAGCACTTCCTCCACGCCCGCAGCCTTCGCGTTCGCGAGGATCGCTGGCAGGTCCGTGTAGTCGTCGAGATGGCAGTGAGAATCAATCAGCATCATGGCCTACTTCAAACGCGTACCCACCGGCACGCCTTCCGGCACCGTGGCGAGGAAAGGCTTGCCGCCTTCCTCGCTCGCGGCAAGCAACATGCCATGCGACTCAAGCCCACGCATCTTGCGCGGAGCCAGGTTCGTGATCACGATGATGCGGCGGCCGATCAACTCTTCCGGCGTGTAGAACTCCGCGATGCCCGATAGAATCTGACGCTTCTCAAAGCCGAGGTCGACTTCCAAACGCAGCAGCTTATCGGCCTTCGGAATGCGTTCAGCAACGAGTACCTGCGCAACGCGAAGCTCAATCTTCACGAAGTCATCAATGCCGATCTCCGGTGAGGAATCCGCAGGCTTCGCAGGCGCAGCCACTTCTGCGGCAGCTTCCGCCGCAGGCGTTTCAACAGCAGCTACAGGAGTCGTTTCAGCAGCAGCTCCCGTCGTCGGAGCTGCAGTCGTATTCGTGTTTTCCATCTCGATCATCACTTCCGCTAAATTCTTATCTGCGCGCGGCACCAACGGTCCCAGCACGCTAAGTTTCGTTCCGGGGCCAAGGCCGCCCCAATGCATATTCGCGAGTTCGCCGTTCCGCCACGAGTGCTCTATCGAGCCCAGCCCAAGCTGTTCCCACACGCGCGTTGTAATGAACGGACACACCGTGTGCAGATGCGCCGTCGCCCAACGCACGGCCTCCGCCGTGACATAGAGCACCGTCGCAAGGCGCCCGCGCATCGCTTCATCCTTCGCAAGCTTCCAAGGCGCATTCGCCGTGATGAAGCCATCGACCACGGTGATGAAGCCAGCAATCTTACTCAAGCGCGTCGCGAAATCCGTCTCACCCAGCGCAGCAAGCTCGTGCTTCAACGCTTCGCCCGCGCGCGACAATATCGCGGCGTCAAAGCCATCGGGAGCGACGCCGTCTTCGCTGTCTTCGAACTTCGGTGCTGGAATCGCACCCTCGAAGTACTTCTCGATCATCGACAGCGTGCGGCTCACGAGGTTGCCGTAGCCATTCGCGAGGTCCGCGTTATAGCGCGTCACCATGGCGTCGAACGAGAAGCTGCCATCCTGCCCGAACGGAATCTCGCGCAGCAGGAAGTAGCGCAGCACGTCTGCACCGAACAGATCGCGCTCCTGTTTCGTCGACTCAGGAAACTGCGTGGCGAAGACGTTCTCACCAAACGCGTCGAGAATCGTCTCACTGCGCACCACGTTGCCGCGCGACTTCGACATCTTCGCGTTGTCGAAAAGCAGCCAACCGTTCGCCGTAATCTTCTTCGGCAACGGCAAGCCCGCCGCCATCAAAAACGCCGGCCAGTACACGCAGTGGAAGCGCGTAATCTCCTTGCCCACAAGGTGCAAATCCGCAGGCCAGTACTTCGCAAACGACGCGGCATCTTCAGGCTTGTCCGAGCCATAACCGATTGCGGTCATGTAGTTCGAGAGCGCATCGAGCCACACGTAGACGATGTGCTTCTGCGTTGCGCCTGCGGCCTTCTGGATCGCCTCCGGCACAGGCACGCCCCACGTGAAACTCGAGCGCGAGATGCTGAGATCCTTCAATGCTCCGGGGACATACGTGATGCCACTCGCAGCAGCTTCAGCCGTGGCACCGTCCGCATTCACGTTGCCACGCAAAAAGCTCAATACCTCATTTCTTGCGGTCGCGGGTTCGATCACCAACTCGCCCGACTCAATCGCATCAATCAACGACCGCTGATACTCGCTCAGCTTGAAGAAAAAGTTCTCCTCCGTCACCTGCTCGAGCAGCTTGCCGCAGTCCGGGCAAGGCGTGCCCACGGGCAGGTCCACAAACGCTTCATCGCTCACGCAGTACGCGCCGGTGTACGTGCTCAGATAGATCTTGCCGCGCTCGTACAGCTCTGCAAAGAGCTTCTGCACGCCGAGTTTGTGGCACTCATCCGTCGTGCGGATGTAGCGGTCATAGGTGAGGCCCATGCGGTCCCACAGCGAGCGGAACTTGATCGACACCTCGTCCGTAAACTGCTGCGGAGGCACACCCGCTGCCGCAGCCGAGCGCTCGATCTTTTGCCCATGCTCATCAGTGCCGGTCAGGAAAAACGTATCCTCGCCGCGCAAGCGATGCTCGCGCGCGATCACATCCGCAACGATCGTCGTGTACGCATGGCCAATATGCGGCCGCGCGTTCACGTAGTAGATCGGCGTCGTCAGGTAGTACTTGCTAGGGGTCTCAGAAGCCATCGGTCCTCTGTAAGTTTACTCGCTGTCGGAATCACAACAGACTTCCAGAATCCAGATATCCAGTGATCCAGTAAAAAACTGGCACTCTCGGTTCCCGGACTCTGGCATTCTGTTGTGACTATGGTCGACTTCCGCAAGCTGAGCTCCTGGCAGAAGGCACACGCAATCGCGCTGAACATCTATGAACTCACCCGAGGCCTCCCCCAGGACGAAGCCTTTGGCATGACGATCCAACTGCGGCGCGCCGCCACTGCCATCCCGCAACGCATCGCACTTGCTGCCGGACATGACATATCCCTGATGAGCGCGGAGACCAAGAAGGCCGCTGCGCTCACGAATGATCTCGAATACCTGATTCTGCTGTCACGCGATCTTGGCTACTTCACTACCGCGACGCATGAGCTACTCACGGCGGAGGTCACCGAAGTTCGCAAGATGCTGTTCGGCCTGGCGCGTTCGCAAGCTTCCCCTGCACAAACTCCCGCAGCGGCGCACTAGAAAAATCCGCCTCCACCGCGAACCACGGTTTCTTCAGCAGCGACGGCGCGACGCCCGCCCAGGAACCTCGCTGCTCGCCAATGAACGCGTCCACACGATCCAAATAGCGCAGCGCCGAGGGCTTGAAGTCCTCCACCGCGGCGTCGGTTACGAACAGCGCCAGGTCCGGCCGTACAAAGCGCAGCACACTGTTTGATTCCACGATCACATTCTCGTTCTCCGCGATCAGCTTCCGCACCCGCGGCATCGCGGAGGCCAGTTCTCCCTGTTGCGTGCGCACCCAGATCGACCGCCGCGCTCCCGCGGCCAGATATCGCGACGTGTCCTTGCCGCTCGTCGCCGAGCGCTCCTCGCTGATCGCGATCGTGTGATCCGCCGTTGCACAGTCGCACGGCTCGCCGTTCGCCGAGCAGACGCCATGCCCGTACTGGGTGATCTTCACCGCCACCCACTCGCGCTCGCGAAACGCGCCGATGACACCAGCCATCACGCCCGTCTTGCCGATATTTCGCGTGTGACCGCCGACGACTACCAGCATCGCTGCACCCCTGTTACTTCAGACGCCGCAAACGCGCCAACGACTTCAGCATGTCTTTGATGGGCTCAGCTGGTGTACCTGCAAACATCTGCCCAGGTCCCTTTACCGTCGCTCCACGGAATACGCCTGCCTGCCCGCCGAGAATTACGCCCGGGCCGATGTGGCAGTGGTCGGAAATGCCCACTTGCCCGGCCAGCACGGCACCGTCCTCTATCACACACGAACCCGAAATTCCGACCTGCGCGGCGATGACCACATTCCTGCCGACGCGCACATTGTGGCCAATGTGCACGAGGTTGTCGATCTTCGTTCCTTTGCCAATGCGCGTTTCGCCCAGCGCGCCGCGGTCAATCGTCGAGTTTGCGCCGATCTCTACATCGTCCTCGATCACCAACTCGCCCTGCTGCGGAAACAGCGTGTACTCGCCCGTCGCGGCATCGCGCACATAACCGAATCCCAGCCCGCCCAGCACCGCGCCCGCCTGCACCAACACGCGGTTCCCCAGCACCACGCCAGCCAGCACCTTCGCTCCCGCGCCCAGCGTCACATCGTCGCCTAGAACAGCATTCGCTTCGACGACCGCTCCGGCAGCCACGTACACGCGCGCGCCGATCTTCGCCATTGCATCGACTGACGCCGAAGGATGCACGAACGCCTCACGCTGCGGCGCAATCTTCTGGGCAAACTTCGCGAACTCAAGACGCGGATTCGTCACGACGACAATGCGCTCGTCAGCGGATTCCCCAGCCAACTCCGAGGTCGTCAGTACGGCTCCGGCCCGGGACGCGAGTGCTGCGGCCAACGACTCCGCCGACTCCGCAAACACCACTGCATCCGCCTTCGCGTTCTCTGCGGAGGCGACATGTGTCATCTTTTCGTGCAGCTCTTCCAGCTTCATCGCTCTCCTCTAGTACACCGGCGGCTCGCCCGCGGGGCGCGTCTTCCAGCGACGATGCAACCACAACCACTGGTCCGGGAACTCTCGGATCGCAGCCTCCAGCGCTGCTGTAAACCGCGCTGTGTTCGCCACGATGTCCGCCTCGGCGTCACCAGTTTTCCGCACGACGATCTCCTCGCCAAAGTGCAGAACGTATTTGCGCTCATCTTCATGCCAAGCGAGGTATCCCGGCAGCACGGCGGCGCCTGAGTGCATCGCCACACGCGCGAGCCCCGAGGCCGTGCAGGCCTCAACGCCAAAGAACGGCACAAACACCCCCTGCGGCGGCGTCATGTTCGTGTCCATCAGAATGCCGACGGTCTGGCCCTGCCTCATCGCAACCAGTAGCCCGCGCGCAAAGTCATCCTTGTGCAGCGCGCGGTTGCCATGCAGCGAGCGCACGCGGTCGACGAACGCATCCACGCGCGGATTGTCCAGGCGACGAATCACCATCGACATCGGATGCCCCATGAGCGAGTGGTAGAAGCTGGAAAGTTCCCAGGCACCAAGATGCGCCGTCAACACCAGCACCCCTTTGCCACGAGCCTCAGCCGCGAGGAACCGCTCCAGCCCAGCCTCGTCGTAGCGCACAAACTTCGACGCCGACTCACGCGTGTAGCCGCTCATCTTGCAGAATTCGGCCATCTGCCAACCGAGCGAGCGAAACTCTCCGCGCAGTAATTGCTCGCGTTCTGCCTCTGTCTTTTCCGGAAACGCGATCTCGAGGTTCCGCATACCGACGCGTCGCAGACGCCCAACGGCCGCGTATGCGAAAGCCCCAATGCCCGCTCCGAGCGCACGAGCCGCGGGCCTTGGCAACGCACCCACCGCACCCACCAGCGAACGCAGCGCCCAATACTCCGCCGCTTGCCGGAAGGCGCCGCCACCCTTCTTGCGGGGAGGCTGTGTCTGCTTGGAATCCATCGCGTTCAAACGCTCTCAGTGTACGCAATTCATCGCGTTGGAAGCAGCAAAAGGCGGCCGGAGATCCGGCCGCCTCTCACTCACCCGAAACGCTGGTGTTTAGTGGTTGATCTTCGAGATCACGAAGTACTTCGCGGTCGTGCGAACGAAGCGCTGTGCATTGGCCGGAACCGGTGTCTTGCCAGCAAGCACCTGCTTGAACGGCAGGTTCGCGCCATACTCCGCACGCATATCGTCGTCATCCGCATCCAGCACGGTACCGTCAAGGTTGATGCCGGCGAAGAGACCCTTCGAACGCGAGTAGGTCAGGAACTCCGAGTTGAGCTTCCAGTCGGTGCCAGCCTGCGCATTACGACCCACCGGGCCTGCCGAAGCTGCTGCATCCGCACCGAGCTTGAACTTCGCGCCCAGCATGTGCTGCAGGCCGTGCTCGTTCATAGCCACCAGGACGAGGTCAGTCGACTGACCGCCAATCTGCCAGCCGAAGCTGCCACCAGCGAGCTTCACCATCACCGGAGCAGACCAGCCCGTCGGCGTGCGGCAGGTCGCTGCGCCCTTGCCGTACTGTGCGCCCACGATGAAAGCGCCCTTCTTGTAAGCCGGGATCACAACGACGCAGTACGCGCCCGAAAGGATCGACTGCGGAATGCCCTTGTCAGGCGTCGCCATGATCTCCTGCAGCACATTCGCTGAATTGTTCAGACGCTCCGCGTTCTTGTCATCCTGCGCATGGGCTGCTACTGCACCCAGACCCATTGCCAGACCCAGTACAGCACTCACCATCTTCTTCATCGCTAATCTCCTTACGCGCGCACCAGCGCCGTATTTCGAGTGAGATGGAATACCAGGGGCTGTGGTTGTGTCAACGTCAAAAATGTTCACAAGTTGACCTCACCAAACCAAAAAAGAGGGGTGGGAGCCACGCTCTTGCCAGCGTCGCCACTCCACCCCATTTCTCCCAGGTCTGTACTGAAGTAATCATGCGACGGTTACCAAATTCCCACAACGGTACGAAGGGCTGTAGACCTCGTCCATTGTTCCGAAACAGTAACGTGCGCTCGAAAAGGGGGCGCCAGCCGCCTAAGCGCGCTCTTCTTCTTCCATGGCGCGCAGCGTGAGTTCTACGCGGTTTGCGGTACCGGTCTTGCGCAACATGCGGCCCAGGTGCGCCTTCACGGTGGTCTCGTCAATGCCTAAAGCCTGCGCGATATCGCGGTTCGATTTGCCGTCCTTCAACAGGCGAAGCACCTCATGCTCGCGCGGCGTCATCTTCGAAGCCACAGATAATCCGGTCGCGGTCTTGGAAGAAGACGTGCCACCTTCTTCCAACAGTCGCGCCAGCACCTTGCGCGGCGCCCAGACCGAGCCATCGAGCACGACCTCCATGGCCATGCGGAACTCGCTCTCGCTTGCCGTCTCGGCCAGATACCCCTTCGCACCGGCACCGATCACCGCTTGCACATGCAGCGGCTCCACGGACGCGCCAACGACGACGACCTTCGACTGGGGGCTTTCACGACGGATGCGGCTCAGCATCTCCGGCAACTGGCCGTTCGACATGCGCGTGTCCAGCACCAACGCCGACAGCGTCGCGAGCTGCTTCCACAGATGCGCAGGAGAAAGGATTACCGCCTCGAGACCATCGATCTCGTTCAGTATGGATTCCAGCCCAATTGACCGGAGCGGATCAGAGGCAAGAATGCCGATCCGCTGATTCATGTCTGCCTGCATCGTCCTCTTAGGATCTACATCCGTCCTGAGCGTTCAACCTTGCAGCGTTCTCACGCCGCATGTACAGCCTTGGGCCCGATTACAGTTTCGGCAGCACGATTCCCTGCTGCTTCTGGTACTTCCCGTTGCGATCGCCATAGCTCACTTCGCACTGTTCGTCGCTCTGGAAGAACAGGATCTGGCACAGGCCTTCGTTCGCATACACCTTCGCCGGAAGCGGCGTGGTGTTGGAGATTTCGAGCGTCACATAGCCTTCCCACTCAGGCTCAAATGGCGTGACGTTCACGATGATGCCGCAGCGCGCATACGTGCTCTTCCCCACGCAAACCGTCAGCACATCGCGCGGAATCTTGAAGTATTCGATCGACTTCGCGAGCGCAAACGAATTCGGCGGAACGATGACGCTGTCCGCCTGAACGGTCACAAAGGAGCGCTCATCGAAGTTCTTCGGATCGATGATCGCCGAGTTCACGTTCGTGAAAATCTTGAACTCATCGGAAACGCGCAGATCATAGCCGTAGCTCGAAAGGCCGTAGCTGATCACGCCTTCGCGTACCTGCTTCTCGCTGAAGGGCGAGATCATCCCGTTTTCCAACGCCTGCGTACGAATCCACTTATCGCTCTTGATCGCCATAAATCTTCCTTCGCGTCGCCCGCATCTTGCCGCAGACGATTCCGCTTGCAATTTCCTCAGAGGGCTTTTGTGCAGAGTACCGCAAACTGCTGTGGCTTTACATTGACAATCGAAAACACCGACCCTACCATCAACCCATCGGGCGTGTATCGCTCCCCCTCGACAGCTAACGCCATGCAAGTTACGGCGTCTGTTATGGAAAGGAAGACGACCCATTGATTAAGCAGGATCTTGTACAGCGCGTCGTGGAACGCACCGGGCTACCGCGCATCAAGGCGGAAGCATCGGTGGATGCCATCTTCGAGGCTATGAAGAAAGCCCTTACCGGCGGCGAACGCATCGAGCTACGTGGCTTCGGCGTGTTCACCGTGAAACCTCGCAAGACTGGCGTAGGACGCAACCCTCGCACCGGCGCAGAAGTATCGATCGCTCCGGGCAAAGCCGTGCGCTTCAAGCCCGGCAAGGAACTGCACCTGCTCGACTAATTTCTCTCCCAGCAGGCGGGCACTCGTGCTCGCCTCTATCCCCATCCCACGGACGCAAACCATCCTGCATGGCCCTACCTGAGACCGCGCCAGGCCCGCGCCCAACTTCCCCGACAATCGAACGCTCGACCCCACGCCAGCTTGCGACCCAGGCCGCGCTGATGCTTTGTACCCTGCTGACCACCACCGCCATCGGCATGAGGTACATGGACAACTTCCGCCACGGGCGCTTCCCGCTCGCGACCGAAGCCGACATCTTCCCCTTCCGCTGGGTGCTGGCGCATCTCGCCGACTGGCGCACCGGCCTGCCCTTTTCGCTGAGCCTGCTCGGCATCCTGCTCGCACATGAGTTCGGCCACTACTTCGCCTGCCGCCGCAATGGCATCAGCGCCACGCTGCCCTTCGTACTTCCAGCGCCTACGCTCAGCGGAACCGCCGGAGCTGTCATTCGCCTGCGCCAGCGCGTGAAAACCCGCGCCGCGCTCCTCAGCATCGGGGCCGCTGGCCCCATCGCCGGATTCTGCGTCGCCATCATCACCGTAACGCTCGGCTTGCTGCACTCGGTCGTCGCCATCGGCCAGCCGGAGCGCCTTGCCGAGCTCAACTCGCCGCTGCTTTTCGTCGCTGTCCAACGCGCGCTCACCGCCGCCGGAAAAATCAGCTTCAACGGCCCTGTACTCTGGCACCCCATCCTCGTCGCGAGCTGGATGGGACTGCTCATCACCTCGCTGAACCTCATCCCCGCAGGCATCCTCGACGGCGGTCACGTCCTTTACGCGCTCTCGCCGCGCATCCACCGCGTCGCCAGTACCGCGTCGGTGGTCGCCCTCTTCCTGCTGGCCGCTGCCAGCTGGGTCGGCTGGATCGTCTGGGCAATCTTCCTGCTCACACCCGCCATGCGACACCCGCGCGTCCGTGATCACTCTGAGATTTCGACTCCGCTCCGGCTCCTCGCACCGCTGTGCTTTCTGGTACTCGCACTCAGCATCACGCCGCGGCCCATCGCGCACGAAACCCTCTTCGATCTCCTGCGCGGCCTGCGCCACTAGCGGCTACATCAAGTGCAACGCGTCAACGTCGACCACGACGCTACGACGTGCAATGCCTTCACGATCCATCCACGCCAGCATCTGCTTCAGCACACGCTGTAGCGTGTCGCGTCGCTCCGACTTCAGCACCAGGTGGAAGCGGTAGATCCGTTTCACGCGTGATAACGGCGCCGCGGCAGGACCGAGCACACGCACGCCCTCCTGCTTTGCAGGCAGCAGAAACTTGCCGAGTCGCGCCGCAATGTCCAACGCCTCTTCCAACTGCTCGCTCTGGATCACCACGTTCGCCAACGCAGCCAGCGGCGGATACTTCATCTGCCGACGGAAGTACATCTCCCGCGCCGCAAAGCCTGTGTAGTCGTGCTCGCGCGCAAACTCGTTCACATAGTGGTCCGGCTGATACGTCTGCACGAGCACGCGCCCCTTCAGTTCGCCACGCCCCGCTCGCCCGCTCACCTGCGCGAGCAACTGAAAGACCCGCTCCGCTGCACGAAAATCCGGCAAGCCTAAAGCGAAGTCCGCACCGACGACGCCTACCAGTGTGACGCCGTGGATGTCATGCCCCTTGGCGATCATCTGCGTGCCGACGAGCAGGTTGATTTCGCCCGAATGCAGCCGCGACAGCAGCCGCTCCATGTCGCCGCGCGTCCGCACCGTATCGCGGTCCATGCGCCCGATGCGCGCCCCCGGAAACAGCTCCTGCAGCTTCTCTTCGCCTTGCTGCGAGCCTGCACCCATGTAGTACAGGTGGTCGCTTTCGCACTTCGGGCAATGCGACGGCACACCGCGCTTGAAGCCGCAGTAGTGACACTCCAAACGCTCGCCCACGCGCGCCTCGCCACCGTTGGAGTCTTCGTCGCCGTGCTTGTGATACGTCATCGAGATCGCGCAGTTCTCGCACTCGATCTTCTCGCCGCACTTGCGACACATCACGACGAACGAGTACCCGCGCCGGTTCAGCAGGATGATCACCTGCTCGCCGCGATCCAGCGTCTTCTGCGTCTCCGCGATGAGCTTCTGCGAAAACATCTGCTCCTTGCCCGTCTCGCGAAACTCCTCGCGCATGTCGATCATCTCGACCGTCGGCAACGGCCTGCCGCCCACGCGCTGACGCATCTCCACGCGCTCATACCGCCCACGCTCGGCGTTGTTCCAGGACTCCAGCGAAGGCGTCGCAGAACCCAGCACCACAGGGATGCCGCGCAGCTTCGCACGCATCACTGCCACATCGCGACCGTGATACCGCGGCGTCTCCTCCTGCTTGTAGCTCGAGTCATGCTCCTCATCCACGAGGATCAACCCCAGCTCCGGCATAGGCGCATAGACCGCCGATCGGGTACCGACCACTACACGCGCCTCGCCGCGACGAATGCGATGCCACTGCTCCGCGCGCTCATCCGGCGTCAGCTGCGAGTGCAACAGCGCAACCTCGCTGCCGAACGCCGCCACCATCGTCGAAGCCATCGCAGGCGTCAGCCCAATCTCTGGCACCAGCAGCAACACACTCTTGCCCATCGCCAACGCGCGCTGCATCGCGGCGACATACACCGCGGTCTTACCCGAGCCCGTAACGCCGTACAACAGCATCGGATGAAAGCCCTTCGCCATTGCCGCCATGATCGACGCAAGAGCCTCGGTCTGCGCTTCATTCAGCGAGTGTTCATGCGCAAACTTCTTGCCAAACGCACCCAGCCCCGAAAGATGAAAAGCCTCAGCCTGCTCCTCGATCACCACCAGCCCACGCTTCACGAGTGACTGCAGCGACGACTCGGAAATCCCATTCCGCACGAGCCGTTCGCGCAGATCGCGCAACACCACACGCCCACCCGCTCCAGCCAACTCCGCCATCACCGCAAGCTGATTTTCATTCAGCTTCGGCAACCGTCTCGAAGCTGAAGCACCGGCTGCTGGACGCTGACTTTCGCCGTCCTGAATCTCTGACACACTGTCTTGCTGAATCACTGGATGGGCCCTCTCGCCCGCAGCCAGTTCCGGGTCCAACTCATCACCCACAACTCGCGACTCAGCACTCGTATCACCAACCAGCACCGCGATCTTCTCCAGCCGTCGCGCATCACGCACCTCGGCAACGGCCTCGCGCACGAGCCACTTCTTACGCGCCATCGCATCAAGCAGCGCCTTGCGAGCGCCTGTCGCTGAACGCACCGTCGCCAGCTTCACCGCATCGCCGGCCTCAAGGTAGTTCAGCACCGCGTACTCCTGGTTCTGCTCCTCAACACTGAGCCGCGAACGACGCGACGACCCACGCGCGGCCTCGTACAAAACCTTCCGCCCCTGCTCGCCGATGCGATACGTAAACTGTCGCCGCACCTCGGCCATCAACGGCATCATGCCGCGCAGCACCTCGCCCAACGGCGCGCAGTAGTAGCCCGCAACCCAACGGCCCAGGTCCATCAACTCATCCGAGAGCAGCGCCTCTTCATCCATCACGCGCTCCACCGGCTTGACGTCAATGCCCTCGCCCGGCGCGTTCTCATGCACCGCCACGACAACGCCCATCAGCTTCTGCCCACCAAACGGCACAAGCACACGCGCGCCCACCTCCACCTCCGCCCCTCGCAGCGCATAGGTAAAGCTCTGGTCCATCGGGACCGGCAACGCGACATCGCAAAACTGACTCACGCTCTCAGTTTAGTCTTCGCCCTTGTGGGTCGAGGCAGCGCCACCTGCATCGACAGAGCGCTCAACGCTCAGAAGATCGCCATCCTATCTACGCGCGATGTGAAGGCAACTCCCACCTCAAGTACGGCATGCAACGCCACGAGGTCGACGCTCAGGTTCGATATGATGGCGTAATGTCTGAGCTGAAACCAACCGCCGCTAAAGGCAGAATGGAGCGCTCCCTGAAATCGGGCCAGACCGTCACACAGCAGAGTCCCACCAAGGTCTTACTGTTCCTTCTCCTCATCGGGTTCCTGCTGCGACTCGCTCTTCTCCACACGCCGCGCAGCTTTCAAGCCGACGAAACGTTTCAGTATCTCGAGCAAGCGCACCGTCTTGTCTTCGGCTACGGCGTAGTCCCATGGGAGTATCGCTACGGCATCCGTAGCTGGCTTGTGCCTTTCGCGCTCTCAGGCCCCATGAAGCTCGGCAGCGTCCTGCTGCCAGGCACCGCCGCCTACCTTCTTCTGCCGCGCATCTGCCTCTGCATCCTTTCACTCGGCAGCATCCTGGCCGCGTATGCTCTCGGTCTGCGTCTCTCGCGAGCTCACGCCCTCGCCGCGGCCACCGTCGCGGCACTCTGGCCCGACTTCCTCCTCTTCTCCGGCCAGGCGCTCACCGACTCGATCGCCGTCCCCTTCGCGCTTGGCGCCGCCGTTCTACTGCGCAGCTCCGCACGCTGGAAGCTTGTCGCTGCAGGCGCGTTGCTTGCACTGGCGTGCGCCATCCGCGTGCAGTATCTCCCCGCTCTTGCCGCCATGCTGCTCGTCAGCCTTGCCTTCCGCTGGCGCGACTGGCTCTGGACCGGGCTCGGTATCCTCGCCGCTACCGCGCTCAGCACCGTTCCCGACATCCTTCTCGCCGACGCGCCCTTCGTCTGGGTCTCGAAGAACATCCACATGAACCTCGTCGCGCACCACGCAGTGGCCTATGGGTCCGAGGGGCCGCTCTTCTACCTTGTGCAGTTCTTCGCTACGTGGGTCATCTGGACGATCCCGCTCTTCTGGCTCGCGTGGATCGGCTCCCGCCGCTTCCCGGAACTCCGCGCGATGATCGTCGTCCTGATTGCCATGCACAGCTTCATCGCGCATAAGGAGTTCCGCTACATCCACCTCGCGATGATCACTATCCTGCTGCTCGCGGCTATCGGCACCGTGGAGTGGCTGCAACAGCAGGAGCACCTTCGCTACACGCGCTGGGTCATCGCCTGCTGGCTGCTTGCAGCGTTCACCAGCGTCGCCATGCCCACGCAGACCGAAGACTGGGGACGCGCCGTTGCCGGCAACGAAGCCTTCGCCGCGATCAGCCACGATCCGAGAACCTGCGGCGTCGCCATGTTCAAACAGTGGTGGACCAACGCCGGCGGCTACACCTATCTGCATCGCGATGTGCCGCTCTATCCCACGGACCGCACCGACAACCCCGCGCAATCTCTGTGGCAGCATCAGGACGCCTTCAACGTCATCCTCACGACCCAGCATCCCGATGCGCCACTGCCTCCCGCATACCATCGCACACAATGCTTCGCGCACGCGCTCTACAACGATGACGACGCCTGCATCTGGCAACGCGAAGGTTCATGCCGACGCACCGGCGCCGAGACGCTCGAGATCAACCACCTCGTCGGCGAACCCGACAAACCCAAAACGGCCCCCGAGTGAAACGTACTCACCCAAGGGGCCGCTTGATCACATCTCTACACTCGTAGAGCTCTAAGCCGAAGGAGGCAGCAGCGCCTTCAGCTTCTTCAGCTCCTTGGCCTGCGCTTTCTTCTCTTCCAGTAGCGCCTCCACACGCGCCTGCACGTCGGCCGCGCCCACACTCAGCGTGCGCGCCACTGCATCCAGCGCGATGTAGTCCTTACGCGCCGCGCGCACCACACGCTGGCCGCAGCAGAACTCTACACGCCAGCCCTGCTTCACCTTCTCCAGCCGACGGATCGAGATCGCGCCGATTGCGCCTGTATTCTCCACATGCGTGCCGCCGCAGGCGTTGAACTCGATGCCCTGAATCTGCACGACGCGCATCGGCCCTTCGCGCTCGGGCAGCTTGCGCAGATCGCCGCGCCGCAGCATGTCCTCGGCGTACTCGCGCTCCACAAAGCGCGACCAGATCGGGCGCGACTCCGCCACGACACGATTCGCAGCTTCCTCCACCTGGTGAAGCTGCTCTTCGGTCGGACGCTCCTTCGTGTCGAGGTCGATCGTCGACGACTCCGCGCCAAGATGAAACGACACCGTCGTCAACGTCAGCTCACGCAGAAAGACCGCGCTCAACAGATGCTGCCCCGAGTGCTGCTGCTCGTGGTCCATGCGGCGCGACGCCAGCACACGCCCCTGCACCTCCGTGCCTTCAATCAGTGGCTTGCGCACATAGTGCCAAACCTCGCCGTCTTCGTCTTCTTCGACAGCTTCAATCGGCACCTCCAGCGAAGCACCGCTCGGCGCATACGCGATCAGCATTCCGCGGTCCGAAGGCTGTCCACCGCCCGTCGGATAGAACGCCGTCTCGGCCAGCGCCACCTGCCAAAGCTGCCCTAGCTCATCGGTCTTCGTCAGCCGAATGTCCGCAATCGTCGTGTCGAAGTCCAACACCGCCGAGGTGTAATAAAGTCGCTCAGCCGCCACTTACTTGCCCGCCTTCAGAACCATCTGCTGCAGCGCCTCAACCTCGCGCTTCGAGCCCACAATCAGCGGCGTGCGCTCATGCACCTGCTCGGCCACCACCTCAAGAATCCGCGTCCGGCCATTCACCGCTGCGCCATCAGCCTTCTCCGCAATCAGCGCGAGCGGGTTCGCCTCATACAACAGTCGCAGCTTGCCCTTCGGGGCCTTCTCCGTCGGCGGATAGAGGAACACGCCGCCCTTGAGAATCGTGCGATGGAAGTCCGCCACCAACGAGCCAATGTAGCGCGCGCCATAGGCCTTGCCGCCCAACTCGCCCTTCACCAGCGTCGCCACGTACTCGCGATACACCGCCGGCCAGCTCGCCGCATTCGCTTCGTTGGTCGAGTAGTAAGGCCCTTGCTCGGGCATCTTCACGCCCTCGGCCGTCAACACAAACTCGCCCTTGTCATCGAGCGTGAAGAACGCCACGCCCTCTTTCTCCGCAAGGGCAACGACCATCACCGTCGAAGGCCCGTAGACCACATACAACGCTGCGACCTGCGCTGTTCCGGGCTGCAACGCCGTCGCAGTCGCATCACCCTTCACCGCTTGAATCGACACAATCGTGCCAACATTCACATTCACGTCAATGTTTGAAGAGCCATCGAGCGGGTCGAAGATCGCAACAAACTTCGCGCCCGGATGATCGAACACGACCGGCTCATCATCCTCTTCGCTCACAATCGCCGCACACTCCGCGACCGCGCCCAGCTTGGCGATCATCACATCGTTCGCAAACACATCGAGCTTCTGCTGCGCTTCGCCCTGCACATTCACCGCGCCAGCCGCGCCGTAGATGTCGCTCAGCCCCGCCAAACGAATCTTCGTCGCAATCTCCGCACTCGCCTCGGCGATCGCACCGATCACCTCACCCAAACCCGCCGCTGCAGCAAACTCTTTCGCGTTCATCAGCTCTCCTCTATCTATCTTCGCAGGCCGATGCTATCAACCGCCACATACCGCAGCCAACTATCGCGCCAAACCCTTCAGCAACTCGCGATGAAACGCCGCCGGATCTTGAATCTGCGGCGAATGCCCAAGCGCTGGAAACTCTACGAGCTTCGCATGAGGAATGCGCGCCGCAGCCTCCTTGGCCAGCACCGGATAATTACCGAGCTTTGCACGTATCTCCGGCGCAGCCAGGTCCTTGCCGATCGCCGTATTGTCCTTGTCGCCCACCATCAGCAACGTGGGCACCGCAATCTTCTCCAGCTCATGCACCACTGGCTGCGTGTAGATCATGTCGTACAGCAGCGCAGAATCCCACGCCACAGCGTCCTTGCCCGGCCCGCGATACATCCCCGCCAGCATCTGCACCCACGGCTCGTACGCCGGGCTCCACGTGCTCGCGTAGTAGGTCGCCTGCTCATACTTGCGAATCTTCTCCGCGCTATTGCCAAGCTCGCGCGCGTACCACTGGTCGACCGAAATCGAAGGCACGCCCTTCGCCTTCCAGTCCTCCAGCCCGATCGGATCAACGAGCACCAACTGCTCGGTGGCCTCGGGATACATCAGCGCATAGCGCACCGCCAGCATCCCGCCAGTGGAGTGCCCCATGATCGTCGCCTTCGTCACACCCAGCGACTCCAGCAACGCATGAGTATTTCGCGCCAACTGCTGAAACGTGAACTGATAACTCTGTGGCTTTGACGACTTGCAGAACCCGATTTGATCCACTGCAATCACACGATACCCCGCCTGCGACAGCACATCGATCGAGCCCTTCCACGTCGCCGCGCAGAAGTTCTTGCCATGCAACAGCACCACCGTGCGACCATTCGCCACTGCAGGTTTCACATCCATGTAAGCCATCTGCAACGACTGCTTCTGCGACGCAAACTCAAACCGCTGCACCGGGTAGGGATACTCGTAACCCTGCAACTCCGGCCCATACGAGGGCTCATCTTGAGCTACAGCTACCCCACCGCACATCGCCGCCAGCAACGCTACTACCCACAACTTTCGCATCTCAGGGATCCCTTCGCGCTACTGAAGCGGCGTATGCAAACGCGTATCAAACGGCCCACCCAGCAGCGGCTGAACCTTCTCGCGGAAACTCACCGTGTGCGGGGAACCTACGTGCCTCTCATACGCCGTGCGGTCGTTCCAGGTCTCGACGATCGTGAAGTGATTGCTCGACCCAACCTCCTGATACACGCCATAGGCCACCAGCCCCGCATCCTTGTGCGTCGCAACGGTCTCCGCCTGCAGCAGCTTCTCGGCCGTCTCCACCGCCTGCGGCAAATACGCATCCGGCTTGATGTCCACATGGCTCACCACCGTCACCGGCACCGCCTTCGTCTGCGCAGACGAACCGGTACTCGCGAGCGCGAGAACACCCACCACACCCACAACAACCCGCTTCATGATTTCCCTCAAGATCGCCTCTCCTGCGAGCTTCGCTCGCTGCATCTCTATGGATGTAGGGCGTCTCGCAGGCGATTCATCGGAACTTCTGATCGCCACAATGCCTAAGCCTTCTTGCGCTTGACCTTCAGTGCGGGTCCGCTAACGACGCACCCTTCGCAAAGGCGAGCTTCACCGCGGCCTTGTACGTCTTGCCCGGGCAAAGGATCCCGTTGCAGGAACACACCGGCACGCGGCGCCACTGCGCTTCATCATGATGCCAGCGACAGCCACGATGACGCCCTCACCCGCGCCAGCATTGCTCCAAGCCAGTCACCCGACTCCGCAATCTTCGCGTCAATCAATTCCGCTGCTGTCGCCATCGCAGCCGCTATCGATCGGGATAGATCAGCTTCAACACCTTTGGCAGATCTTTTTCAACGAACTCGCCGGCGTTCGCTCGTGGAAACATGTGCTGGATCTTCTCCGCGATCACCATGTCTGCCATGCCATGCAGCAGCGCCAGTCCCGCGAACTCGTCCGACGCGTGCTCGAACGCGGAGATCTTCTTCTCCGCCTTGCCGTGATACGCCTCCAGCGCCGCACCCAATCGCTTGCCCGGAACCTCCGTCGCCTCTTTGTAGCGCGGGTCTTTGCGATCGATAAGGTCGTGGCGAAACATCAGCCGAAAATGCCCGGGATGCTCATACGCGAACTGCACGAACGCATACGAGATCGCGCGCATGTTCGCAGCAGCATTGTCCGCGCGCTCGACAGCCTTCATCATCTCGTCCGCTTTCGCAAACGCCAGCAGTGCCACCTCGGTCAGCAGGCCCTTCGCCGAGCCGAAGTGATGCGCCGGCGCACCCGGCGAAACACCCGCTCGCTGTGCCGCGGCGCGGAGGGAGAAGCCCTCTATCCCGCTCTCCGCAATGATCTCGTCCGCCGCGTGGATCAGCGCCGTCTTCAGATCGCCGTGATGATACGTCGCTCGCTTTTTTGCCATCGTGAAAGGAAGATCTGCACACCGTTCAGATTTATCTAGACAGCGTTCAAATGCAACGCTACTCTAAGACTCGAGTGCACTCAACACTCCAAGTATAGGGATGTTGAAGATGAAAACCTGGCTAATCACCGGAGCCTCGCGCGGCATGGGTCGCGTGTGGGCCGAAGCTGCCCTGCTGCGCGGAGACAATGTCGCCGCGATCGCTCGAACCACCACCGACTTCAAAGAACTCTCCGCGCGCTTCGGCGATAAGATTCTCCCTCTCGCCATGGACGTCAGCCACCCCGAGCAAGTCGCCGCTGGCGTTGCGCAGGCGCACCAGCACTTCGGCCAGCTCGATATCGTCATCAACAACGCGGGATACCCTCTCGTTGCCACGATCGAAGAAGCTTCGGATGATGAAATCCGCGCGCTGTACGACACGAACATTCTCGGCACCGTGCGCGTCATTCGCGCGGTGCTTCCGATCCTCCGCAAGCAGGGACACGGCCACATCATCGGCGTATCCAGCACGCTCGCGCTGCAGTCCATGCCGCTCATCGGCTTCTACGCCTCCTCCAAGTGGGCGTTCGAAGCCATCCACGAAAGCCTTGCGCTCGAGGTCGCTCCCTTCGGCCTGAAGGTCTCGATCATCGAGCCCGGCGCCTACGCCACCGATTTCGGCGGCCCGCAGTCCGGCAAGCATGGCACAGCCATGCCCGAATACGCGCCCGTCCGCGAGCACGTCTTCGGGATGATGCGCACCATGCAGCGCGCCGAACCCGCAGCCACCGCCGACGCCGTGCTCAAGCTTGTGGACGCAGAGCAGCCGCCGCTGCGCCTCATTCTCGGCAGTGAAGGCGTTCCTCATGCGCATCAGGTCTATGCCAGGCGCCTCGCCGAGTGGGATGCGTGGGAAGAGGTCTCCGCCTCTGCGCAGGGCCAATCGACTACCGCCGCAGGCCACTAACCGCAACTCCGGGCGTCGGCACACAAGCCGACGCCCTACAATCTCTTCATGTTGTCTCGCCGCCGCTTCCTCGTATCCGCAGCCGCCACCGCACCCGCTTTCGCGCTGCACGCGCAGGAGAAAGCCGCCGCCCCGCCCGCTCCTGCGGTTTGCGACGCCCCGAAGCTTCCCGAAGCGATCCTCGCCCTCACCGATCGCCGCAAGGACATCGTCCCCATCACAGGCTTTGAGCGCGACCAACGCACCGACCTCGCTCGCGAGTTGATGAAGCAGTACAAGCTCGACGCCGTGCTCATCACCACCGGCCCCTCGCTGCGCTACTACACCGGAACGAACTGGGGACAGTCCGAACGCCTTTTCGCGTACGTGATCCCGCAGGCAGCCGCGCCCTTCATCATCTGCCCGTTCTTCGAGCGCGACCGTCTCGCCGAAGTGCTCCTCAACTTTCCCGAGCGCGAGTCCACCATCACCTACCTCTGGCAGGAGAATGAAGACCCGTTCATCATCCTGCGTCGCGCGCTCGCCGAAGCCAACGTCACCGCGGGCACGCTCGGCATCGAGGAAATGGTGCCCTTCGGCATGGCGAACATGATCGCCAAGGCCGCACCGGCGCTCACCATCGCCAGCGCTACGCCCGTCACCGCCGGCCAGCGCTCGCTCAAGTCTCCCGCAGAGATCGCGCTCCTGCGCCTCGCCAACCAGATCACCTTCGACGTCTATAAGGCGGTCTATCTCTCCTGCGGTCCCGGCGACACGAATCACAAGGTCGAAGCCCTGATCGCCGAAGCGTACAAGCGCTGCGGCGTGCGTGGCGAGGCCTCCTGCAACGTCGGCGTCGCAACCGCTACGCCGCACGGCTCGAGCAAGGAGCAACTCATCCACGAGCATGAGATGGTCGTGCTTGACGACGGCTGTACCGTCGAGGGCTACACCTCAGACATCACACGCAGTTTCGTCTACGGCACGCCGACCGACGACCAGCGCATGGTCTTCGAGATTGTGCACAACGCGCAGTCCGCCGCGCTGGCTGCCGCGCGTCCTGGCGTGGAGATGCGCGCCATCGACGCTGCGGCTCGCGCCGTCATCGACAAGTCTCCGTACGGTAGCGGCTACTCGCACTTCCAGCATCGTCTCGGTCACGGCATTGGCCTCGCCATGCATGAGTGGCCGTACCTGGTCGGCGGCAACGCGCAGAAGCTGATGCCAGGCATGTTCTTCTCCAACGAGCCGGGCATCTACCTGCCCAACCAGTTCGGCATCCGCCTGGAAGATGACATGCTCATCACCGAAAACGGCGCCGAGCTGATGACATGGCAAAGCCCATCGCTGCTCGACCCCTTCGCCATTCCGGCCAAAGGCACGCAGCCGGCTCCGCCTCCGGCTGAAACCAAGCCTGAGGACAAACCTGCCGACAAACCTGCGGACGCGTCGGCTCCCGCATCCCCGGAAACAACGAAACCCGCTGACACCCCAAAGCCCTAGAGCTTTGCAGGTGTAGCGGGTTCATCTGGATCGTGTGAGCTAGCGGCAGCTAAGCGGCTGACTGCTCCGCGGTCTGCGGTTCTGCAGTAGGATCCTCTGCGCGGAAAGAACGCGGCAGGTCCTTTGCCTGGAACTCCACTCCGTCAGAAACCATCTGACGAGCGGTCTTCTCCAAGGTGCTGCGCTTGGTCACCATCTTCTTACGCTCTGCGGCCGAGCCTGCAGCGCTGTACTTGTCAAAGTGTGCCAGCTTACGGTCGTATAGGTCGATTTCCTCATGCAGCCACTTCAGTTGAAATGCTGCCGATACGGCTTGGGGTGTGCTCATTCCGTTGCTCCTTGGTAAGAGGGAAAGACCTGGATAAAGCAAAAGGGCGGCTTTGATCGCCGCCCTTTCGTCAAACTGCTCGTTCCGCGATTTAGAGACCGCGAACGTTCTCAGCCTGCAGGCCCTTCGGACCCGTCACAACGCTGAACTCCACTGCCTGGCCTTCGGCCAGCGAGCGGAAGCCCTGCGTCTGAATCGCGGTGTGGTGAACGAATACGTCACCACCACCGTTTGCACGGCTGATGAAACCAAAACCCTTAGCGTCGTTGAACCACTTTACAGTGCCCTGCTCCATAGTATTTCTTCCTTTTGAAACTAGATGTACCGACGAACATTTGGAACAGATGGCGAGTCGGTACAGCAGGAACACGCAAAAAGACCAGACCGATCGTTCGATCCTCTACAGCATAGCAGCCTCGTACCCCTTTTTTGCAAACTTCCGTGCACACTCCGCTTCCACAGCATCGAATCCATATCCCTGTAAACTGAAAACGCCATGTTTGAAGCACTTTCCGATAAGCTCCAACGCTCGTTCAAAAACCTCCGCGGCCAAGGCACTCTCACCGACGAGAACATCAATGATGCCCTGCGCGAAATCCGCGTCGCCCTGCTCGAGTCCGACGTCAACCTCGACGTCGCTCGCGACATCATCGAGCACATCCGCGCCAAGGCCCTCGGTTCTACAGTCGCGACAGCCCTGAGCCCGGCGGAACAGATCGTCAAGATCGTCCGCGACGAGCTCATGGAGGTCCTCGGCAAAGACACCGCGCGCTTCAAATTCGCCTCGCAGCCCCCGACCGTCATCCTCATGGCCGGTCTGCAGGGCTCCGGCAAGACGACCACCACCGGCAAGCTCGCCGCGTGGCTGAAGAAGGGTGGCCACCGTCCCCTGCTCGTCTCCGTGGACGTCTACCGCCCCGCCGCGCGCGAGCAGCTCAAGGTCGTCGCGAGCACCGTCGGCGTGCAGATCTACGAAGGCAAGCTCTCGGAGACCACCGGCACCGCCGACGTGCTCCGCCTCGCCAAGGAAGCCTTTCGCGAGGCCCGCAACTTCGCCAACGACGTCCTCATCGTCGACACCGCAGGCCGCCTCGGCATCGACCAGGCGCTCATGGACGAGATGGCGCAGCTCAAGAAAGAGCTGAACCCCAGCGAAATCCTCTTCGTCGCCGACGCCATGACCGGCCAGGACGCCGTCAACTCCGCCAAGGCCTTCAACGACCTGTTGCAGATCACCGGCGCCGTGCTCACCAAGATGGACGGCGACTCCCGCGGCGGCGCAGCGCTCTCCATCCGCAAGATCACCGGTCAGCCCATCAAGTTCCTCGGCACCGGCGAAAAGCCCGACGCCTTCGAGCCCTTCCACCCCGACCGCATCGTCTCGCGCATCCTCGGCATGGGCGACATCGCCACGCTGCTCGAGCGCGCTGAAGAAAAACTCGACAAGGACAAGGCCACGGCGTTTGCCAAGAAGGCACTCTCCGGCGACGGCTTCTCGCTCGAAGACTTCCGCGACCAGCTCCGCCAGATCAAGAAGCTCGGCTCCATGCAAAGCATCCTGAAGATGCTCCCCTCGGTCGGCCCCTTCCAGGGCATGCAGCAGGCCGCACAAAACGTGGACCAGAAGCAGTTCGACCGCGTCGAGGCGATCATCAACTCGATGACGAAGAAGGAGCGCCAGAACAGCTCGATCATCAACGGCAGCCGCCGCAAGCGCATCGCCTTGGGCGCAGGCGTTCAGGTCAGCGAGGTGAACAACCTCCTGAAGCAGCACGCCCAGATGAGCAAGATGTTCAAGACGATGGGCACCCCCGGCGGCGCCGGCAAGATGCAACAACGTCTCATGTCCCAAATGGGCGGCATGCGCGGCGGCGGTGGCTTCGGGCGGTAATAGTTCCTATATCCATGTAGAATTGCCCGTATCTTACGGATTCACGTTGGGGTTATCCATGGCAAATATTCGTATCTCCGTTAATGGACTTGCCGAATTCATGAAGGCTGGAGCGTCGCGTCAGCGTGCGATGCTTAGGAACTATAAGTTCCAGTTCGATGCGAACGGCCATAAGCGGCCACAGATCGTCCGATATAGTGAGGCTCGTGCAGCCATAAAGAAATTTCACGAATCAGGCAACGATATGGGGCTTTTAATCAGCGCCGCAGTAAAGCTCCAGAAGAAGGAAGCAGCAGAGCCGGACAGGGATAGCTCAAGGCTACGGGATAATATTCGCGCAATTGAGTCATATGCTACTCACTTCGGCAATTCAAAATTTCAGATCATTGATAGCCCTAAACCTGTGTATACACATGGGACTGTTGACGTGACGGCGACGCCGGATCTCTATGTCGACGACCAGGGAACACCCAAGATCGTCAAGTTGCATTTCAGCCGAACCGAGCCAGATCAAGATCACATTAATATCGTGCTCAAAGTGATGCATGAGGCGGTTACCTCATGCGGCATCAACGTACATCCACGTGATGTTATTTATCTTGATATCGCACGCAATCGCCACTACACCGGCGCTAAGCTCAATAAGAGGCTCAAATCAGATATCGATGCGGCATGTGACACTATTGCCGATATCTGGCCAAAGATTACCCAAACTACAGGAAATTAATCAGACTCTCCAGAGAGCTGGATCGCATCGGTATCGAAAAGTTTTCTCCTATTCTTCTCAATGGAGTTCGCTAGCTTCTCGTCCAATTCTGCGAGATTGGAGAAGAAAAGCACATTCTGATGAATGTCGAAATGGATTTTCGTCGCCGTCCCCGGATGCAGCACACTCTGCTTGCTGGCGATATAGACGATAGGCTTTCCTATCCCTTCCGCATAACCAACTTCAAAATAGCAAGATGGGCGCTCATCGGTCATATCGGCAACGATAAAAATTGCCCCTCGAATTTCTTTCTTAATGCGTCCAACTAAGTCTTCGATGGCATGCTCTTTATCAATACGAATGGCAACCCCGCCAGCATCGGAAATCACGCGCTCGATGGTTTCAAAGCGCTCATCATACTCGCGATGCACACGCTGTTGGTCCTGATCCCCCATCTTGTCCCCTTGAATTGGGGTTACAACAAAGACGCGGGGCTTCTTAACCGCGAGAATGTCATTTGCTCGATTCTCGAAGCGGCTGAAGATATTTCTTTTTCTTTTGATATGCTCGGCCAGAGTCGATTGACGCTTATCCCAAACGGAACTGGTTTCGTAGATACGCAGTTCGAGCACTTGATAACTTCGGCGTTCGGATCCCCACTTTGCGGTGATAACGCCGCTGTTTACGAATGGGATGACAACATCCGTTAGTATCTGACTTTCCGTCTTATTAGGGATCGTCTTTTGACGATTTCCAGAGAGAACAGCAATCGCATGAAAACTCAATCCGCGACCTCAAGAGTGGAATACCATTATTGTAATCTTAGAGGTTGGCGATATGCACTCCTCCGACTCACAGTGACGCGTTGCTCCATGGCGGGTAGCCCACCTGTCGTCTAAGCAAGAATTTGGGTGCCCCATCCGTACACGCTGCTGCGGACGCGTGGGAGACCACAACCGCCAGCCCCGCCACGAACCTTCATCCCACCAAATGCCCCATGAGCCAAGAACGGTAGGGCACGGCTTGAGCCGCGCCACCAACCACCCGCGCTGGAGCGCCTCCGCTCTGCCGAAGGCCGTCGTGAAGCGCCCTAGCGCGCAACGACCGAATTGCTTTCTTTCGCCAGCCACGAAGCTGCTATCCTACGGCAAAATCGGAGTCAACCAGAGCATGTCAGAGCCTTCGCCGCCAAACACTATTTTGGTGAACACGTCCTATCAAGTCGCCGTAGACACCTGGAAATTTCAGGTTGAGCAATACTGGACGCGATCAAGCTACTACGTCGTATTCGAACTCGCCTTGGCCGCAGGAATATGGAAGGTCTTCGACGAAAAGCATTGGTTTACTTCAGGATTTCTCTCAGTCGGAGCAATTCTGTTTACCGTCCTTTGGGTTTTGAACAATGAGCGCTTGAACGAGTACATCAGCTATTACTGGAAACGCCTCAAAGACGTCGAGAATGATTTAAAAATCCCACGCGAATACCAAATATTCCATCGCATCCATGATGCGGATGGTCTTGGCAAAAGGCGATACGACGGTAGCTACCGAACCTACGGCCGCATGCTTCCTCGAATCTTTTTTATTGGCTGGCTTTACATGGCCGTTTGGTCATTTCAGCTCGCGTTCCATCACTGTCCCTGCAAATAGTGAAATAGGAACAACTGAGGCGGGTGCTGGAAGCCGGAGGACAACACCTCACCTCATCCCTCCCCAAATCCCACACAAAACAAAAACGAAGGGTCACGGCTTCAGCCGTGACATCCACCCACCGCACAAAACCCTTCCTTGCTGCCGCAGGCCGTCGTGAAGCAAAGCGCAACGACCAAATTGCCTTCCTCCACCCAGCCACCAATCTCCACCAGAACATTCGACTCTTAATCGACAGGCCCTACACCTGCGATACCCTTCCCCATGGGTCTGGACAGTGTCGAAATCGCACTCCGCTGCGAAGGGTTCTTCGGAGTCACCCTCGCCGACGAAGACCTCGCGCAAACCAGCACGGTGCGGGAGCTTTACGAACTGATCTGCCGCACGCTCTCGCTCACGCCCGAGCAAAACCTCGTGCCGCCCAAGCATCTCCCCACCATCAGCGAGCGCGGGAAGGGCTTCCTCTTCCTCCACACCCGCAAGCCGCTCCCACCACCCGCAGAACTCCTGCCATGGACGCCCCAAACCGTCTGGATCGGCCTCGTCGCCATCTTCGTCGATCAACAGAACCTGCCTCTGGATGAGATCCTTCCAGACGCACACATGGCACACGACCTCGGCATCGACTGAAACACAAAAGGCCGCCACCGATTCCGGCAGCGGCCCTTGCGTGGGTCGGGTTACCGCTTGTGGCGGCCGCCGAAGGTGTAGAAGAGCGTGCCGGTCAGGGTGATTTCGTTGCGGCCGTTGCCCGCGAAGACGTCGTACTGCTGCGCCGAGTGCGAAAGCTGCTGGCGCTCGTAGCGGACCTCCGGGCGGATGCCGAAGCCTGCAGGCAGGTACGCGTTCACGCCGAGACCCGCACCCAGGTAGCCGCCCGACAAGGTCTGCGAGACCGTCGTGGTGCCGTCCGTGGCCTTGCCCTTCAGCTTCAGGCCGCCGCCCACCACCGAAACATAGGGCATCATCGCCTTCGCCGAGAACAGGCCGAAACGTGCAACGCCGCCGTAGTTGTGCAGGTCCACGCTGGCCGTGACGCCGCTTTCCGTCTGCGAGTGCAGCGGGGTCAGGGTGTATTCAAAACCCACGGAGATCTTGCGCACGATGTTGTACGACGCCGACACGTCGAAGGTGCCGTGGTTCTTGTAGCCCTCTTCGCCCTGACGGCCGGTATCGAGGTAGGAGTATCCGCCACCGACGGCGACTTCCGCCGTACGAGCCTGTGCAAAGGCCGTGAGGCCAGAAAAAACAAACAAGGATGCTGCGACTGCTATGAGTTTGAAGCTCTTCACTCTGTAGGTACTTTCTTGAATTGCAGGATGCCTGCCCTGAGGTGCAGGAGCGTCTTCCGCGTACGCAGACAGGCGTAGCCTCAAACCCGCAGCTTGACTGCGAGAGATCGTTCAGGGCCCGTCATCGAATCGCTTGGAAACGTTCCCACTATTACACCTGTAGGACAGGCGCGGGTCAAGCAAGACATCCAAAAGAGAGTTCCCCCCGTGCAGAGTCGATCCAGACTTATCTCCTCATTTGGAGGAGACGTTTGGACTCAAAAGCACGGGGGGGGCTAACTCGACTTCGAAATTGCCTAACGCCAGTTCACCGGGCCGTGACGACGCTCGGTCTGGCTGGACCAGTAGACCTGTCCGCGCGAGTAGACGACGAGGTTGCCGTCATCCTGCAGGATGAACACCTGCCCATGACGCATCTGCGGTCCGGTGATGCCTGTGTTCCAGATCGGGCGACCGTTGCGCATGTAAAGCACGACGTTGCCGTCATCCTGCATGGTGAGGCGGAACGCCGGCGAACCAGCCGTGCCCATGTCCCACATCACACGACCGCTGCGCATGTGCTTCAGCACCACGTTGCCGTCGCCCTGGAAGTCCAGACGATACATGCCGTTGGTGGAGACGAGCGACTGCCCGCGGTAGAGGCTCTGGTTCACGCGCAGCGTGTTGCCACCCTGTCCCGGCGGCGGTGGCGGAGGGCCTTGCGGAGGACCGTACTGCCCACCCGGGGGAGGGCCGTAGCCCTGGGCCTGCATCTTCACTGCGGAAACACCGCTGGCCAGCACGAGCGCCAACGCTAATCCTGTAACTGTTCGTCCACGCATATCGAACCTCGTCTCCTGCGATACCTCGCACCTGCTGTAGGAATCGCCCCACACTATCAACGTTGTCTGCGCGAAGCAATGAAAATTCAGAGCTTCGCACCACAACGTGAAGTGCTGCGAGGAATTGACCCGAAGCAGAGTGAGATGTTTCGTGGAAAACGTAGGGCGCGGCTAGAGCACCATCGCGTCGGCGACGGCTGCACCCGCAAGCGCAGAACCAGCGGAGCGCGTCCGCTCTGCGGCAGAGTAGCGGCGCTTGTTGGAGTACATATCGTTGTCGGCGAGCGCGAAGAGCGATTCGAGATCCTCGGCGCTGTTCGGATAGATCGCGAAGCCGATGCTGATCGACGGCGTGATGCAGATATCGCCGTTGCTCAAGGCCGCAGGCTTTTCTACCGCAGCACGCAGCGCGTTGGCCCAGGCTTCGCCTTGCTGGCGCAGCGCTACATCCGGATCAAGGCGACGATTTGCTTCAGAGATATTGAAGTCTGAGGAGACCAGCAGGAACTCATCGCCACCGACACGCGCCAGCGTATCGCAAGCACGTGTGATCGACGACAGACGCTCCGCGACAACACGCAGCAACTCATCACCCGCACCGTGCCCGTAGGAATCGTTCACCTGCTTGAAGCGGTTGAGGTCCATGTTGAAGACGACGAGCCGCGAATGGTCGCGCTGCGCACGCGCCAACGCCTGCTGCAGACGATCGTTGACGAGACGGCGGTTCGCAAGACCGGTGAGTTCGTCATGTAACGATTGGTACTCGCTGCGCGCGCTGTGCTCTTCCAGCGTCACCATCAACAGGCCGAACATCACAACGAACTTCTCAAGGTCCCAGACCTGGTTGAGCATCGGGCCCCAGTTCTGAGCATGCTCGGCCACGAACGGATGCAGCACGAAGCAGAGCGCCCACAGCAGGAACCCAGCCACAACAACATACTTGCCGCGATGCCCGCGATCAAACGCGCGCGCGAAGGCGATGCCCGCGAACGCGAAGAGAATCGCCAGCGTGGTGTACGCGCCTGCTCGCAGTTCGCCGATGCCAAAGATCAGGATGATCGGCGCCCAGGCGAGCGTGAGCGCAGCCGACCAGATGAACGGGTAGCGCAGCGTCACCACCGCAGCAAGGCTCAGTACGAATCCGCTCACCCCCACGGAGACGAATGCCAGCGGCGAAGTCACCCACTCTGCATACATCGCCAACATCGCGAGCGGAGGAAGTGCGCAGATCGTGAGCAGTGCGACAGGGCGGCGCAGGTCTTTGACCGGACAGATGGCTGCGTAGAGGAAGACGAACGCCGCGATCACGTAGGCGTCGAGCGCGACAACGTGTGAGAGACGATGCGCCTGATTCGATAGCGGCACCAGGTAAACGATACGCGCGATGCCTTCGAGCGCGATCAGGCCGATCGCCACCATCCACAGACGTGATTTTTGATCCTCACCACGGCGCAGACTCTGCAGGACGCCAGCGAGTAACAGGAACACGAGCAGTTCCGGCACATCAAGATAATGGGATAACGTCCACACAGATCAGCCTCAACGGAGGGGTTCACCCTCTAATTTCTGTCAGATACATTCTGCGCCCCCAAAGGGGTGACTGGGTATCCCCATCTTCGGTGACACGTGTCGTTCTCCGTCGGAAATTGTCCCGATTCGGCACTCAGGGTGCCCTGCGTCACACCCGCGTGCCAGCCGGGGCACTACACTGGAGCAGATGACGTTTTCGAGCGATTCCCCGATGCTTTCCACGTACTCACTGCAAGCCCGGCTGGACGAAATCACGGAGCAGACACGCGCGCTGGTGCAGGCTGATCGGCTCGCGATCGCGGACCGCTGGATCGCCGAACTCTTCTCTACCGGGATCGAAGATCGTGCGCTGACGGTGGACGCATCCGCTCCGATGTTTGCCCTGCCGGATGCGACCACGGGTCGAACTGTGCGTGCGGCGGATCTGCTGGCTCTCGGGCCGCTGGTGCTGAAGTTCTTCCGCGGACGGTGGGATCCCTACGACATGACCGAGCTCGAGGTCTGGCAACAGGCATTTGCGGAGGTCCGCTCGCGCGGAGCTTTGCTCGTGGCGGTCTCGCCGCAGCTGCCTCGGCAGAACGACTTTACCGCCAGCCAGCACGGCATCACGTTTCCCCTGCTCACCGACAAAGGCTGCGAGCTCGCCGAGCAGTACGGTATCGCATACGCTTTGCCCGACGACATGCAGCAGTACTACCGCTCGATCATGGTGAATGTGCCGTTCATGAATGGCGACAACACCTGGCGGCTGCCGTTGGCGTCGACGTTCGTGATCGCGCAGAACGGTCGCGTGGCCTACAGCGAAGTCCATGCCGACCACCGCGTGCGCCCCGAACCGCACGATGTGCTGGCCGCGCTGGATGCGCTGATCGCGCAACATTCATAGCTCGTTCAACAGCGGCCCGTGTGCGTTCCGTGCATGGGTGAAATAATGGTCTCGACGCGACTAGCGATTCGAGGAGCATTGTTTTGAGCCAAGACCTTACCTCCCTTCCCGCATGGAAGGCCCTTGCAGCCCACGCCGCCACGCTGAAGCCGAAGCATCTGCGTGAGCTCTTTGCAGAAGACCCCAAGCGCGGCACGACCTTCACCGTCGAAGCTGCTGGTCTGTTCCTCGACTATTCGAAGAACCGCATTACCGCTGAAACGCTCGACCTGCTCGTGAAGCTCGCCCAGGAAACTGGCGTGGCTGAGCGCGCCGAAGCGATGTTCAAGGGTGAAAAGATCAATATCACTGAAGGTCGCGCTGTGTTGCACACCGCACTGCGTGCGCCCAAGGATGCCGTCATCAACGTGGACGGCGAGAACGTGGTTCCTGAAGTGCACGCGGTGCTCGACAAGATGAGCGGCTTTGCGGAAAAGATCCGTTCGGGCTCATGGCTCGGCCACACCGGCAAGCGCATCAAGAACGTTGTGAACATCGGTATCGGCGGCTCAGATCTCGGCCCCGTGATGGCGTACGAAGCGCTGAAGTTCTACTCGCAGCGCAACCTTGTCTTCCGCTTCGTTTCGAACGTGGACGGCACCGACTTCGCAGAAGCCGTGATCGATCTCGACCCCGAAGAGACGCTCTTCCTCATCGCCTCGAAGACCTTCACCACGCTCGAGACCATGACCAACGCGCACAGTGCACGTGATTGGTTCCTCAAGTCTGGCGCGGGCGAAGCCGCGATTGCGAAGCACTTCGTCGCCATCTCGACGAACGCGAAGGAAGTCGCGAAGTTCGGTATCGACACCGAAAACATGTTCGGCTTCTGGGACTGGGTCGGCGGTCGCTACTCGATGGATTCCGCAATCGGCCTTTCGACGATGATCGCGATCGGCCCGGAGAACTTCCGCGAAATGCTCGCTGGCTTCCACGATATGGACGTGCACTTCCGCACGACACCGATCGAGAAGAACCTGCCTGCACTGCTCGGCCTGCTGAGCGTCTGGTACACCGAGTTCTTCGACGCGCAGACCGTCGCGATCCTGCCGTATGACCAGTACCTGAAGCGCTTCCCTGCCTACCTGCAGCAGCTCACGATGGAGTCGAACGGCAAGCACGTCACACTCGACGGCAAGCATGTCGACTACCAGACCGGCCCGATCTACTGGGGCGAGCCCGGCACCAATGGCCAGCACTCGTTCTACCAGTTGATCCACCAGGGCACGCGCCTGATCCCCTGCGACTTCATCGGCTTCATCAAGACGCTGAACCCGCTCGGCAACCACCACGATCTGCTGATGGCCAACGTCTTCGCACAGACCGAAGCGCTTGCCTTTGGCAAGACCGCAGAAGAGGTAAAGGCTGAAGGCGTTGCTGAAGCACTGGTGCCGCACAAGGTCTTCGAGGGCAATCGTCCGTCGAACACGATCCTCGCAGAGAAGCTCACGCCGCGTCTGCTTGGCTCGCTGATCGCGCTCTACGAACACGCCGTGTTCACGCAGGGCGTGGTCTGGAACATCGACAGCTTTGACCAGTGGGGTGTGGAACTCGGCAAGGTGCTGGCATCGCGCATCATCAAGGAAATTGCGGAGCCGGTCGAGCTCAAGCACGACTCCTCCACCAACAACCTGCTCGAAAAGTACAAGGCAACCAAGTAACTCTCGACATCACTCGATGAAGAGGAGCAAAGTAGGGCGCGGCGAGAGTCGCGCCCTTTTACTTTGCCTACCGTCTTCGTTCGTTTATCGCATGGCCTGTGCGAAATACTTGTAATCGGACACGCCGTGCGTTTATCGTGAAGACAATGGCGTGGCCGATTCCTGGTAGCGCCCAGAGAGGATCTCTGCCCATGCCCACCGTTTCTGCGCCGCTTTCCGCTTCTCCCCTGCAAGACGCTGCCTCCGTAGCGCTCGCCAAGCAGAAGCTTCTCCCCGCTGCCGCGCTTGAGGTGTACACCGGCGATCCCAACTTCATGGCTTCCCTTGCGCGAGGCCTCGTCGTCATTCAGGCGTTCACGCCGCAGATGCCGCAGATGACCATATCGCAGCTCAGCCTGCGCACCGGCCTCTCGCGCGCTGCCGTGCGTCGATGTCTTTACACGCTGGTGAAGCTCGGCTTTGCCGGCGCCGACGAAGCTCAGCGTTACTCGCTGCGACCGAAGATGCTGACGCTCGCCAACACCTACACCGCGTCGAGCACGCTGGCGAACGCCGCACAGCCGATTCTTGAGCGCATGTCCGCCGCGCACGGTGAAAGCTTCTCCGTGGCCACGCTGGATGGTGACGACATCGTCTACATCGCGCGCTCGAGCGTTTCGCGTGTCATGAGCGTCGATCTGCACATCGGCTCACGCCTTCCGGCGTTCTGCACCAGCATGGGTCGCGTGTTGCTCGCCTACCTTCCGCAGGACCAGCTCGAAGCCTACTTCGCACGCGTGCACATGCAGCAGTACACCCCGAAGACGATCAACTCGCCGGAGAAGTTGCGCCTCGCGCTGCGCAACGTGCGCCGCAACGGTTATGCGCTCTGCGATCAGGAGTTCGAGGTTGGTCTGCGTTCGATCGCCGTACCGGTGCAGGCACCGAACGGCCGCGTCGTGGCGTGCGTGAACCTGAGCGGCCATGCACCGCGCATGCCGATGCTGGAGATGCAGACCCGCTTCCTTCCTCCGCTGCGTGCTGCGGCCATGGAACTCAGTGCATTTCTGCGCTAGTCCCGGCGCAAAAGCAGCGTACACAGCGCGTTTCCCGTCTTCGGGGACGCGCTGCTGTGCTTGTGGGCTAAAATTGGACATCCTGCTCGGTACTCCCGCCAAGAATGGGTGTCGTCTACGTTCTTGAGCGAGGTTTACTAACGCATGCCCATTCTGTCTGAAGGACTTCCAAGCGCAATGACCGGCCCTTCCTCATCTTCATGGGGACCACTTCACGAAGCGCCTTCTGAGACGACCCCGCTTGATCTGGCGGTCGTTGTTCCTACGTACAACGAGAGCGCGAACGTTCTGGAACTTATCCAGCGCCTGGAAAAGGTGCTCGCAGGCCTGCATTGGGAAGTGATCTTCGTCGATGACGACTCCCCTGACGGCACGGCAGACATCGTGCGCAAGCAATCGGCGCGCAACCCGCGTGTACGTCTGGTGCACCGCATCGGTCGCCGCGGCTTGTCCTCAGCCTGCATTGAAGGCATTCTGGCCACGAGTTCCCGCTACGTCGTCATCATGGACGGCGACATGCAGCATGATGAGGCGATCGTGCCGCAGATGCTCACCAAGATGCGCGATGGCGGTTTCGATATCGTCGTCGGCACGCGAAACGCAGAGGGCGGCTCGATGGGTGAGTTCTCCAAGGGCCGCGTGCGGATCTCGCGCCTGGGGCAGCGAGTGTCCAACAGCATCTGCCGTTGCGACATCTCTGACCCGATGAGCGGATTCTTCCTCGTCGATCGCCGCTTCTTCCGCAGCGTCGTCCGCTCGCTGCACGGTGGCGGCTTCAAGATCCTCGTCGATATGCTCGCGTCTTCTTCGCGCCCGGTGCGATTTGCGGAGGTGGGTTATACCTTCCGCACCCGCAGGCATGGCAAGTCGAAGCTCGACGTGAATACCGCAGTCGAATACTTCTTCCTGATCATCGATAAAGCGACGCACCGCCTGATCCCTGCCCGCTTCGCAGCGTTCTCGCTGGTGGGCGCGGCCGGTGCGGCAACGCATCTGCTCTGCGTGTGGGTGATGCTTCATCTCTTCCACGTGAGCTTTGTGAAGGCCCAGATCGCAGCGACCTACATTGCGATGACGGAGAACTTCTTCCTGAACAACCTGATCACCTGGCGTGATCGCTCGTTGCGCGGACTCCGTCTCGTTACAGGTCTGCTTTCGTTCTGGATCGCCTGCTCGTTCGGTGCATGGGCCAACGTGATCTTCGCGCGCGCCCTGCTGAACGAAGGGATGTCCTGGTACTTCGCCAGCCTCGCCGGCATCGTGCTGAGCTCGGTGTGGAACTACTCCATCTCGAACCTCTTCACCTGGCAGAAGAAGCCGGCGCGCATGACCGAGATCAACATGGTGGACGAAGCGTACTAAGACATTCGCCACAGCAGGAAAAAGAGGCATGGCTTAGAGCCATGCCTCTTTCCTTTTGAACGGTGCAGTTACGCGCGGGCCGGATAGAGCGTTGAGCCCAGTGCAGGCTCGCCGCGCTTTACCCGACGGAACAGATCATAAGAACCGAAGAAGAAGAGCAGCACAAGCGTCATGCAAGCGGTAGGACGCCACGTGTGAGCGGCCAGACCGTTGGCCAGGCCGAACGCCCCGAGCGCCACACCGATCTGAGCGCCGAAGGAGTTCGTGATGCTGCCCGAGAAACGCCACAGGATCAAAGCGAAGAAGACCGTGATCGGAGCGAGGTCATACTCCATGATGCGAGGGTTCAGCAAAGCCACGCCCAACAGCATGACGGGGACCCACTGCTGCAGCGAGATACGGCCCGCGAAGTATTGCTTGCGGAGCCATAGCAGAATGCCGCCGAAGAGGCAGGAGCAGAAGAGCCAGAAGCCGCCCCAGACCGGCTTATACGGCAACACGTCGAACAATGCATCCGCCGTGAGACCCGAGGGCGACGAGCTGAAGTCGTGGTTGAACGAGAACTGCAGCTCCACGCCCGTCATGTAGTTGCGGTAGAGGTCCGGCCAGATGTGCGGCTGGATGAGGAAGAGCGCCACACCCGCAGCGACCGCAATCGCAGCAGGAAGCCACTGCTTCTTCGCCAGCATCAGCGGAATGACCACAAGATACATCAACGGCGCCTTGACGCAGCTCACCGCGACGAGCACGAGATAGAACGGCAGCCAAGCTCCCTTGCGCAACGCATACCAGGTGCAAAGCAGCAGCGCGGCATAGAGGATGTAAGCGATATTGCCCGCGAAGAAGACGTCGTTCTGCAGCAGGGCCGGAAAGAACACGATGGCGGGCAGCACAAACCGGAAGACGCGACGCTCGCGCTCATCGATGAAGAACTTCGTTCCGAACCAGATGGCTGCAATGGTGGCAGCGACATAAATCGTCCAGTAGACGATGGCATCGAAGACCAGCGGGAGGCGTGCGGCCAGCCCTACGATCGGCAGAGTAATCGGAGAGTAAACATAGCAGAAAGGGACGGGAGTGCCCGGAGGATGAGGCCCCTCTGCGTGAAACGCACGCTGCACGGCAATTGCGTCAGCGTAGGGATCGTGGTGGTGCCGCAGTGAAATCAGGGCGGCCTTGTAAACGTTCAAGTCCCAACCAACGACATAATTGGGGACGAGGGCCCAGACCACGATGGCGATGACCGCACAAACCCAGAACGTCCGAGGCACAATGCGCGTCGCTTGTGTACCACTTTCTGTCAACAAAAGATCTCCTTGCTGCATGATATCGTGCACTCGTTAGGACGTTCATTCCGTCCAACAAGGTGACCCATAACGGTTCACAGCACTGAACCAAATCCCAAGCCCTGGCGAAATCGATAGCGGGTCCCCCGCCGTTCGCATAGAATAGTTGGAACATTAGCCAACGAAGGAAGCGTTCTTATTTTCACTGAGACCAACAAACAGACCCGCACCTCCACTGTGTCGCACGCAGGTTCATCGCGGCAGTCGTGGCTTGATCGTTTCCATTCGATTCCGGTGTTTCTGGGCTCTGTTTTCTGCTTCGCGCTCGCTATCCGTCTTATAGTCCTGTTCGTTTTGGTGCATCAGCTTCCTTCGCACACGATCAGCTACAACGATCTGGGTTGGGAAAGCTGGGAAGTGGGCTGGACGGCCCGCTCGATCTTCATGGGCATGGGCTTCAGCTCGCCCTATCTGGCATTTACCGGCCCCACGGCGCTGGTTCCACCGGTCTATACCTATCTGGTAGCCGGTTCGTTCTTCCTCTTTGGACTGAACACGATCCACTCCGCCGTCGCGATTCTCACCTTCAATAGCGTGTGCTCTTCGCTGACTGCGGTCGTGCTCTACTTCGTGGCACGCAACGCGCTTTCGAAGCGCGCAGGTCGCATCGCCGCCATCTCCTGGGCGCTCTATCCGTTCGCAATCTACTTCTCTGCAACGCGAATTTGGGACTACGCACTCACTTCCTTGCTTTTCACCAGCTGCATCCTGGTAGCGCAGACGCTCCACCGCCGCGGCGCGTGGATGTGGTGCCTCTTCGGCCTGCTCTACGGCATTACCGTGATGACGAACCCGTCGATTGCGACGATGCTTCCTTTCCTGCTGCTGATCGCGGCGGCGAAGGTCTGGCGCCGTTCGCACGGAACGCGTGGTCAGCGCACATGGCTCGCCTCCGGCCGCATCATCATCGCCTCGCTGGCCTTCGCGGCCGCCTGCACCCCGTGGACGATCCGCAACATGAAGGTGATGCACGCGACGTTCTTCGTCCGCGATGGATTCTGGGAAGAGTTCTACGCCGGCAACAGCGGCGATGCACATGAGTCGAACTCCGCCTCCACGCATCCGGCTTCCAGCAACGTCGAATTGCAGAAGTACGTGCAAATGGGCGAGCTTGATTACCTGAAGCATAAGCGCGAACTTTCCATCACCTTCGTGAAGGAGCATCCGGACTTCTTCCTGATCGCCACGGCACGACGCGTTGTGCGCTTCTGGACGGGCTACTGGTCGTTTGCACCGCAGTATCTGCGCTACGAGCCGTTCGATCTGCCGAACGTTCCCTTCTGCCTCTTCCTTCTCTGGGCGACTGCTCGCGGCGTCAGGCGCTGGAGCCGTCAACGCATGAACACGCTGATGCCGTACATCGTGGCGATCGTGATCTTCCCCCTGCCGTATTACCTGACGCACAGCTCCATGGACTATCGTCAGCCGATCGAACCGCTGCTCATTCTGCTGGTTTCAATCGGGCTCTTCGGCACAGGTCTTGAACGTGTGCACGAGCCGACAGTAGAGCACGCTTACGAGCACGAGCCGGAACGCGAAGTAGCTCTCGCATAGCGATCCAGCAGCATTTCAAAGAAGGCCCCGACACTGTTCGGGGCCTCTTTCCTTGCGCGTATGAAATGTCCGGCAACAAGTACACAACTGTTACACCACTCTGTCAGCATTCGCACTATGGTTGGAAATGTAGAGTCCCCGATCACTCAAGTTTCATTCACCACCAAGGAAGCAAACGCATGACTCCGACTATCGATTCGCAAGAAACCGTTACAGACCTTTACGGCTCCGTCACAGTGGCAGAGGAGAAGCGCCGCAAGCTGCGCGAAGAGATCCGCCTCGGCCGCAAGTTTGACGATGGCCGCATCAACTGGGTCACCGCCATCGCGATGACCGCCTTCCACGTGCTTGCGATCGGTGCGTTCTTCTTCTTCTCGTGGAAGAACGTGGCTGCCGCTGTTGTCATGTACTTCCTCGCGATCAACGTGGGCATCGGCATGTGCTATCACCGCCTGCTGACGCACCGCGGCTATCGCACCTCGAAGTTCTGGGAGTACGTGCTGACCATCTGCGGCACGCTCGCACTTGAAGGCGGACCGATTTTCTGGGTGGCCACGCACCGCGTGCATCACCAGAATTCAGACCAGGAAGGCGATCCGCACTCGCCGCATGACGGCACCTGGTGGGCGCACGCTGGCTGGATTCTTACCGGCCGCGCGCTGCACTCGGAAACCGCTCTTCTCGGCCGCTACGCTCCCGACCTTACGCGCGATCGCGTGCACGTCTGGCTGTCGAAGTACCACTGGCTCCCGCTGACGATCGCAGGCTTCCTCCAGATCGGCATCGGTGCTGCACTCGCCCCTGCTGGCCACCGCCTCGCTGGCGGCCTCGGCATGATGTTCTGGGCGACCTTCCTCCGCGTCTGCCTCGGCCTGCACGCTACCTGGCTGACGAACTCGGCTGCTCACCTCTGGGGCAAGCGCCGCTTCGAAACGCGCGATGACTCGCGTAACAGCTGGTGGGTTGCGATCTTCACCGGTGGCGAAGGCTGGCACAACAACCATCACGCGCATCCGGTCAGCGCTCGTCACGGCCTGGTCTGGTATGAGTTCGACATCAACTACTACGGCATCTGGCTCATGGAGAAGCTCGGCCTCGCGAAGAAGGTCCAGATCGCGAAGTGGGATCCGGAAAACCCGAAGCCCGCTGGCGTCTAGTCGATCCGCAAAAGCGAAAGGCCGCTCTCACAAGAGAGCGGCCTTCTGCTTTTGGCGCCGCTTCCCTCATCTATACTTCCCTCATCTATGAACCTCACCCGGCGCCGAGGAGCGATCGCGTTTTTCATCACACTCGGCGTCTGCCTGACGGTGCTTGCCGTGGTGCTGAACATCTCCTGGGTTCACAATAACGGCCGCCGCCTCGCGCTCGATCTGCTGGGCATCATCCTCTTTGCGATCCTCATCGCAGGCGTCGTCATCAACACCGTCTTCCTCGTCCGCGAGATCCGCCGCAACGAGCGCCAGGACTCCTTCCTCAACGCCGTCACTCACGAGTTAAAGACGCCGATCGCGAGCATCCGCCTTTATCTCGACACGCTCGAGCGCAGAACGCTCGACGAGGCACAGCGGCACAAGTTCTACACGGTCATGCGATCTGACACCGACCGCCTGCTCGCCACCGTGGAACAAGTGCTCAAAGCCGGCGAGCTCGGGCAACGAGCCAATCAAGGCCGCTTCGAGCGCATCGATCTTCATGCGCTGATGGCTGACTCCGTAGCGGTCGCCCTGCAGCGGCATCAACTCTCACCGAGCGCCATCACGCTCGCTGAACCTTCGGGCGGCGTCCGCCTCTACGTGATGGGCAATCCTGAAGACCTCCGCACTGCGGTCATCAATCTGCTGGACAACGCGGTGAAGTATTCGCCGAACGGTGTAAATGTGCGCTGCCGCGTTTCGATCGACCAATACACCTGGGCGTTGATCACCATTGAAGATCAGGGACTCGGCATCGATCCGCGCGAGCTTAAGCGCATCTTCAAACGCTTCTATCGGTCGTTCTCCACGGACCGCGTGAAGATCAAGGGAACGGGTCTCGGACTCTTTCTGGTGAAGACCATCGCGAAACAGCATGGCGGCAGCATCCGCGCGCAGAGCGAAGGGCTTGGGCATGGAGCTACCATGTTGTTGAGGCTTCCCCTGGCTATCGCGAACGGCGTAGCCGCTGTGTCGGAGAACGTATGAGTGATTCCAACACGACGCCGCTGATCGCCGTCGTTGAAGACGAAGAACATATCGCGCAGGGCCTCCTGTTCAACCTCGAAGCAGAAGGCTACCGCGTCCATCATGAAGCTGACGGCGATGCTGCGCTCGCGTGGTTGCTGGAACACGCGAGCGAGCTTTCGGCTGTGGTGCTTGACGTGATGCTGCCGGGGATGGATGGCTTCTCCATCGCACGCGCTCTACGCGATGCAGGATGGTATGTGCCTGTGCTCATGCTGACTGCGCGCGGACGCACGGAGGACATCGTGCAAGGCTTCGCAGCAGGTGCGGATGATTATCTGCCCAAGCCCTTCGACCTGAATGTTCTACTCGCGCGACTGCACGCGCTGATGCGCCGCGTGCAGTGGCAACGAACACCGCTACATCCGCAGACAGACGCAGCCATCGACGAACAACCAGTACGTCTCGGTGAGCGTGAGATCGACCTCGCAGGCCTGGAAATCCGGGGCGGCGAGCAGGTTGTGCACATGACTGTAATGGAAGCCGACCTGCTGCGTTATCTGCTTGAGCGACCCAATAAAGTGATCGCCCGCAAAGACCTGCTGGAAAACGTGTGGCACGTGCACGAAGATACCGACACGCGTGCCATCGACAACTTCATCGTGCGCTTGCGTCGCTACCTCGAACCCGATCCGGCGAATCCTCGCTTCCTGATCACGGTTCGCGGAGTGGGCTATCGCTTCGCACCGGAGTTCTCTGCCTAGACGACTCTCGTAACCGGAAGCATTGGAAGTAAAGATGGCAAAGCTAACTCTCGAGATCGAAAAGATGAGCTGTGGCGGATGCGTTCGCAGCGTGATGAAAACGCTGAACGCGCTCGACGGCACGCGCGCCACCGAAGTTCATATCGGCGGTGCGGAAGCTGAGACAAATTTGCCGTCACAGCAAGTCATCGACGCGTTGACGACGGCCGGCTATCCCACGCGCGTTGTCGCGGGGGCCTAAGTTGTCTGAGCAGGCCAGCGTTCGTCTTCAGGTGGAAGGCATGACCTGTGCGGCGTGCCAGGCCCATGTGGAGCGCGCGCTTGCGGGTGTTTCTGGCGTAGACTCCGCCAACGTCAATCTGATGACGAACACGGCCACCGTAGCAGTACGCACGGCTGTGTCTGCCGATAGCCTCATCACCGCCGTGCAGCGAGCTGGCTATCGAGCGTCCCTTCCCGGCAGCAAAGCTGCTGGAGCCACGGAAGCGCAGGACTCCGACGCGCAGAGTACGCGCGTGCTGGGATCGGTGCTGCTGGGTGCGGTGGCGATGCTGCTCTCGATGCCGCTGATGATGCACCCGGGCACATGCGGGCTTTGCGCACGAATGATGCCGCAGTGGTCCATGCAGATATCCCCCGCGATCTTGCGTTGGACGCTCTGCGCTATCGCGGGCACGAGCATGGTTCTGGCGGGCGAAGTGTATCGTGCAGCCTGGAGCGCGGCACGGCACGCGGCGAGCAACATGAACACGCTCATCGCTGTCGGGACCCTCGCAGCATTCGCGGCGTCGTTCGCCTCCACGGTTGCGCCGCAGTGGATGCTCGCCCACGCAGGCTCGGCGGATTTGTACTACGAGGCCGTAGCGTTGATCCTCGCATTCCTGCTCGTGGGCCGCTGGCTTGAGTCGCGCGCGCGACGCCGTGCAGGCGAAGCGCTCGCGGCGTTCGGCAAAATGCAGGCATCCTCAGCTCGCTTCCTGCTCGGAGCGGAAGAGGCAATCCCCGCGAGTTGGAATGAGCTGCAGGAGACATCTCTTCCGGTCGACGCGCTCGTGGCAGGAGACATCGTCCGCGTTCTTCCCGGCGACCGCATTCCGGTCGACGGCATCATCCTCGACGGCAAGAGCTCCGTGAACGAGTCGATGCTGACCGGCGAACCGCTGCCGGTCGTGCGTCATGCGGGCGATCGCGTATCGAGCGGAACCTTGAACCTCGACGGAGTCCTGGTGCTGCAAGCCACGGCCGTCGGAGCTGATGCCGCCGTCGCACAGGTTGCTCAACTGCTCGAACAGGCGCAGGGAAAGCGCGCGCCGCTGCAGCGATGGGGAGATCGCATCAGCGCGATCTTCGTGCCCTGCGTGCTGGTGTTGGCGCTGCTGACCTTTGCGCTCTGGCTGATGGTGGGCCATGTGGGTCCGGTGCGCGCGTCGTCCATGGCCATCGCTGTGCTGATCGTTGCGTGCCCCTGCGCGATGGGCATCGCGGTACCTGCAGCGGTGACGGTAGCGATCGGTCGCGCTGCGCAGCTTGGGCTACTGATCAAAGGTGGCGATGTGCTTGAGCGACTTGCTGACATCCAGCGCATCGCTCTGGACAAGACCGGCACCCTGACCCATGGCACACCCGCCATCGTCGGCTTTGAGCAACACTATGATGCGTTCTCTCCCCATGATTTGATAGCCTGGGCCGCAGCCGTTGAGAAGAACAGCACGCACCCGCTCGCGCAAGCTGTGCTCGACTACGCGCAGACGCTGGGGCTCGCGGGACTCGCTGCCACGGAGGCGATCGTGCGCCCCGGTGAAGGCGTCGTCGCGACCGTCGATGCGCACGTAGTGGCTGTGGGCAATAGCGCTCTGCTGCCAGTGACGTCCACCGCCGAACATGGCTCGGCGACCCCGCTGTACATCGTCGTGGACGGCGTGCACGCGGCCACCATGCTTGCGGAGGATCAACCGCGGCCGGAAGCGATCGACGTCGTTCGCGCGTTGAAGACGATCGGCATCCAGCCGCTCATGCTCACTGGCGACGTCCGCGCCTCTGCTGAAGCCATTGGGCAGCAAGTCGGCATCGAAGAGATTCGCGCAAGCTGCACCCCCGCCGGAAAGACCGAGGCTATCGCGGAGCTGCAGTCGCGACACCATCGCGTAGCGATGGTGGGTGACGGCATCAACGACGCCGCTGCTCTTGCCACATCGGACCTCGGTATCGCCATGGCAGGTGGCACGGACCTTGCCCGCGAGGCTGGCGACATTCTGCTGCTGCGCCCGGACCTTCGCCTGGTGCCAACCGCCTTTCGTCTCGGCCGTCAGGCGCAGCGCGTGATGCGGCAAAACATTTTCTGGGCGTTGGGCTACAACGTCATCATGCTGCCGTTGGCCGCCGGAGCGCTGTATCCGCACTTCGGACTCACGCTCAGCCCTGTTTTTGCGAGCCTGGCGATGGCTCTCAGCTCGCTCTCCGTGCTGGCGAACTCGCTTCGCCTCCGCGCCGCGCGATAAACTGCTCCCAACAGGACGGTTCAACTCTCAGTGCGCATTTTCACGCGTTACATCCTTCGCGAAGTGATTGGCTATGCTGCACTCGGCGGCGTGCTCTTCACGTTCATCTTGTTTATGCGCTATCTGTTGCCGTTGCTGGAACTCGCCGTGCGCGGCGTGGCCGGTCCGGGCGACATTCTCCTGCTCATCGGCTATCTGCTGCCGAACTTCCTCACGCTCACCATTCCGATGGCGGTGCTGATCGGCATTCTGCTTGGCCTGAGCCGTCTTGCCGCGGACAGCGAGATCACCGCTATGCGCGCCAGCGGACTCGGGGTGATGTCTTTCATCCGCATCGTCGGCCTGCTTGCCGTGGTCATGTGGGGCCTCGGCCTGGCGAACTCGCTATGGCTCGCACCCCGCGCGGCCCGGGCGTTGCTTCAGTATGAGGAGCAGGCCAAGACCAGTCAGGCCACAGTCGAAGTGCAGGCGCGCGTTTTCTACGAAGACTTCAAGAACTACGTGCTGTACGTGCAGGAAGTCCAGCCCGGCGCGAATGGGACCGCCCTTTGGAAGCACGTCTTCCTCGCCGATCTGACGAAGCCTTCACAACCGCGCATCATCTCCGCCGAGCGCACGTACGTCCTCAGCAGCGACGCGCAGACACTTCATCTGCAGATGGAAGATGGTTCGCGGCATGATCTTTCGCGCGACGATCCCAACCGGTACGATATCTCCACCTTCAACACCGCGGACCTGCCCGTACAGGTCGGGCAGCAAGGCGAAGACTCTCACTTGAGTCGCCGCGATACGCCGCTGCAGGCAACGCCGACGAGCGAGCTTTGGACGCTGATGCATCGCCCCGGCGATAGCCGCTCATACCGCATCGAGCTGCACCGTCGCTTTTCTTTCCCGGCCGCCTGCCTGGTGCTCATGCTGGTCGGCGTGCCCTTGGGACTTTCTTCCAAACGAGGCGGTAAAGGCACGGGCTTCGTCGTTACGCTGCTGCTCGTCTTCCTCTACTACTTCGCGTCGTCGATGGGCATTGCAATGGCGCGCCAGGGCAAGGTCTCTGCAGGCGTCGGCGTATGGGGAGCCAACGTGCTCTTCGCGCTCGCTGGCGGAGTGCTCATTCAGCAGATGTCCCGCAGCGCGCTCTCGCTGGGCCTGCTCTCTCAGCTCGGATCGACGATCGCCGGCATCTTCTCGAAGAAGCAGAAAACTCCGGCCAGCGAGCTGCGTACGAATACGCTCAGCAATCAATGGACACAACGCCTCCGTCGCGCGCTCCATGTGCGCTTCCCCCTCATCCTCGACGAGTATGTGATGGGCAACTTCGTGCGGAACTTCATCCTCGTTCTGCTCAGCCTTACCGTGCTGTTTCTCATCTTCACGTTCTTCGAGCTGATCGGCGACATCATCAAGTACCGCACGCCGCTCGTGACCGTGGGCGAGTACCTGATGAACCTCATTCCGTTCATCCTCTATAACGTCACACCTGTCTGCTCGCTCGTCGCCGTGCTCATCACCTTTGGCACGCTCAACCGCACCAGCGAACTGACCGCGATGAAGGCCACGGGAACAAGCCTTTACCGCATGGTGACGCCCGTCCTGCTGATTGCGACCTTGATCTCTGCCGCGCTGTTCGCGTTCGATGAGTTCTATCTGCCCGATGCCAACCGCAAGCAGGAAGCGCTACTCTCCACCATCAAGGGCAAGCCTGCTCAGACGTTTTTGCGTCCTGATCGCAAGTGGATGTCCGGGCAATCCGGCGGGTCGACGCAGCCGACGCGCATCTTCTACTACCAGTTCTTCGGTCCAGACACGAACGTCTTCGCAAACCTGACGGTCTTCGAGTTTGAGCCCGGAACCTTCCGCCTGACACGCCGCATCTTCGCCACGAGCACGCGCTGGGATGAGAACGAGCACACCTGGATCTTCGAGAATGGGTGGCAGCGTTCCTTCGGCGACGACTCCGTCTCGGACTACCAGACCTTCGCCCACGCCACCTTCCCTGAGATTCGCGAACGCCCTTCGTACTTCAAGAAAGAAGATCGCCAGTCGCAGCAGATGAGTTTCACGGAGCTGCGCACGTATATCCACGACCTGAGCCAGAGCGGTTTCGACACGATGCGTCTGCGCGTGCAGCTCAATCGGAAACTGGCCTACCCGCTGGTCACCCTCGTCATGGCGTTGATCGCGATTCCTTTTTCACTACAGGCGGGCAAGCGCGGCTCCATCGCGGGCATGAGCGCGGCCGTGGGACTGGCGATCGCTTATTGGGTCATCGCGGGCATTACCGAAAATCTCGGCAACGTAAACTCACTGCCTGCGGTATTAGCCGCCTGGTCGCCGGATATCCTCTTCGCCTGCGCTGGCGGCTATCTGCTGCTGAGAACGCCCACGTAAGCGCGTTTTTGCTTACACTGGATGCGAGATGAAATCCTCGATCGCTTCCCTCTCCGTCCTCGTCCTCACCGGCTCTGCCCTGAGCATCGCCGCGCAGACCGCCAAGCCCGCTGCCGCGCCTCATCGCGCCGCGACCGCGCACAAGGCGGTGAGCAGCGAATCCGCTCTTGGCGGTTGCGTCACCCTGCCCAAGCTATCTGAAAAGATTCCAGCGCTCCCGGCAGGCAGCCCCTGCGCGAAGCCGCTCTACACCATCACGAAGCGCTCCGACATTTCGCTCGATTACGCGTCGCCAATGCTGAGCCCCGCGCTGCGCGAGGCTCTCGATGTGAAGCCGATCACGATCTCGCTCGTTTACATCGACACGAAGATCGGTACCGGCGAACTCGCGCTACCGAACAAGTGGTACACCGTGCACTACACCGGCTACCTTCCCGACGGCACCAAGTTCGACTCCTCTGTGGACCGCGGCGAGCCCATCTCGTTCCCCTACGGCCAGCACCGCGTCATCCAGGGCTGGGACACCGGCTTTGAAGGCATGCACGTCGGCGGCAAGCGTCGCCTCTTCGTGCCCTACCCGCTGGCGTACGGCGACCAGGGCCACCCGCCCGTCATCCCCGCAAAGGCAGAGCTGATCTTTGACGTGGAACTCGTGGCACAGAGCGACGACCAGCCCAAGCCGAAGGCCGCTCCGGCACCGAAGATGGAAGAGAAGCCCGCAACTCCGGCGACCAATGGTGCTGCCCCCACGGCAAAGCCCGAAACCAAGTAAATCCACGCTACTGAAAACGGTCGCGGCTTTTTGAGCCGCGGCCGTTTCTCGTTCATCCAATACACTGCAGACAGATGTTCAATCGCCTACGCCCACTCTTCCCGTATCTCCGTCGCTACTGGCGCAGCTTCGCCTGGGGCTGTTTGGCGCTTGTCATCTACAACTGTACAAAGGCCGTGCTGCCGCTCATCATCGGGCGCGCAGTGGACGGCCTTCGACACGATCTCTCCGCGCGACATGTCGCGCTCTACGCGTCGCTCCTGCTGGGCCTCGCGGTAGTCTCAGGAACCTTCCTCTATCTCATGCGCCAGATCATCATCGGCGCTTCGCGCGAGATCGAATTCGACCTCCGCAACGATCTCTTTGCGAACCTCGAACTGCAGCCACCATCGTTCTTCCAGCGCCATCGTACCGGCGACATCATGGCGCGCTCGACGAATGATCTAAGCGCTGTCCGCCAACTGCTCGGCCCGGCGATCATGTACGCGGCGAACACCATCGTCTTCACCGCGGCCGCGCTGCCGTTCATGATGCGCATCAGCCCGCACCTTACGCTGGTTGCCTTCCTTCCGCTGCCCTTCGCTTCCATCCTGGTGCAGTACTTCGGCGCGAAGATTCATACGCGCTTCGAACGCATTCAGGCGATGTTCTCTGACATTTCCGCGCAGGCCGAAGAGAATTTCACCGGCGCACGCCTCATCCGCGCCTTCGCGCAGGAAGAAGCGCAGATCGCGGCCTTTGAAGAATCGAACCGTGAGTACATCCGTCGCTCACTGCTGCTCGCGCGCCTGATGGCCATGCTTTGGCCGACGCTCGAACTCGTGCTCGGCCTATCGCTCATGATCACATTGCTGGTCGGCGGTCGTGAAGTCGTACTGCATCACATCACGGTCGGACAGTTCACCAGCTACAACGTCTACATGGTGCAGCTCACGTGGCCGATGATCGCGATCGGCTGGGTTGTGAATCTCGTGCAGCGCGGCACGGCAAGCGTTACCCGCATCCACGCACTCATGATCGAGAAACCCGCAATCGACGACTCTAACGCAGATGCTTCGCTGAAGGATGTTGCGATCCAGGGCGACATCACCTTCGATCACCTGCGGTTCACTTACGCCACTGGACCCGAGGTGCTGCACGACATTTCGCTCCACGTCCCTGCAGGCTCAAGCTTGGCGATCGTCGGACCCACAGGTGCAGGCAAGAGTACGCTCACCGCGTTGATTCCGCGTTTGCAGGATGCTGACGCGGGCATGGTGCTGATCGATGGTCGCCCCATCGCGAGCTATCCGCTTGCGACGCTTCGCGGAGCCATCGGCACCGTGCCGCAGGAGACGTTCCTCTTCTCCGCGACGATCCATGACAACGTGAGCTTCGGCGTCCCCGGTGCCACGCGTGACGAGGTCGTCGAGGCGGCCCGTGTCGCTCACATTGCGGATGAAATTCTCGAGTTTCCTCACGGCTTCGACACGATCGTAGGCGAACGAGGCGTGACTCTTTCCGGCGGACAGAAGCAACGCACCGCGATCGCGCGCGCCATCCTCCGCGATCCGCGCATTCTCATTCTCGACGATGCGCTCGCCTCGGTTGACACCTACACCGAAGAGCAGATCCTCAACGGCCTGCGCACGGTGATGCAGGGACGCACATCCATCCTGATCGCGCATCGTGTCTCGACCGCTCGCAGCGCAGACCGCATCGCGGTGCTCGTAGACGGTCGCGTTGCAGAGCTTGGCACGCATGACGAGCTGCTCGCACGTGGCGGTTACTACGCAGAACTGGCGGAAAAGCAAAGCCTCGAGCAAGAGCTCGAGGCCGTGTAAAGCTAACCAGACAACTAAGCAGCCAAGCTACGCAGCCCAGCCACGAGAAGTGCTCTCCGCAGCGAACTCCTGCGCTACAGCGTGTGTCGGTACAGCGGTGAACTTCTCTTCTCGCGTGCGAAGCTCTCGCGGAAGAATCTTGTTCGCCTCAGGATCACGAGCGACGACCATCCATGCATCACGCACATTGCGGATGCAGAGAATGATCTCCTGCAGCTCCTCTGCCGACGCGCGATGCGAAGCCTCCAGCGTCAACTGGAACATCGCTGCATAGAAATCTCCCAGGGCCTGCGCAGTTTTGCCGCCGACATCCGGCCTCAGTCGCGCTTGCAGGTACATCAGAATGTCGAGGGCCTTCTTCACCGCGATTCGACGGCCCCGCGCATCCTCTTCCTCCACCGCCATCACGGCACGGTAAAGGAAACGAATCGCTCCATCGTAGAGCGCAATGACAAGCTCAATGCCCGTGGCACCGCTCAAGGTCTGCTCACGATAACTATCCATCAACTGCTGCTCATCCATCATTCTCGTTACCCTTTCTCGTTGTATCCGGTGATCGCTGCGTACATCTGATCGATTTCGCTGAGCTGTGACGGGATCGATTGCAGGATCTCGTTGGCGTTATTCAGCTCTGTCGTCAGCCGCGTTTTCTGCGACGCGATCCGGTCTTCCTGGTCGTCAATGTCGTCGTTCAGCGTGCTTTCTTGCGAGGAGTTTTCCTTCAACGCCAGATAGATCGCACCTGTAGTCGCGGTCGAGCTCAGTCCCGTCAACGTCGAGGTGAGGTTCACGCCGAAGCTGCCCGAGTTCTGGAAGAACGCAACGGCATCCGCGAAATTCTCATTCAGCGCGGAAAGCGCTGTGCTCTGCGTGAAGCTCAACGTGCCGTCCTGGTTCACAGCAATGCCGAGCTGCGAAAGCGAGGTAACCGCTCCCTGTCCCCCACCCGCAACCAGTGCGCCGGTCAACTGCTCCTGCAACAGCGCCAAGGTGCGACTGCCCGCCAAAGGCTCTTCATTGCCGCTTGAGTCTTTGCCGCTCTGCGTGTTGATCTCCGTCGCCAGCTTGTTGTAATCCGTCACGAAAGTATTGATCGCCGTTGCGATGGAAGCGGTGTCGTTCGTGATCTCCACCTGCACGGCGCTCGTCGACGTCGACAGGATCTGGAACGTCACCCCGGGGATCGCGCTCGTGACCGTGTTCGATGCGCTCGTCATCGAAATGCCATCCACCGTGAGCTGCGCATCCTGCCCGTTGTGGCCCACCTGCGTCGCAATACTGCTGCCAGAAGTGGCGTTCGTCAGGTTGGACGCTATGGTCAATTGACCAGCACTGCCACTGGTCGCGCTCACGATCGAAAGGCGCTGGCCGTTCGTATCTGAGATCACGCTCGCGGTAACGCCCATGCCAACACTGTTGATCGCAGCGGCCAGACCGCTCAACGTGTTCTGCGAATCGCTGACATCAATCGTCTGCGCGGTACCGCTCCCCACCTGAATCGTGATACTTCCTGCAATGGTTGTTCCGCTCGCCAAAGACTGCGTGTAAACCGAGGAGGTCTGTGCAAGCTGGCTCACGACAATCTCATGCGATCCCGCGACAGCAGAGGAAGACGCCGAACTCAAGGACACGATGCTTGTGTCCGAGCTCGAGCCGTTCTTCTGCGCCATCACGCCTTCAAAGTCCGTGAGCGATTGCAGGTCTGTGGCGACAGTCGCAAGTTCGGTCCCGAGCGTCGACAACTCCGTGTCCTGCGATTTCAGATTCGTAAGCTGCGTCTTCCACGGCGTCTCTACCGCCTGCTGGATCGCAATAATTTGCGACACAGTCGACGCAACATCAAAGCCTGCGCCGCTGGTGGCAGATCCGAATGACAGTCCGATTGTGGCCATAGAGACAATCTCCGCAGAGTGAGCGTGTGGCGGATAGATGCATTCGCTCTGCCATCTCCATCGGCAGATGCTGAGAAAAACGTTAGTTCCAATATGAGGATTCGCTAAACAAAGACGCGAGCGCTCGATGTAAGAGCGCTCGCGTCTCTGGGCCCGACTGCGCTGCGGTCTACTGCAGCAGCTTCAGCACTTCCTGCGCCACGCTGTTGGCCTGCGAGAGCGCGCTGATACCCGTCTGCGAGAGCACCTGATACTTCGCCATGTCGCTCGTGGCCTGGCCGTAGTTGGTCGACATGATGTCCGACTCCGCTGACGTAAGGTTCTCCGACTCTGCGCTTGCGACATTGCTTGCTGCGTCGAGCTGGTTTACTTCCGCGCCAATCGTGCCGCGTTGATACGCCACATCCTGGATCGCTGACGTGAGCGAGGTCAGTACCGTCGTCGCCGTGGAGGCCGTGAGTGTGCTGATCGCGGTGGAGGCGAAATCGACGCCGCCACCGCCAGATGTCGTGCCAACCGAAGCCGTGCTGAGCACGCCGGTCTTCTCGCTGAAGGTGGTGGTTCCGCTCGAGGTGCCGTCCGAAACCACGATGGAAGTGCCCGTCGACGTGAAGACCTGGTTGCCGTTGAAGTTCGTCGTGGAACCGATGTTGCCGATTTCCGTGAGGATGTTCTGGTACTCCTGGTTGGCCGCGCTCACCTGCGACGAGTTCAACGTGCCGTTGGCTGCTTCGGTTGCGAGCGTCACCGCGCGGTTGAGCAGGTTCGTGACCTGTGCGAGAGCACCGTCCGCGGTCTGCAGCATACCAACGCCGTCAGTTGCGTTCTGCGAGGACTGCGTAAGTGCAGCGGTATTCGCCTGCAGGCCGTTGGCGACGGCAAGACCCGCCGCATCGTCCGAGCCCGAGTTGATTCGCGATCCAGACGAGAGCTGATTCAAGGTCTTGCTCAGGTTCGACTGCGTCTGGTTCAAATTGTTCTGCGCATACATTGCTGCGATGTTATTGAGGACACCGAGGGACATGCGGATCTCCTGTGTTGCTTGAAGTGTGTTGCGTGAAGTGTGCTGCTTGAAGTGTGTGAGCCGTGTGGCGCTGGCTCCGTGCTGCTGAGTCTTCGCCGGGTTCCCTCACTTCATCGGCGCACACGCCAATCGCTTGAGAAAAATCTTTCGGCTCATGCAATCCGTTCCAGCTCCGATAAAGAGCCTGGAGCCTCACGCATGATTGAACTCACTCGACTCAACGGCAACAGCATCACGATCAACTGCGACCTCATTCGCTACGCGGAAGCCACACCCGATACGACGCTCACACTCGTGACCGGCGAAAAGCTGATCGTGCGAGAACCGATCGACGTCGTCGTAGCTCGCACCTTTCACTACCGCGTGTCTCTCATGCAAACCGCATGGCCCTCTGCGGATATAGCACTTGCAGCGCGCACACACTTCGACGCTCAACACAACGAACCGACAAAACACTAAGCCAACACTACGGAGTCAACGCATCATGGATATCGCTAGCATTGGCGGAATACTTTTGGCGGTCATCGGCATCCTCGCAGGGATGATGATCGAAGGCGGCAATATCGCGCAGATCACACAACCCACGGCAGCCATGATTGTCGGTGGTGGAACTGCGGGAGCGGTGATGCTGCAGTTTCCGATGAGCATCTTCCTCGCGGCAATCAAGCAAGCAGCAAAGGTCTTCTTCGCGGGATCGCATGACAACGAAGCCACGCTCAAGCAGCTCGTTGAATTCGCGAACAAAGCTCGCAAGAGCGGTATCGTCTCGCTCGATGCGGACCTTGCGGCGGTGAAGGACCCTTTTCTCAAACAAGCGTTGATGCTCGCCGTCGATGGCACCGAGCCAAGCGACGTGCGCAAGATCATGACGCTTGAGATGGAGAACAAAGGCGAGATCGAAGAGAAGATCCCTGCAGTGTTTGAAGCTGCCGGTGGATACGCTCCGACCGTCGGCATCATCGGCGCGGTACTCGGTCTCATCCAGGTGATGAAGAACCTCGACAACATCGACGAAGTGGGTCGAGGCATTGCCACTGCCTTCGTCGCAACCATCTACGGTGTGGCCGTTGCCAACCTGATTGCGTTGCCTGCTGCGGGCAAGCTGAAGATTCGTCATCGCGAAGAGATGATGGTGAAAGAGATGATGCTCGAAGGCGTGATCTCGATCATGGAGGGCATGAACCCGCGCATGATGGAGACGAAGCTCCGCACCTTCCTGATGGACTCCAAGCCTGCGGAGGCAACAGCGTGAGCAAGAAGAAGCATCCCGAGCACGTAAACCATGAGCGTTGGCTCGTGAGCTATGCGGACTTCATCACGCTGCTCTTCGCGTTCTTCGTCGTGCTCTTTGCGAGCGGACAAGCGGATAAGAAGAAGCAGCAGAAATTCGCCAGCGCCTTCCAGCAGGCGTTTGCACAGATGGCGCTATTCGACTCCCACTCGAGTTCGCCGGCGATGAATCCTGGAAGCGGAGCAAACCCGCAGGCTACGCCAAAGCCGATCGAGTTACCGCTGGCGACGAGCGGCCAAGAGGTAGAGAAGAAGATCACGCGCATCGTGCATGAGCAGGATGCAAACGGTGCAGGCGTGAAGGTCGGCGAACTCAGCGTGCGCTCGGTGCAGGAAGGCGTTGCGTTGAGTCTGCATGAGGGAGGCTTCTTCCCTTCCGGCTCCGCGGAGTTGCGCCCCGAGGCTACATCGGCCCTGCAACGGATCGCGGAACAGATACCGGATGCGGAGATTCGCGTCGAAGGACATACGGACAACCTGCCGATTCACTCTGCGATCTATGCGTCGAACTGGGAGCTTTCAAGCGCGCGCGCAGCAGCGATCGCCCACTTCCTGCTGCTGCACTCGACGCTGCAGGCCTCGCACGTTTCGGTGGCGGGCTATGCGGAGTACCGCCCGGTGGCATCGAACGCCACCCCCGAAGGCCGCGCTGCGAACCGCCGCGTCGATATCGTCTTCCTTACGAAGCCGCATGTCGCGGCGACCTCCACTCAAGCCGCGACGAGCAACTGACCTCTCCTGCGATAGACTCTCGCGTATGCGAAGCTTCTTCATCGCGGCGATCTTCATGGCAAGCTGCACCGCGCAGGCGCAGTGGGAGATGCAGGACTCGCTCATGCACGAGTCGCTGCGCGGCATTCATTACGTGGGCAACGGCGTGGCGTGGGCTTCGGGCACGAACGGCACCGTGCTTCGCACCGAAGACATGGGCTACCTGTGGCAGAAGTGCGCCGTGCCGCCGGGTGCGGAGAAACTCGACTTCCGCGGCGTGCAGGCGTTCGATGCGAACACAGCGATCGTCATGTCGAGCGGCAAGGGTGATCTATCGCGGCTGTATAAGACCACGGATGGCTGTGCGACGTGGAAGCTCGTGTTTACGAATCCGGATAAGGATGGGTTCTTTGATGCGATGACTGCATCCAGAACTGGTGATACGGAAGACATACTTCTCTTGGGTGATCCTGTTGATGGCGCATTCAAGGTCTTCTGCCGGATAGATGACGACACGCACGTTGAAGAATGTATGAGTGGAGCGCCTGCCAACGCAGCGGAAGGCGAGGGCGTCTTCGCAGCGAGCAATTCATCCGTGATTTGGTCGAGCCATCGAACCACTGCATTTTTCGCAACAGGCGGGAAGGATGGCGCTCGCATTTTTCGAATGGAAAAATCCACCTCAGGGAACGCTCCTATTTGGAAATCCTCTCCGATGCCAATGTTTGGCATCGGAGATTCTGCAGGGATTTTCTCTCTGGCGAAAAGAACAAGTGATCACACAACTCATCTCATCGCGGTCGGAGGAGACTACAAGCAGCCAGAGGATGCGGAACACAACGCTGCATACACGAGGGATGATGGATTGCATTGGCTGGCTGTTGCTTCGGCACCGCATGGCTACCGAAGCTCCGTAGCCTATGACGAGAAGCTCAAGACTTGGATCACCGTCGGGCCTAATGGGACGGATGTTTCGTTTGATGATGGGCGGAATTGGCAGGCTTTGCGGCCGGGAGCGATGGATCAGGCTGGAGCCGATCGCGATTGGAATGCTTTGAGTTTGCCATTCGTCGTGGGGCCGGATGGGCGCGTGGGTATTCTGCGAGATGCGGCAGTGGGCGAGGCGAGGAAGAGCTTCGACGCGAAGAGCGCGAAGGACGCGAAGGTTACGCCACGGTAGTTGTGGTGGGGATGAAAGGTCGAAGACTAGCAGATTCTTCGCGGTGCTCAGGACAACAGATCATAAAGTAGTGAAGACATGGCAGAGAGAACGATGACGACGATTTACGCAGCGACGGGTAACGCAGGAAAGCTCGCCGAGTTCGTAGCTTCGGCGCAGGGTGCGGACGTGGAGGTGCTCGCGCTGCCGGGCATCAAGCAGATGCCCGAGCCCGTGGAAGACGCCGCGACCTACATGGGGAACGCCGAGATTAAGGCCGTGGCCTACTCGCTGCTCGCGCCGGGCAAGCTCGTCATGGCTGATGACTCCGGCCTGGAAGTCGATGCGCTGGAGGGCGCCCCGGGCATTCGCTCCGCCCGCTTTGCCGACGACGGCGGCTTCACTGGCAGCGGCACCAAAGACGAGCGCAACAACGCGTATCTACTCGAACGCCTGCACGCCGCTGGCACGCGGGGCGAGGTGCTGAGTGCCGCACGCTTCGTCGCCGCGCTGGTCATTGCGCGCGACGGCGAAGTCTTGTGGAGCGCCTACGGCACCTGCGAGGGCCAGATCATCAGCGAGTATCGCGGCGAAGGCGGCTTCGGCTACAACCCGCTCTTCTTCATGCCCGAAACCGGCAAGACGATGGCCGAGATGTCGCAGCAGGAAAAGTGGACGGTGAGCCATCGCGGCCGCGCGTTCCGCGAACTGCTGCAGTCCATCGGATAACAAACCTCGATTTGCTCTGTTGATGGCCGCATAAGAACTGCGACCACTCAGGGCCGATATCGCACAGAGGTGCGATTACCGTGACCTCCACCAATCCATGGGTTGACCTCGCATTTTCGCGGGTGTGAGAATCGGTGTGCCTCTCCGCGAATGCTTCGGTGTGTGTCTCCGCCTCATAAGCCCGCGAGTCCTGATGAGAGGCGAGGAGTTTTATTCATGGCCGCTGCCGCAACGCCTGCACCGCCCGCCACACCGCCCCTGAAGGGCGTTCAGCCGCTCCGCGCGGGCGAAGGCCATAGCTTTCTCTGGCGCAAGCTGCACTCGCTCTCCGGCATCGTGCCCATCGGCGCGTTCCTGATCGAGCACATTGTCTCGAACTTCGAGGCCACCAACGGCCCGCTGGCTTATGCGCAGCAGGTGAAGTTCCTGAACTCGCTTCCGCTCGTGCGTGTGCTCGAGTGGGCGTTCATCTTTATTCCGCTGGCCTTCCACGCACTCTACGGCGTGTTCATCGCATTCCGCGGCCGCTCGAACGTCAACGTCTATCCGTGGGCCGGCAACTTCGGCTATCTGATGCAGCGCGTAACGGGCATCATTGCACTGCTCTACATCGTGCAGCACGTGTGGCGTCAGCGCTTCGCTGGCGTGCAGTTGCCGGAGCACCCGGGCGCGGCGTTCCATAAGGTTCAGGTGGAGCTGCACAACCCGTGGATGCTGGCGATTTATGTGATCGCGATGATCGCCACCTGCTGGCACTTTGCTTATGGCATCTGGCTCTTCGCCGCGAAGTGGGGCATCACGCCGGGCAATAAGGCGCGCAAGAACTTTGGCTATGTATGTGCGGCATTCGGTACCGGGCTTTGCATTCTTGGCCTGGTGGGGATGTATGCGTTCATCAACCCGAAGTATGCGAATGCTCCGGCGGATGTGATGCCGGAACAGCCTGCGGGGATTGCGTTGCCTGCGCCGAGTGTGAATGCGCCTGGAGTGACGAATCCTAATCAGCCGGGTGAGGTTCGGTAAGAATGTTTCGCCTTGCCGTGGCGCTGATGGTCGTTGGAATCCTCATCGTCATTGCAGGTGCAGTAGTAGCTAATCGAGCTGTGATTCAGATGTCGAAGCGGCTCGACGCAAAGTATAAGAAGTTGCGAAAGCGACAGTGGTGGAATGTCATCGGCGCAGGTTCGACACACGTGATCAGCGAGTATCGAGCGACTGCTTGGAGTGATGCTATTCCCTCATTACGCTTACGGCGCGGCTATCAACTGATGGCAACGGGATTCGCAATGATGCTTGGGGCTAGTGTTTTAGGAAATTATTTTCGAGGAAGTTTCTGATGGCAGCAGCAACACCCAGAATCATCGTCGTCGGCGGAGGCCTTGCGGGTCTCTCGGCCGTCATCAAGATCGCCGAAGCGGGCGGCAAGGTTGACCTGTTTTCGATCGTGCCGGTGAAGCGTTCCCACTCTGTCTGCGCGCAGGGCGGCATCAATGCGGCGAAGAACCTGAAGGGCGAAGGCGACGACGTCCTCAAGCACTTCGACGACACGATCTATGGCGGCGACTTCCTCGCCAATCAGACGCCGGTGAAGGCAATGACCGCGATGGGCCCGGCGATCATCGATCTGCTCGACCGCATGGGTGTACCGTTCAACCGCACGCCTGAGGGCCTGCTGGACTTCCGCCGCTTTGGTGGCACGCTGTATCACCGCACCGCGTTTGCAGGCGCTACTACAGGCCAGCAGCTTTTGTACGCTTTGGATGAACAGGTTCGCCGCTTCGAGAGCGAGAACCGCGTCACCAAGTACGAAGGCTGGGAGTTCCTCTCCGCCGTGCTCGACAACAACGGTGTGGCACGCGGCATCTGCGCGATGGACCTGCGCACGATGGAAGTGAAGACCTTCCCTTGCGACGCCGTGATCATCGCGACCGGCGGCAACGGCGCCATCTTTGGCAAGTCGACGAACTCGGTCGTGTGCACGGGTTCGGCGCAGTCTGCGCTGTATCAGCAGGGCGCGGCCTACGCGAACGGCGAGTTCATTCAGGTGCATCCGACGGCGATCCCCGGCGAAGACAAGCTGCGCCTGATGTCGGAGTCGGCTCGTGGCGAAGGTGGCCGTGTTTGGGTGCCGCGTGATAAGCATGACAAGCGCGCAGCGCAGTCGATTCCCGACAGCGACCGCTGGTACTTCCTCGAAGAGAAGTATCCGAAGTACGGCAACCTGGTGCCGCGTGACATTGCGACTCGCGAGATTTTCAAGGTTGTGTACGAGAACGACATGGGCATCGACGGACAGCCGATGGTGTACCTCGATGTCTCGCACCTGCCGGAAGAGCGCAAGCACAAGCTCGAAGGCATCCTCGAAATCTACGAGAAGTTCGTTGGCGATGATCCGCGCAAGGTGCCGATGAAGATCTTCCCCGGCATGCACTACACGATGGGCGGCCTGTGGGTGGACTTCGAGCAGCAGACGAACATCCCTGGCGTCTTCGCTGCGGGTGAAGCGGATTACTCGATCCATGGCGCGAACCGCCTCGGCGCGAATTCCCTGCTGAGCTGCATCTACGGCGGCTTCGTCGCAGGGCCGAAGGCGATGGAGTATGCCAAGGGCCTGAAGGCAGTTGAAGGCGACGGCGGCGCGGCCAGCGAGCTGAAGCGCCAGACGGACTTCAACAACCTGCTGCTCACCAACCAGGGCAACGAGAACCCGTTCAAGATCTGGCGCGAGCTGGGCAACACGATGACGCAGCATGCGACGATCGTGCGCTACAACAAGGGTCTCGATGAAGCAGACACGAAGCTGGTCGAACTGATCGAGCGCTACAAGAACGTGAATCTCAGCGATAAGACGCAGTGGGCGAACACGAGCTTCGCGTTCACGCGCAACCTGTGGAACATGCTGCAGCTTGCCCGCGTGATCGTGAAGGGCGCTCGTATGCGCGACGAAAGCCGCGGCGCTCACTACAAGCCGGACTTTGAAAAGCGCGACGACGAGAACTTCCTGAAGACGACGATGGCGATGTTCAAGGACGGCGAGCCAGAGATCACTTACCAGGATGTGGACACGCAGTACATCGTGCCGCGTCCGCGTGTGTACACGTCGAACTAATGGGGACTCATCACCTTAGTTCGACTGCGTTATCGCTGGCGCTGGTAGCAGGCGCGGTGGTTTGCATCGGTATCTTCAAGATTTATAGCCGTTGGGTAGACGGCAAGGCGGCGCAAGAGAAGGCCGCAAAAGATGTACGGGAGTAACGAGATGGCACGGACGATTAAAGTCGAAATCAAGCGGCAGAATACGCCCGACGCGGCGCCGGTGACGGAGAAGTTTGAGATTCCCTATCGCCCCGGTATGAACATTACGTCGTTGCTGGGCGAGGTCGCGATGAATCCGGTGACATGCGAAGGCAAGCCTTCGACGCCGGTCACGTATGACTCGAACTGCCTCGAAGAAATTTGCGGCTCGTGCGCCATGCTGATCAACGGCAAGGCGATGATGGCGTGCTCGGCGCTGGTGGACAAGCTGCAGGGCGGCGATGAGAACAAGACGATCACGCTCGCGCCGCTGTCGAAGTTCCCTGTCGTGCGCGATCTCGCGGTCGACCGTTCTGTGCTCTTCGAGAACCTGAAAAAGGTGAAGGCGTGGGTGCCGATCGATGGCTCCTACGACCTCGGCGCAGGCCCTAAGCAGGCTCCGCAGATTCAGGAGCAGCGCTATCCGCTGTCGAACTGCATCTCCTGCACGATCTGCATGGAAGTCTGCCCGCAGTTCAACGACGCGACGGGCTTCGTTGGTGCAGCGTCGATCGCACAGGCGAAGTTGTTCAACCTGGATCCAGGTGGTTCGGTGCTGAAGGAAGATCGTCTGCGCGCTCTGGCCGGCGACGGCGGCGTGCAAGAGTGCGGCTTCGCCCAGAACTGCGTTCAGGCCTGCCCGAAGGGTCTGCCGCTCACCGAAGCAATTTCGGACATGGGCCGCGATGTGTTCGTGCAGCAGGTGAAGGACTTCTTCCGCCGGTAACAACGATGAAGCGCTGGGTGTTGGCTACACTGCTGACGACAGCTTCGGTATCCACATGGGCTCAATGCGTCACGCGCATTGAGCCCATTCCGTTAGAAGGAACCAAAGATGTCAAGACACAAGCGCTCTTAAGCAAGCACGAGTTCGTGCTGTACAAGACTCCTCTGAACAACGGTGTAATGCTTGAAGTTCTCGGCGTCCATGATGGCTCGCCGTTTGGTGGTCACATGGAGCGCGGAATTCGTATTGTGCGCGGATCAACGGTGCTCGCCGAGAAGAACATCGCAGAGCTTCCCGAATTTCAAACGCACTCGACAGACCCGGACGACAGCTTATCCGACTCTTACCGGGCAATGGCATCGTTGAAGGCATGCACAAACTCATCCGAGTTTGCAGCGGTCTCGTTTCATTGGTCTGGTGACATAACGAGTCCTGAACTGCTGATGACAGTGACGCGGATAGGAGAACGGTACGTGATTTCAGCTCTTCCGACGATTAGCGCCGGGGTCTTTGAATTCAAACGTACCAATGCGAGTCGCGCTCGTGTGTGGACGAACATGCATGAAGGGGGATGCAATGCGTGTGAGACTCACTACGAGATTGACGAGTATGTCTTCGTCGAAGGAACACCGAAGTTGACCAGGAAACACACGTCCAAGCAGCTCTATACTTCTGGCGACATCAAGTTCCCTGAGAATGCGCTCCTGCTGGTGCCCTAGCAGCGCGGCGAACTGGCTCTGCGGCGATCCGCACTATTCCTGTAGCTCGCACAGAATCTCATCGCAGTGCTCGACAAGTAGACCTTTCGCTTTGCTCAGGATGACAGATATAGCGTAATGAAATGTAAATAAAAATCTTAGTATTTTGCTATTCTCTATACGAGTCCTACACAGAAACTAGGATTCAACGACTTGCAGGAAAAACCTGCACAGAATCTGCACAGAACGCGTCTGAATCAGTGGAGACGAGTATGGCATTCGTCACCGACAAAGCCGAACTCAAACCGGGATTGGTAATCTTCCGACGCGGCGATGTTGAGCATCGCATGTGGTACTGCCGCATGAAGATTCCCAAGGCAGACCGCTACAAGACCATCTCCCTCAAGACGACCGACGTTGAACTCGCTCGGGAACGCGCCTTCGACCAGGATGCGGACATCCGGTTCCGCCTGAAGCATGACGTCCCTGTGTTCAACCATCCCTTCCGGGAGGTTGGCCGAGAGTATCTGCTGACCCAGGAAGCGCGTGCGCAGCGCGGTGAAATCAGTGCGGCGCGGCCCAAAAAGATCCGCGCCGTCATTGATGGAGCCTTGGAGAGGTACGTCGGTTCCACTCAAGTGCATCTGATCGGCGATGAGCTATGGGGTGGTTATCCGGCGTGGCGAAGAGTGAACGGCGCGGGACGCTTGAGGCGGAACGGCGTCCGCGAGGTCAGCGATGAAATGGCACAGGAGTTTGCGGACAAGGAAGCTGAGCGCCGCACCAAAGTGCAGAATGCTCTTGGCATTCGAGTCTTAAAACCTATTAAGCTGGCACCGTCCGAGGAGCGGACGGTGCCCTTCATCAGCGATTCCACGATTCGCTTTGAGATGTCGATCTTTGGCGCTGTGATGAACTTCGCGATCAAGAAGCGGTATGTTCCTGCCAGCCAGCGTTACGACGAACGTCCCAAACTCAAGACGATGCGGCGAGATGAGTTCACTCTGGAGGAGTACCGCAAACTTCATACGATTGGCAGAAAATGGATCGCGGAAGCAGACAAGCCTTCGAGTACCTGGTATCGCACGGTCACGTACAACATGATTTTGATCGCCTGCAATACCGGCATGAGGCCAGCGGAGATGAAGAACCTACGTTGGCGTGACATCATGCCCGCGAAAGACCGCGAGGGACGCGAGATTGTTGTGCTGTTCGTGCAGGGTAAAGGCAAGTCGCGTAAGCTCGTTGCGCCCAAGAGCGTCGGGGATTATCTTGAACGCATCCGCTCTATCTCCAAAGCAACAGGGCTGGAAGACCGGGTCTTTACGACGGTGAACGGCAAGCCTGCCAAGAGTCTCTACGTCTCTTTGATTGCTGACCTCCTAGGCAAAGCCAACCTGCGCGAAGGCACGCAGGGCGTACCGAGATCAACTTATTGTTTCCGGCACACCTATGCCACGCTTCGCCTTCAAGAGGGAGTTGATGTTTACTTCCTTGCTGAGCAAATGGGAACGTCCGTGCAGATGATCGAGCAGCACTATGGACATGTGAATACGATCAAGCACGCGGACCGCGTGCTACAGGGGATGACAGGATGGGAGGCTCCGCATCCTGAAGTGGACGTTACTAAGGCTAAGGCATCGAAGGCGGCGGAGACGCACGATAAACTCAAACGCGGTCAGCACCGCAGGACAGGCTGACCGTGAATTCCCGAAGCCGTCTTTCGCCGGAGCCGTGGCGGAGGCGGGCGTAGGGAGTTCGATACCAATGACCTCTACGGATATGGGTTTTAGATTTGCCGCCGCCCCGCCGGGGCGCTCTTCGCGGCAAATCTTGCACACGTGTCGCCGGTGGCGACGTTTGTGTGCGCGCCGACTTTCTCGCCCAAATACCTCAATTCCGATGTCGAAGCGCCTGTCGCTTCCATCGGCGCACGGGTAGTCTGGAAGGTTTCAACTATAAAGTTCTTCTTAGCCATCTTTAACAAGGGCCAAATAACGCAATCAAGCTAGCGACATGTCCAAGGAAGTTTTCCTATAGCGGCCCGGAAGCGAAGCCGATTCGAGATGGTGCTACCGGATCACCGTGTGTAACGCCAAGAGACTGGCTAGCGTCTCTGACGACGTAACGGCACGAGCAAGTCTTCGACGATATGCGCAGAATTTAGCCGTAAGGCAGGGCGAGCTTGGCAGACATATACCGGAGTATGTGCGTTGTTTCCCGTGCCCAAGCTGATGCGGTTCGGGCTGGCCTCGCTCTCCCGCTGAGTCCGCCATGCCATGTAGTCGCCGCCGGAAATGCTCGCGGCAATTGCAACGTGGGTCAGGCGTTGTGTTGGATCGACATGATCGAAAGTCCAAGAGGCAAAGGCCAACGCCGCTGCAAACTGTGTTTGCACGGCTTCTTCGACCAGTTCCATGCCCATCTGTCCCGTTCTCCGGGCGGGCAGGGAGATGACAACCGAACCCTCCTCAGTCAGCAGGACCTGCGCGCCTCCCTCCTGAGTCAACATCAGCGAGGCATCTTGCATCGTTGGTTGTACGCCTCGTGTCGTCTCGAATAGACGATTTGAGCCGAACATGCCTTGCTGCATGAGCGCCTCAGCCAAGGCGGGTCGCTCAATCTCTACAGGCCGCAGGATCGACTGACGTGGTCCGCCAGCAATGGACAGGTTGAGCATGGCACCTGATGAAGCGTAGTTGCGCCGTTCAGCTGGTAGAAGAGCGACCGCACGCTGCGTCATCTCCTCCTGATCGACAGGCCCAGTGGCATTCGCCAGGGCGTGGTCATAGAGCGCCCGGGTGATAGCCTGCCTCAGTTCGTATACAGTGCGGAAGCCACTGCGGAAAAGGCCGGAGGCCCAAGCTTGCACCTCGCGAGCGAATTCTTCTTCCCTGGGTTCGCGCTCGACCCCTTCCTGAACAAAAGCCAGAATTGTTTTGGTACCCCTGGCTTCGTCATATTCCTCATGGGTAGCAGAGCGGCCGGATGGCTGGATCGCACCGTAGTGCTCTCCAATGATCAGCACGACCATGTCAGACTGACGAAGACCTGTTAGGCAAGCTACTTGCGGTGACTCAGGACTAGCACCAAAATCCTCAGCCATGATCGGCTCGTGCCGTAATGTGATAATCGCTTCCCGCGCCGCGGCCCGGAACGATTCCATACCCGTGATGAGTGAACTGACAAAAACTCTCATGAGTCCTTGGAAGCTGGCGGCTCGCAAGGAGCCGCTCAGCCTGTTACTTCTTCTTCGTTTTGGCTTGGGACAGAGAAGAGGCGATTGGCCCCTTATCTTGCTTAGGTGTATTCGGATTCCGAAGGTCCTTTCCCGCTTGAGAGGCAGTTTTCTTGGAGGTTGGCATGTCGGAAACCTACGTGCTGGAAGCAAATGATGTCTAGCAAATTCGCACGGCCCGAGCGCGCTTGCCGGTGTTGTTTATGAACGCCTGAGCGACGAGGCAGGCGCGGCTGTCAATAAGGTGATTGTCAGCTATTAAGGCCTCTCTGGCTGTATATAGTTCCGAGTACCCGATCGCCTTGCGGCAAGGATGCGACGAAGAATCAACCGCCTTCATTGAATTACCCTTGATTAGCAGGCTCTTCCTTTATGAACGCAGTTGAAATCGCAGATGCCGTTGTCGACCTTGCAGCGCAGCCGTTTGAGGCTGCCGAGTTCCCGTTCCAATTTTTAGCGGCTTTCGACAAGAAAGAGACGCAGCTTAAGCGGCTGCGCAAGGGCGATACAAATCGCTCGGACGTGCCGGGGGGCGTGCTGTTGCAATCGAACATCCACCTTGCCGTGTGCACGGCGGGTGAGACACACGGTACGCTGGAGCGCCTGAAGTCCAGTCCGCAAACGGCTAAGGCCAAAGCCAAATTCATCCTCGCCACTGACGGCCAGACCCTGGAGGCCGAGGAGCTTTCCACTGGCGAAGCCATTGCGTCGGAGTTCCCGAAGCTTGCAGAGCACATCGGCTTCTTCCTGCCTCTCGCTGGCATCTCCACCGTTCGCGAAATCAAGGACAACCCGATCGATGTTCGCGCCACTGGGCGACTCAACAAACTTTATGTGGAACTGCTGCGCCAGAACCCGGAGTGGGGTACCGAAGCGCGCCGCCACGATATGAATCACTTCATGGCGCGGCTCATCTTTTGCTTCTTCGCGGAAGACACCAATATCTTTCCTGGAGATCGCGGTCTCTTTACCTCAACCATCGAGCAGTTCACCGAGTCTGACGGCAGCAACACGCACCAGGTGCTGGAGACGCTGTTCCGCGTAATGGATATCCACCCGGACAAGCGGGACCACGAACACCTGCCGGGGTGGGCCGTGCGCTTTCCCTATGTGAACGGCGGTCTGTTCTGCGACTCGGCAGAGACGCCTCGCTTCACCCGCATTGCGCGTAGTTATCTGCTGCAGGCGGGCTCGCTCGACTGGCAGCACATCAACCCGGACATCTTCGGCTCCATGATTCAGGCCGTGGCTGACGAAGGTGAGCGTGGGGCGCTGGGTATGCACTACACCAGCGTGCCGAACATCCTCAAGGTGCTGAACCCGCTGTTGCTGGATGACCTGCGCGCACAACTGGCAGCAGCAGGCACAAACACCCGAGCCCTGCGCAAGCTCAAGGATCGGCTGCGGCGTATCCGCGTGTTCGATCCCGCCTGCGGCTCCGGCAACTTTCTGGTGATCGCCTACAAGCAGATGCGTGAGATCGAGGCTGGCATCGATCACGCCCTGGGCGAGACGCCCAAGGGCAGCGTTATTCCGCTCAGCAACTTTCGCGGTATCGAGATTCGCGACTTCGCCGTGGAGATCGCACGGCTCGCTCTGGTCATCGCGGAGTACCAGAGCAACGTTCTTTACCTCGGCCAGGAACAGGCGAACATCGTTTTCCTTCCACTAGCGCAGAAGAACTGGATCACCTGCGGCAATGCACTGCGGCTGAATTGGTTGAGGGTGTGCTCGCCCGAAGGCACGGGTGTGAAGCTGGTTGAGGACGATCTTTTTCAGACCCCTCTGGAGCAGGCCGCGATGGATTTCGAGAATGAGGGTGGTGAAACCTACCTCTGCGGCAATCCGCCATATAAGGGAGCTACTTGGCAAAATGAGAGTCAAAAAGCAGATCTTAGTGATTTGTTCGATGAGCGTACCGGCAAGTGGCGCTCACTAGATTATGTAAGCGGCTGGTTTATGAAGGCGGCAGACTACCTCGCCGCTTCCCAAGGAGCTGCAGCTTTCGTTTCAACGAACTCTATCTGTCAAGGACAGCAGGTGCCGATTCTTTGGCCGCTAATCAAGAAACGCGGCGCGCAGATACGCTTTGCTAATACGTCCTTCAAGTGGTCAAATCTCGCTTCTCACAAAGCCGGTGTGACGGTAGTGATAGTCGGAATAGACCGCAGATCCAGTGGGGTTAGGCGACTGTTCGACTCTGAGGGGGATGAAAGTGTCGTTGAGCGAAACGTAACGAGTATTAACTCATATCTCTTATCTGGCCCAGAAATTTTCATCGAGCAATCTATTTCTCCTCCACCAGGAAGACCAACGATGGTTCGAGGCAACATGCCGTACGATGGAGGTTATCTCCTGCTCCGTCGTTCGGAAATCGAGGGGCTGCAATTGCGCGCAGACGTCGAAAAACGAATCGTACGCAGGATTTTTGGTTCATCAGAATTTGTAAAGAGTCTTCATAAGTATTGCCTCTGGATCGAAGATAGTGACATCGGCGAATGTTTGCGCGCACCCGAGCTACGCAGCCGCTTGCTCGGAGTAGCAAACATGCGCTACGCAAGTCCGGACAAGAGTGCTAGACAGATGGCGGCTTATCCGCATCGGATGCGGGAAACGAACACCGCGAAGCGTCAGACAATCGTCGTCTCCGCCATCTCGTCCGAAAATCGGGATGTACTGCCATGTGGTCTCCTCGATCCTGTGTCAGTCGTAACCAATAAGATGTTTGCCCTTTACGATGCTCCGCTCTGGAATATGGCGCTGATTGCATCGCGTCTGCATTGGGTCTGGATTGGCACAGTCTGCGTTCGCATGCGCACGGATTTTTCCTACTCCAATACCCTCGGCTGGAACACCTTCCCCGTACCCGACCTCACCGAGCAGGACAAGGCTGACCTGACACACTGCGCAGAAGACATACTTCTGGCGCGCGAGGCGCATTTTCCTGCGACCATTGCCGACCTCTACGACCCTGAGGCGATGCCCGATAACCTGCGCGCGGCGCATGATCGCAATGACGAGACGCTGGAACGCATCTATATCGGTCGCCGCTTCAAGAACGACACTGAACGGCTGGAGACGCTATTTGCTATGTACGCGAAGATGACAGAAAGCGCAGGTGCTGCAACCAAGGGTGCGGACAGCAAGCCGCGCGGACGCAAGAAGAAAGAGGTACAGCCATGAGCGCCGCCAGCATCCCTTCCGTCTCCATCGCGGTAGGCCACACCGGCCGCTCTAAAAGCACCAATGAGCTGGGCATGCGCGCCATGCAGGCCGAGGCGTACAAGTATCGGGGCGAGCAGTTTCTGCTGATCAAGTCTCCACCGGCCAGCGGCAAGAGCCGCGCGCTGATGTACATCGCGCTCGACAAGCTGGCGAATCAGGGCCTGAAACAGGCGCTGATCGTGGTGCCGGAGCGCTCCATCGGCGCCAGCTTCAGTGACGAACCTTTGGCAGCGCATGGCTTCTGGGCCGATTGGACCGTGCGCCCGAAGTGGAATCTTTGCGCCATGCCTGGCGGTGAAGAAAACCGCTCTGCGGCCACCGGCAAGGTCAAGGCCGTGGGCGAGTTCCTGACGAGCGAGGATAAGGCGCTGGTCTGCACGCATGCCACCTTCCGCTTCGCCGTGGATGCGATGGGCATCGAGGCCTTCGACGCTTGCCTGATAGCCATTGACGAGTTCCACCATGTAAGCGTGAACGAGGCCAACGTGCTGGGCGGACAGCTCAAAGAGCTCCTGAACCGTGCGAAGGTGCATGTCCTCGCCATGACTGGCAGCTACTTCCGAGGCGACACAGCGGCGGTGCTAAGTCCGGAGGACGAGGCGCGCTTCGCCACTGTGACCTACACCTACTACGAGCAGCTGAACGGCTATGAGTACCTGAAAGCGCTGGACCTAGGCTACTGGTTCTATTCAGGCAGCTACCTGGAGGCGATCGGTGAGGTGCTAGACCCGAAGCTGAAGACGATCGTGCATATTCCGAACGTGAATTCCAGCGCCAGCTCCACGGATAAATACGCCGAGGTCAGCGAGATCATGGGCGTTTTGGGCGAGTGGCAGGGCCGCGACGAGGCGACGGATTTCCATCTTGTTCGCGAACCTGACACAGGCCGGGTGCTCAAGGTGGCCGACTTGGTGGACGATTCTGACAGCAACCGTCGCAGTAAGGTTCTGGCTGCGCTGCGTGATCCCGCGCACCGCAACGACCGTGACCACGTGGATGTGATCATCGCGCTTGGCATGGCAAAGGAAGGCTTTGATTGGATTTGGTGCGAGCATGCTCTGACGGTCGGCTATCGCAGCAGTCTGACAGAGATAGTGCAGATCATTGGCCGCGTAACGCGCGACGCTCCGGGCAAAACGCGCGCCAAGTTCACCAACCTCATCTCCGAGCCGTTGGCCGACCAGAGCGATGTTGTAGAAGCGGTGAACGACACCCTAAAAGCTATCGCCGCAAGTCTCCTGATGGAGCAGGTCATTGCACCGCGCTTCGATTTCACGCCAAAAGACTCCGGTCCGAGGTCGGGATACGACTACGGAGCGGAGGGCTACCAGGACGGCAAGACGAATGTCGGCGTGAACGAGGAGACTGGAAGCGTTCACATTGAGATCAAAGGGCTGAAGGAGATGAGCCCGGAGGCCGCGCGCATCTGCCGCGAAGACTTGAACGACGTGATCGCCGCCGTCGTGCAAGACAAGGAGACGCTGAGCCAAGGTCTCTTTAACGCGGAGAACAGTGTCCCGCAGGAGACGACACAGCTGCGGATTCCCAAGATCATCCGTGATCGCTATCCGGAACTTCCAGAAGATGACGTGGAAGCGATTCGTCAACGCGCCGTTGCCGCACTGACGCTGGTACAGACCAGTGTGAAGACTGAGGAGAAGATCAACGCGAATCTCGGTTTGCTGGAAGGAGTTAGGCGCTTCGTTCTACACGTACGGGAGTTGAGCGTGGACCTGATCGACGCGATTAACCCCTTCGGCGAAGCGTACGCCGTGTTAGGCCGCACTCTAAACGCAAATGTCCTGGAACAGATGAAGGAGAAAATCGCGGCCAAGAAGGTTTTCATACCAGAAGAGGAGGCGCTTTCATTGGCCCGTCGCGCACTTGAGTGGCAGCGCGAGAAGGGCCGCCCGGTTCAGATCACCTCTGCCGACGCTTGGGAGCGCAGGTTGGCTGAAGGTGTAGCAGCGTACCGGAACTACACGGCTCGAAAGAAGGCGAAGGCTGCAGCCGTAGGAGAGCCCGCATGAAGAAGGCACAGGAACTTGAAGGCGATGACCTTCTCGATGCTCTCGGTATAGAAGTCGAAGAGCCAGAGTCTGGTGGGTATACGCCGCGTCAGGAGCGCATCCTCGCTGGCTTTGAGGACATTGTGCGGTTTCGCGAGACGCACGGTCATGCGCCGCAACATGGGCCGCATCTGGGCATCTTCGAGCGGATGTATGCCGTGCGGCTCGACCAGATTCGCAAGCTGCCAGAAGACGACCTCGCGTTGTTACGACCACATGATCGCTTTAGCCTGCTGGCTGTACCCGCAGAGACTGGTGAACGTGTGGAGGCGTTAAGCGATGACGAACTGCTAGCAGCGTTGTCCGAGGGTGCGACTGACGACATCGGAACGTTGATCCATGTGCAACCGCCCGAGGCTAAAAGAGAATCGCCCGATTACGTCGCGGAGCGCGTGAAATGCCTAGATTTTGATTTATATAAGCCACTGTTCGAGGCGGCACAGGCCGATCTAGCGGCAGGAAGGCGTGTGACGAAACCCTTCGCCAAGGACGGCAGTATCGAAGCTGGGGACTTCTTCATCGTGAACGGGCAAATGGTGTACGTGGCCTCTGTCGGCGATCCGTTCAAGGCTCCGAACGGCGGAACGAATGCGCGCCTGCGTACGATTTACGGCAATGGCACAGAAAGCAATCTCCTGCTTTGGTCCCTGCAACGCGCTCTCTATAAAGACGAGAACGGTCGCCGCCTCACTACTGCAGAACTCGGGCCGCTTTTTGGCAGCACCCTGGAAGCCGACGATGTGGAGACGGGCACCATCTATGTTCTGCGCAGCCTATCGCAGCAGACGGAGGTGGCTGCGCTGGGTGACTCTCTGCACAAAATTGGCGTTACAGGAGGGCGCGTAGAAGACCGCATTGCAAACGCGAAAGCCGATGCCACATACCTGTATGCTCCCGTCGAAGTGGTCGCTACGTGGAAACTAGCAAATGTGAACCGAACTCGCTTAGAAGCAACAATTCATCGGGTCTTTGCGGCGGCGCAGCTGCAGGTGTCGCTACCCGGTACACCCGGCCGCACCGTTCAGCCACAGGAGTGGTTCGTGGTTCCGCTGACGGCCATTGATGAAGCTGTGCAGAGAATTTCTGATGGGTCCATCACACGTTTTGTATATGACCCGGCAATCGCGGGCCTCAGAGAGACCACGTCAGCCCTCGCGTCGGATCAAAAAGAAGATCACCCTTAGAGCTGTCTCTGCTCTCAGATCGAGAACAGTAGTACTCGGCCCCTCGCTGTATATTCAATACGCTCGACCTCGCCTCCTCACAGCATCGATCATGGAGACCAGGGGTCGGAGAGGATTTAAGTGTGCCTCTTAAGTCAGGAAGATTCCGTTAGCAGGTTTCACTGAACTCATCCTCGCTCCTGATGCAGCGCACTGTCATGTGCTGTTGCAGAGCTCCCCAGATCCCGAAACTTTTTTCTTTCACCTGCGTCTAATTAGCTGTAAGCTAAATGCGTAATGCTAAGGGAGGTGTGATTGTGACTTTTGGAGAGGTGTTGAGGTCCATGCGTACTCAGGCGAAACGCAGTCTTGGCGAACTCGCTCGACATCTCGATCTATCCGTTGTTTACGTGAGCGACATCGAGAGAGATCGACGTAGCCCGCTCAGCCTGACCAAAATCCTGCAAGCTAGCAAATTTCTGAACGCATCACCCGATTCTTTGCTCCGGGCAGCTGCCGAGTCGAGAGGGACCTTTGATCTTGATGTAAGGGACTATCCCCCTGTCGCACTTGAACTGCTTTCCGGCCTAGCCAAGGGTCGGCAACGAGATGAAATCTACCAACAAATGCTCGAAATCCTAAAAAAAGAGGATCTAGATGGGACGGGAACCTAGAGGCATTAAAGCTGACGAGTCGTTCAGCTACAGCAAACTTGAGCGACTCGCTTCTGGATTTCGGAAGCACTTGGGGCTCGAACCGACAACACGTTTGGCCGGACTCGAACTTTATGACAACCTGCCGGACACCGTTGTCAACGGTGTGCCATACAAAGTGGAGTGCAGCGTAGATCACTTGAACGGAGTGGAGGCTGAGGCGTCGTTCAATGCAGAACGTGGACGATACCAGTTGCTACTTACGCCTGAGACGTACGACTTGCTGGAGAGTGGAAATCCTCACGGAACTTGGGTCATGGTGCATGAATATGCCCATGTTGCTCTACACGGACGCCTTCTTCAACGGCTGGCAAAAATGGAACTCGCCAGAAAGGCCGCTTTGTACAAGGGAACTCCCGTCCCTCACCCCTTTTACCTGGACACAGAATGGCAAACCGACTCGTTTACAGCGGCAGCACTGATGCCAGCCGCCGGTATCGCTCATCTTGAAGAGAACCCGATCAAAGTTTTCGGTCAGGCTTTGTCGCTGGTTCGCTGCGTAACTACGACCTTCGGGACTTCACAGGAAGCTGCCCAGTACAGGATAGACACCTTCAAGCGTAGGAGATATGAACTGCTTAGCGCCTGAGCCTTCAAATGCCGAAGAATGCCAGTGTTATAAGCAAAAAACCTTGACTTTTCGAGGTGGAGCGATTTTAGATGTAAAGATGGCAAAAAACGGCCTACGCGCCAACGTAGAACCGTTTTGAGTCACATTTTTAGGAAAGGGGATTGTCGTTCAATAGATCGGATGAGTGGGCTTCTTGGAATTAGGAGCCTAGGGCCTACTCGTCACAAACCCAAAACCGGACCACGTGACATCTGCTGGCCGAACGCTTTTCTTAGCCAACTGGCTCAGTCTAGCGCTCTATCATCTAGGAGTCAACAGGTCCCTTATCGGTTGCATGTATTCACGCATCACGAAAGGAACTGTCATGGCTGCAAAAAAGCGCGGAATGCGCAAAGTGCCTCTCTTCATTGAAACGAGGCTTGGATCACTAGGTAACGATTTTCGAGTTGCCGTCGTTCAACGAATCAATATTGAACGGATTAAGGCAGGCGATTACGCCCACGTTGGCCTTACCCATCAGAACGGCTCAATTGGAACTGCTGGGCCGTTGCTGCTTGGCGTTGACTTTGGACGCTACGCCAAGCGCAACATCGAAGGTCAAACCGTCGTCCGGCGCGATCTCCCAAAGATCGAAAAGAAAATCTGTTACGTCAATCCCCGCCCGTTTGGTAACCCGCCTCCGTGCGACGTGACCCAGTTCCGGATGGTATGGCAACGCGAGCACTTCGATGGACCCAGGCACCTGATCGAGGCCGTCGTTTTGCTCGCTGGCGACGAGTCCTGCATCGTTCGCTTCAACATCACCACCGCTCTGTCGGCGCTCAACGTGGACATCGACCGTGAACTCCTACTCGCCCTCAACCTCTTGCAAGAAGCCGTTGGTGGAATTAATGTTTTCCCGCCTGAGGCCACGGTTGAGGAATACCTCGACACCATCCAGGTGAAATGGGAAATCCTTCCTGCTGGCGAACGCGAGAGCAACATTCGGAAGATTTTGTCTTCCATGAGGCCCACCTCGCAAGACTCGCTGGAGGACCTGGAGCGCAGGGCCAATGAACGCTACGACTTCCTTGAAAGCCTCTCTCCTCGCAACATTGTTCGCGGAACGGGTGGCATGGGAGGGTACATCGGAGCACTCATCAACGACGCGTTGGTGGTGTTTGAAAATCTCCACCCGGGCAACGGCACGTACATCCTGTTCGGGGACTGGGAAACCCAGAGCCAACGGACTAAAACGGATCTGCTCACAAATGGTTCGGAAGGCGAAGACTACATCCGCGTCATCCATTCCGGGGATTGGCAGCTTCGTATCCGCAATCTGGTCGCAAGTAGGGCGCAGTAGCGGCCGACGGGAGTGGCTTTGCCACTCCCGTCAATTCTGCAGAAAGGAAACCAATGGCGAAGTCTATCGGGCTCGACGGCCGTCACCGTGATCAAGACGGCCGCATCAGCGAGAAGCATGGAAATACGCGCGTAGACACATTGCGCGACACATACGGGGAGAACTTTGCTCCAGGCGTAAGGGGAGACATGCACTTGAGCACCCTTCTGGAGCGCTCAGGAAGCAACTCTCTGTCAGACTTCCGGCGCAATCACAACAGATAGGAGGTTAATGGCAATGGCTCAATGCACAGCACCAGTCAGAGGTCATCGGACCGCAGCCGCGGCAGCCGATTGTCCTGCATGCGGTAGCCGTTATGGTCGCTATGGCGGCGGTTATGGCAGTAGCTACAGCAGCAACTATGGATCTTACCCGTCTTCCTCTTACTCGACCCCGGGAAGCAATGGAAGCAGCCGCAGTGGTAGAAGCCGGGGCAGTGTCCGACCGAAATGGGGGCGGGTTGGATCATCTGTCCTCTACACGCCGACTGAAGTGGTCGCACTCACGCCGATTCGCGAGACGGTCGAGAAGCTAGCTGTCGCTCCTGAACGGCGAGATTATTTTCTGTGCCACGCATGGGACGACCGAGCGGAAAGCGCTAAAGAACTTCATGATCTGCTTGAAGCGCGCGGTGCTTCGGTTTGGTTCAGCGAGAAGGACGTTCCTCTTGGTACACCCTTGCTCCGAGAAATAGATAAGGGCCTGTCCAAGTCACGGATTGGCATTGTATTGGTAACGCCCGCATTGTTGCGGCGTCTACCGAAAGAAAGTATCGCCGATAAAGAGCTATCCACACTGCTCGCAGGCAATCGACTGATTCCAATTGTCCACGGCACGACCTACGAAGCGCTTCGGGACGTGAGCCCTATGCTCGCTTCACGGAGTGGCCTGGATACTGGAGAGAACACGATGGAGGAGGTCGCGGCCAAACTTGCCGAGCTCGTCGCTCAGGACACCCAGCTTGCCAACTAGAAGGTTCATGCCTTACTCCTACGCATTGGAGAAGAGTTTCTGATGTTCAATCTTGCTGCAAGCGTCAGAGTGAATGGCGGAAACTCCAATCCAATCATTTCCTCAGAACATAAAATGCATGAAGTCGCCTACGACGACGGCTTACTTGTTGTCGAGGCTATAAGCCTACTTGCCGTTGAAGCTACAGCAACTGAGGGGCAAATGCTGGCCCAAAAGGTAGAGCAGATTATTACCTGTACGAGGGGCCTCAGCTCGCCAAACCTGTCCCTCGCGTGTTGTGGCTCTCAGGTTGTGGAACGGCAGCGCAGGCTAGCTGATCAACTGCCGTTTTTCCAGCCAAAGCTGCAAGGCTCCAAGCGAATCGCCATGTCTTCGTTCCAGGTAGCGCCGAACCTTGGCGTTCTTAAGCAGCCGTTCTACGTAACCTTGGCACACCGTCAGAGCCAAAGCATCTTTTCCGAATGAGTCTTCTAGTCCCTTCAGATTCAAAAGAAGATCGTCGCTCTCTTTTGCTAGACGTTCTGCCCCGCCATCATTCGCTGGCTTCGAAACCCGGTGCTTCACCCTGTCCTCTATCAAGGCATCCGCCTTCGTGCCGTACAGCAGTGCCGCCACGAAGGTGTAGCTGAAAGAAGAGTTTGCGATCATATGCTCGGCTACTTCGACCTGACGCAACGGCTTCATCTTGCGCAGCACTGAAAAGACTTTGGCGCTCAGCTTATAGTTCCGCAGCAGCTCCACCGCCTCGCTGCAAACGCCATTCAGCATGTTTCGTTTTTGGCGGATCACGGAAACATCTACGTTCAGCGACTTGGCGATCCGTTCCTCGGTGACCCCGTTGCGAAGAGCCTCCAGCAACATGAGGTGCTGTGCGATCGGAGGAATGGTATTGACCCGCCGGTTGTAGGTGTAAGCCTCGTCATCTGTCGCCAGAAGGCACTTAGCCTCTTTGCGGCCGTTATGTTTCAGAACTTCATACCGAAGATGTCCATCCAAGAGAAGGTAGCTCTTCCCGGGTCTGGGAAACACGGCTAGCGGCTCAATGAGTCCAATCTCTTTCACAGAAGCGCTGATCTGACGGAACGTATCGCTGCTTCTCATCTCCTTAGTGACGACAATCTGCGGCTCAATCTGGATCAGCGGGATTGAGACCAAGTATTCCTGGAAGGCCTTCGGCAGGGCGGCCATGATCCCTCCTATCGGACCCTGAGCGCGAGCTGCTCGGGCATGTCGAAAAGATTTTCGGCGCGGAGCATTGTGATCAAATCCTCATCGGCCAAGAGTGTTCGCATCACGGTGGCCACGATCAGGAGCTTCTCTCGTGCCTGATCTGCTTTTGCGACAAGGCGTTGTTGCTCACGCACACGCACTTTATAGAGGTTGGCTAGTGCAGCCCCGGTAAGAGGTTTCTTCGTGGGCTTAACCTTTCCTTCCCGGTGTGCCCTCCGATCTTTGATGAGCTTGCGTACAGCTTGGAGCTTGGAACCCCTCAGCTCGCCTGATTCGTACCCTTCCGCCAATGCCTTTTGCAGCTCATCATCGTCACCACTCGCAATTTGCACGGCGACGCTAATGGGTATTCTGCCAAGCTCAACCTGCTCGATCAACTTGGCCTCTCCCCGCTCGACCAGACGCACGAGACCGTGCACGTAAGAGCGGTCGATCCCCAGTTTCTGAGCGATGGTGGATCCGTCATAGCCACGTTCCAGAAGATTCCGGACTTCGAAATAGATTGCCTTGTATGAAGACGGGCGCCTGGCGATGTTCTCTACTAAGCTCATCAGATATCGATCAGCCTCTGAAGCCTCGATGAGAACAGCTTTGATTGTGGGCTGCCCCAGCTCGATATGCGCTTCCAATCTGCCCTGTCCGCACACTAGGTCATAGGTATGACCAGCGTCATCCGGCTCCTTCCTTGGACAGACAGTGATCGGCCTCTTTAAACCCACCGCTTTGATGCTGGCCACGATCTCCAGCCACTTCACTCGATTGCGAGTTCTTGGGTTCACGACTAAGATCCGGTCTACCGGGATATCTTCGGCGCTTTCCATGTTCATGCTGCCTCCTCAACCGGTACACGACGGGCGATCGCCGTTAAGTACGAGAGATTCTCAAACCGAAAAACCTCTAAACATAGAGGGTTATGCTCGGCGAACCGCACAAAGGTTCCGAAGCCAGCAATTTTCGGTAGCAAGTAGTAATCCAGTACCCCATCATTTCCCGGCTGTAATCGGGCCGCGATGGTGATGTCGGGATTTAGAGCCGCGTCGAAGCGAACGATCCAGCGCTCACGGCCTGTCTGCGTTTTCTGGCAACGAGCCAAGATCAGAGATGCTGTGTATTCGGAGTTGATCGTCAGCAGGTCTGTTCGCACATCTTGCACGACATCGGCTTGGCTGGCTCTAAGCTGTTCCACGATCTCGTGCACAAGAGGAGTGTGCTGCGCACGAATCTTCCGATTGATTTCCAGGTAACTATAGTCGCGTCCCGGGCTCCAGCCGATTAGAGCATAAGCCCTTGGCAGACTGCCGAACCGGTGCGCATAGGCGGAACTCGAAGGCATGTCATCCGCTTCGTCAATGATGAAGCCGGAAAGCCTTCCCACTCGCGATAAGAGGTCTCGCAAACGAGCGAGCATGTCATCGTCTGAATACTGCCGGTGCCTTTCCTCGATGATTGCAAGCGCTCGCTGGAACACCTCGTTGGAGACGATCGGCTCGAATGCATCGGGCTTCATGACCCACATCTCGGGCGGGTTTCTGACCCTCTTTCGTTTCAGCTTGAACGAACGCCGGTTATAAACATTGCTGCCGACGTACTTTGGATTCGTCAGGATCTGGTGAACCGCAGCCCGGGTCCAAGGACGGCCTTGATCGCTTAGCACGCCCTCTTGATTAAGCCTCGTCGCGATCTCACATTCCGAATCACCGGCTTCGGTGAAGCTCTGGAACATATGTTTGACGATCTCTACTTCCCAAGCCGGGCCAGCCGCGAGCACTACGCGATCCGTTTGAAGGCTCTTTCTTTCCCCATCCTCAAGGACCTGTTTAAAGTTTCTTTCCTGATCAACGAGATGGCGCCGCAGTCCGAACCCAGCTGGGCCTCCTTGGCGAAAGCCCAGCTCAATAAGGCGGCACTGGCCCGCGAACACCTTTACAGAAAGCTCACGGCTGTACTCGCCGGCCATTGTTCTCTTGAGTGTCTTGATCAGTGCCGATGGCATGGTGCCGTCGTTCTGAAATTGCTCCGCGCAGTAATGGATCTTTATGCCAGCCTGCTTCAGTACGTACTCGTAATACGCACTCTCATCTGCATCCTGGAACCTGCCCCAGCGGCTTACGTCATAGACCAGCAAGGCCTCAAAGCCCTGTTCGCCTCGCTGGACATCTTGCAGAAGCCTTTGCAGGCCCGGGCGACCTGCCAAGTTCAATCCACTCTTTCCATGATCGGCGTAGGTTGTGACGATCTCCATGCCGTGCACACGGGCGTATTCCAGGATCGCCTGAGACTGGTTCTCAGTCGAATACTGCTGATGCTCCGTCGACATACGTACGTATTGAGCAACGCGGAGAGGGGCCGACACAAGGCACCTGCTTTTCTCAACCCACAGCTTTGACGAGTACAAATAGCGCGTCCCAAGACACGCCAGTAGGAAGACATCGTACGCCCAATCGTTGATCGACGTCGAGAGGGCCCAGTGGCCTCGCGATGGCTCCACAGGACTCAGCACTGCGGGCTGGCGGATTGCCAGTCAGAACTAGGGTAACCTCTAGCGAGTCAGGGGATGCAAATGTCCCTTTAGTACGACTGGAGCTTGGCCCCAACCATCCGAGCATGATGGTTCCAAAATCCGTTATAAGCACTTCCCGGGCACTACTTTTTAGCCCGCTTGAACACTTTCCTAAGTTCTGCGTTCAGCTCCGACCCAGCGGTCCGGAGCACACCTTCCTTGACCTTCTCGCAAGTTGGGTGTTCGCCTATGTTGAAGGTGGTAAGTCATAATGCCACGTCGAGAATTGAACTGATAGCCGTGCTCTGAACTCAAAAGCAGCTGCTCGGGCGCCCATCGTTATCTGGCCCGAGGAGAGCGCTGCCTGCGGCAGCGGATTGAGTGTTGACACGTCACCCCCAACTGGGAACTGCACAGGTGCACTTGTGTTTACGTGGGTGAACATGTTTAGAAACAGCATCTTGTGAAGCGCGGCTTCCACAATGTAAACGCAGGGATTCCAGAGAATCCCTGAAACGGCCAAAATGCGTAAACGCGCTGAATTCGAATGCACTTAGCTGGAATCAGCCTTAGAGCGTACTTGACGCGGATTTCGCCGTGGGAGCATCTTGGAACAAGGCGGGCTTCCTCATGAGCACATCCCGCACGACCAATCCGACTGCATTCAGCGTTTCCGAAAGCGCGCAGGAAAAGCCCGGCTTCCGCACTAAAACCATCGCGACAAGGGTTACTCCGGAGGAGCTTCGAGAGGTCGATGCAGCCGCCGAACGGAGCGGCAAAACACTCGCAGAATGGCTCCGTGAACTGTCGTTGAAGGCGGCGCGGGAGCGTCCTGCCGACCCGACCGAACTGGTGCTTTCCGAGGTGGCGGCGCTCCGTTACATGCTCCTGAATCTCTTCCATGCGACCGCCCAGGCGAATGCCGAAAGCAAACATCTGCTGGCGGAGTCAGTGCTCAAAATCCGTGACCAGTCGAATGCCCGGAAGCTGGCCGACGCCCGGAAATTGCTCTCCGATTTTCAGGCCGGGGAGGGTGGAACCGGAGGCGAAAAATGAGCACCGGTCCGATGCGGTTTCCTAGCCGAGGCCGATGGCTTCTGTGGCTGATTTTGCTTTTCGTGCTGGGGCCGTTTCTGGTCATCGTTCCGGGGACGCTCTGGCTCGGCTGGACGATGAATCCGGTCCAGAACTTCTACCTCGGAACCTATGCCGCGTGCTCAACGCTGAGTCCTTATCCCGCCGCTCTGACCACTGTCCGGTATGTCGAGAAGACGGCTCCGGGACGGAAGCCGGAGCCGCTCTTGCCGGAGGATGCAGTCAAGAGGTCCGACCCGAAACAACGATTCGCATTAAGCCCCAAGGCCATCGCGGAGGGCTGGCGCGGGATTACGGTCCTGCCACCCGGCAAAGTTCGCGCAGCAGAACTGAAAGCATATCTCCAGGACACAATCTATGACGGTGACAGTGCGTGGTTGATCTTCCTGCGGCCCGTCCTCTACCTGACGGCAGCAGTGCTTTTCCCGTACACCCTGTGGCTGTTGTTTGGTCATAAAGTTCGCATCAGCCGAAAGCATGAGCAGCGGCACGGGCGGCGTACCAAAGGGCCGGAACTGGTGCCCGCCTTCAACGTTTTCCGTCGCTCCGGTGAGGACGGAATCCGGTTCCGGATGGAGCGGGACGGCCTGCTCGGCAGGGTGATTCCGGGACCGAGCTTTTCCATTCCGAAGCGGCTGGAATCCAGTCATATTCTGCTGATGGGCGACACCGGATCGGGGAAGTCTTCGGCCATCCGGCAGATTCTCCGTCAGGTTCAGGACCGGGGTGAAAGTGCCATCGTCTATGACCCGGCGATGGACTTCTTGGGCGAGTTCTACGATCCGAAAAGGGGCGACCTGATCCTGAACCCGCTCGATCAGCGCTGTCCGTACTGGGGCCTTGGAGGCGAGATTGACCGACCGGAAACAGCCACCACCATAGCCGCAGCGATGTTGCCGGAGAAGGAGTACGAGAAAGCATTCTTCACCGATGCGCCGCGCCGGGTGCTGGCTCATCTGCTGAGGAACAAGCCCCAGCCCAGAGACATCCTGCGGATGATGGCCGACCCTTCATACATTGAGGCGGCGGTCAGAGGAACTCCACTTGCTGCTCTACTCGATCCCGGCGCTCCCGCGCAGCGTGCGGGAGTTCTCTCCAGCCTGAACATGGTCGCCGATAGCCTGGAGTTGCTGCCCGAGTGGGAGCATACGCGCAAGACGTTTGCGACTGCCGAGTGGTATACCGAGCGCAATCGCTGGGTCTTCTTGACCTCTTCTGCTGCCTACCGCGAGAAGGTGCTGCCGCTGCACTCGGCATGGCTCGATTTATTCATCCTGCGCATGATGGGCTACTGCGAAGACCCTGCGGTAAAGCCGGTCTGGTTTGTGCTGGATGAGTTGGCGAGCCTGAACAAACTGCCCCAGCTTCATACCGCCATTACCGAAAATCGCAAGTACGGTAATCCTGTCGTCATGGGGATTCAGGGGCGTAGCCAGATGGAGAAGCGCTACGGCCAGGATGCGGAGGCCATGCTCTCCCAGCCAGCGACGAAGATCTTTCTGAAGACCTCCGAGCCGCGAGCTGCCAAGTGGATCTCCGAAAGTATCGGCGAGATCGAGGTTGAGCGCCTGAAAGAATCCCGCAGCATGGGGCTGCTGCGGTCTAAGAAGAGCTTTGCGATGGAGATCGCCACGAAACCGCTCATCATGGCGTCCGAGATCGCCGGGCTCGCCCCGCTTACCGGCTTTATCAAGCTTGAGAACCACGTTCTTCCCGCAAAGTTCCGGTTAGCAAAGAAAGAGAGTAAGCAGTCGGAGTTCTTGGAGCGAATGAGAGACGAGCCGTCGCCGCGCAAAGCGGATAGGGTGGAGACCTTGACGCCCACGAAGGCTCCTGAAACCAAAAAGCCTGTTCAGGGCGTTCTGCCTTTGGAGGAAACTTCTGCCGCCAAGCGTGAGGGCTTCAGGTGGGACGAGAGTAAGGGCATCGAATGACTCTGAAGGCGATTATCGGCATGTCTCTTGCATCTCGCGTGGTCTCAACAAACTGGAGTTTTGGAGTCTCAGGCCACATCGAGTGATTAGGAAGGTGCGGCTTCTAGGTAATTCACTCTTTGCGAATGCTTCTGCAGCTAAGCTGTACTATGGAAATCGTGTGGCAGGACGAACTCTAATGATGAATTACCGTCAAAAAACGCTTCTTGGACTGCTCAGTGCCTTTGGCGGCCATTTGGCTAATACGGATTTCCAGAAGTATCTATTCTTGTATACCCAAGAGTTCCAGCAAGAGCCATCTTTCGAATTCGTGCCATATAGGTTTGGCGGCTTCTCGTTCCAGTCCTACGCCGACAAGCAGCGTCTCGTTGATATCGGGGCTTTAGCCGATGCTGAGGATTGGCAGTTGAAAGAAGGGTTTGCCACCGCTGGATTGTTTGATGAAGCGGCGTACAGCCGTTGCTATGAGAAATACTCACACCTGCACGGCACGAAGCTTTTGCAGGATGTCTACCGCCGGTATCCTTATTACGCCACTAAGAGCGAGCGCGCCGCGAAGATCATGAATGATCAGGAACTTAGCGCGATTGCTGCTGCACGTCCTGCTGTCTCTGCCGCATGTTTTTTTACCATCGGATATGAGGGGTCGTCTCTTGAAGGCTACCTAAATCGCCTCATTAGGAACAACGTGAAGACTCTCGTAGACGTGCGGCGTAACCCCCTTAGCCGCAAGTATGGGTTCTCCAAAAAGACGCTCTCCGATACTGTCAGAAAGCTTGGTATCGGTTACGTACATATCCCGGAACTCGGTATAGCGTCGGACAGACGCCAAGAGTTGAATACTCAGGCCGATTACGACCGTCTGTTCAATTCGTACGAGAAACAGGAACTGAAGCAGAACAGTAAGGCGCTTCAAGACCTGTTCGATCTCTTTCTGAAAGACAAGCGTGTTGCGATCACCTGTTTTGAAGCAAGTGTCTGCATGTGCCACCGGGGACGGGTCGCGAAAGCGATGTCCGCACTCCCAGACTGGAAATACGACATCCGTCACATCTGAGCTCGTTCAAGAGAATGGCAAGAGAGAAAGTCCTGATCACCGTCAAAACCTACCCGACCATCTCTGAGAAATACAAGGAGCTGGCCTGTACCGCTGGGTTTCGTGAGGATGGCTCATGGATTCGCCTTTACCCAATTCCTTTCCGGTTGCTCGATGAGGAACAGCAATACAGGAAGTACCAATGGATCGAGGCAGACGTCGTCCGAAACACGAAAGATTCACGCCCCGAAAGCCATCGTATCCTTGGCACGAGTGAGATCAAACTACTTGAAGAAGTCAGTACCGACCGTGAATGGGCGGATCGCCGCAAGTTTGTCCTGGGAAACCAAAAGATATATACGAACCTGAGAGAGATCATCGATCTGGCGCACGAAAATAGGATCTCGCTTGTTGTGTTCAAGCCAACTGAAATCTTGGACTTCGTCGCCGAGGCTGCTGAGCCTGTGTGGCCTCAGAACAAGATCAACGGGATTCTTGACAGCATGAAGCAAGGACATCTTTTCGAGGACCAGAGACTCGAAGATTTTAGGATCATGCCGAAGCTTCCGTACAAATTCTCGTACCGATTCAAAGATGACGCGGGGGTCGAGAGCAAATTGATGATCGAGGATTGGGAAATTGGCCAGTTGTACTGGAACTGCGAGAAACGTTATAGCAAGGATGAAGCAGTTCGAAAGGTACGACAGAAGTATATGGACGACTTTGTCAAAACCAAAGATCTGCACCTGTTCCTCGGAACGACCTACGAATGGCACGTTCGTAAGGCACGAAATCCCTTCGTCATCATCGGCACCTTCCATCCTCCTCATATCACTCAGCAAAACCTGTTTTAGATAGACTCAGGGATAAACCTGACGAGTTACCGCATGATCCATCTGGAGCATCCTTCAAACGAAATATGGGAAGAACGCCGGAACTGGTTTGAGCAGAAAGCGGAACCATCAGACGACGGCGGATACCTGTTGAGCGAACATGCCTGCGCGATGGTCGCTGATTTGCAGTGCGCCTTTTGTGCGGGTGCTTGGATCGCGGTTATCGTCTTGGCTGCCGCAGCCATCGACGCGCATCTGCACGATGCGGAAGGTTTCACTGGGAGTTCTAAACGAGTTATCGACGAAGCCGGTGCTGATCCCCTATTGCATGATCTGAGAAAACGCCGCAACGCCCTCATTCATTCGGACTCTGCCAGTCCAGCAATCACAGTCGATCAACAATGGTCCGAGCGTACGAGACTCGAAGGAGATGCCCGGCTCGCGGTTGAACTGGTCTTTCGCGTGTTCTATGCCAACCCGTCAATTTGACCGTTGAAAAGATTCGTCACCTGAAGTCGGCTCTCATCAGCAATATTGACTGAAGATGAGAGCGTTTCCGCCTCCCAAGCGAGTGCTCAATGAGTGCATATCCTCGTTGCCAACGAGTCTGCATCGAGCTAATGAGATCAGTGCTTGGCTCGATCAGCACATCGTTTACGCATTGATTCTCTCGCTTCATCCTCTGTCTGACCGTAGGTCGGATAGAGTTGGACAAGGCTTGCTGGCGATTGAGCTCTCGCAGCAGTTGCATAGCAACGCCATACATCTCCATCTATCCCCGCATCCAGGACATAGTCAACAAACTTCGGGAACTTCGGGTCTTTAGTGCATGGCGCATCACCATGCGGCGCACCAATTGTCATGCCGCATGCGTATTCCGAAAATTCCTCGGTCCCGTACTCGTGTTCCCACGGCGTGCGAGATATAAGAGGAGAAGAACAGAAGCTACAACGATAGTCAGCATACAGTTCTTCCATCCGCTCGACCGTTTCAGCGAGCTTCAGGTTTTCTGCTCGAAGGTCGGCGAAGATATCAATCTCCATTAGACCGAAGTCTCTCGGAACCTCAATCAAGCGACCACGCGCTCCCTCAACCCACCCTGCATCATTCCTTCCGAAAATGCATATCAGGCGGGCGTCAATGGCATTAAAGACCCAACCGGGAGAGAGTCCGGAATCAATTGTCACTTGGTCGAGCCTAACCAAGACAGAATCGCCTCGTCCTTTGACGCTGTCCTTGAGAACTTTGGATAGCTTGCCGAGGCGCTCATTAAGTTCTGGGCCGCTCGGATTTCCGCAGCGGAAGAGCGCCTCACTCCATCCCTTTGCCGTGAAGAAATAGAGGGAATTTCCGCGTTTAGCGAGCAGCCCCTCTGACACCAGCTCTTCCCAAGAAGTTTTTTGAATCGCTGCATAGGCCACATCTGCGCAATCAAATGCTGTGCAGTCGATAGGAGAATCGCCAAGTTTTACATAAAGCAAACTGAGGAGTGCCAGAGCATCTTTGCGGCGAGTTTCGGTGGAGAGTGACATTTAAGGAATTATCTTCCCAAATCGCCGCAATCAAAGGCCAATACCGGATTGGAGCGAAATGCACTCGTTGAAGCCGATTGGGAGCGCGAAGTCCGCGTATGTCCAGCTTCCAGGCATAGAATCTCTGTATGCTGACGCTGTCCAAGCCGTTGTCAGCGGGTCAGGTACGTATGTACCATGAGCGGGAGTTTGCGTCAGAGCGGCAGAACTATTGGAGCCGCGACCAGCAAGGCTACAGCGAGTGGCAGGGTCAGCTTGCGAAAGAGTGGGGCTTGTCCGGTTCAGTGGGCGACGAACACTTTGCGCGGCTGACCGAAGGCCAGCATCCCTTCACGCAAGCGCAGATGGTGAAGCACCAGGTCGCACGCACCTATGAAGGCAAGGGCGGTAAAGAAGTCACGAGCATGGAGCACCGTGCGGGATGGGATGCGACGTTCTCTGCGCCGAAGTCGGTTTCGCTGACGGCCTTGGTAGGTGGTGACGAGCGCGTGCGACTGGCGCACCGCGAGAGTGTGCGTGTGGCTTTGGGCGAACTGGAACATTACACACAGGCCCGCATCGGTAATGTCCACGCTCCCGAGACAACAGGCAAATTCGCCGTAGCGACGTTCGAGCATGATACTGCGCGTCCCGTCGAAGGTTATGCCGCACCCCAGTTGCATACGCACTCGGTAATCTTCAACGTGACCGAACGCGACAATGGACGGACTCGTTCTCTGCAACCGCGCGAGCTGTATGCTTCGCAGCATTTCGCTACGGCCATTTACCGTGCGGAGTTGGCAACACGCTTGCAGGAGTTGGGCTACGAGATCGAGCGCGGCAAGTACGGCCAGCCGGAGATCAAAGGCTACTCGCGCGAGTACCTGGAAGCCTCCAGCCTTCGCCGGGAGCAGATCAAAGACCTTCTTCGAGAGCAGGGATTGGATGGAGCCGGAGCCGCCCAGATCGCGGCCCGCTCCACCCGCGACAAGAAAGAATTGCTGCCGCCGGAGGAAGTCCAGCGGCAGCACTGCGAATTGGCGGCGACGTTCGGGCATCAGGCGGACCATGTTGTAGCAGCGGCTCGAGAGCGTAGCCAGCAACATCAGCAGGAACGAAAACCAGAAGTGGCTGCACGGCAGGCCGTCACCTATGCGCGCGATCATCTCTTTGAGAAGTCTGCCGTACACGACCGCCGTGCTCTATACGACATCGCTTTGCAGCGCGGCATGGGGGAAGTGACCTATGGGCAGGTGCGACAGGAGGTGAATCGACGCTTTGATTCGGGTGAGTTCCAGCAGGCTCCGTCCTCTGTGCGTGGCCCACAGATCACCACCGCCGAGATGGTCAGCACGGAACGCGAGATCGTCGGTATCCTCGAAAGTGGCAATCAGCGCGGCTATCACCATCCCATGTTGCTCGAAGGTCGGGAGCGCTTTGATACTGTGGAGCGGCACGCTGAGCTGAACGCCTCGCAACGGCAAGCGGTGCAGCAGCTCTTCGCTTCGCGGGAGAAGATTGTCGGAATGGATGGTGTGGCCGGAGCTGGTAAGACAACGACATTGGCTGTAGTTCGCGAAGGCGCAGAGCGAGAGGGTTACACAGTACAAGGCTTTGCTCCTACATCCCGCGCGGCGCAGAAGCTGGGCGAAGCCGGGATCGAAACCTCCACGCTCCAGATGCACCTTGCGCGTGGCCAGAAGCCGGATACCGGCGAGAGACGCCTGTACGTTTTGGATGAATCCTCCCTTGCTTCCACCAAACAGATGCATGAGTTCCTGACTCGCCTGCACCCGAATGACCGCGTGTTGCTGGTGGGCGACAAGCGACAGCACGAGGCTGTCGAAGCAGGTAGACCGTTTGCGCAGTTGCAGCAGGCAGGCATGAAGACGGTTTCGCTCAACCAGATCGTGCGCCAGAGAGACCCAGAGTTGAAGAAGGTGGTCGAACAGCTTGCCCAGGGTGATGTCGGCGGAGCGATTCAGAGATTAGAGCAACAGGGTCGCGTCCATGAGTTCAAAGGCCGGGAAGAGCGGATCGAAGCCATTGCGAAGGAGTACGCCAAGAGCCCTGAAAACACCTTGGTGGTTTCTCCGGACAATCGCTCGCGCATGGAGATCAATCAGGTCATTCATGCAGAGTTGCAGGTACGCGGTGTTGTGAGCCACGACGAGCACACCGTCCGAACGCTTGTGCCACGACAGGAGCTGACCGGTGCGGCCCGCACCTGGGCGGAGAACTATGAAGTCGGTGATGTCGTCCGCTACAGCCGTACGTCGAAAGAAACCGGCATCGGCAAAGGCGAGTATGCTCGCGTGACCGACGTGGACGCGCGTAGTAACCGTGTGACTGTGGAGACTAAGGACGGAATTGAGCGAAGCTATGATCCGCGCCGTCAATCGGGCGTCTCTGTCTATCGGGAAGAAGAGCGTGCATTTTCCGTGGGAGACCGCGTACAGTTCACGGCTCCCGCGAATGAATTGAAGATCGCCAACCGTGAGCTGGCTGTAGTCGAGCACATCGAGGATGGCCGGATGAGTCTGCGCATGGACGATGGGCGGAATGTCCAGATTGATGCCCCGAAGCACCCGCATCTCGATCATGGCTACGCAGTGACGAGCCATTCCAGCCAAGGGCAGACGGCAGACCGTGTGCTGGTGCATGTCGATACCGAGCTTGCCGCCAAAGACCTGCTCAATAACCGCATGGCCTATGTAGCTGTCTCGCGCGGAGCAGAAGATGCGCAGCTTTTCACGAATGACCGTAGCAAGCTGTGGCAAGCACTCGGGCGCGATGTCTCGCAGCAGAGTGCCCATGAGCCAAAGGTCGCACTGTCCAGCGAACTTCACCAAGGAATTGAGCAAAAGCAGGAACCACACCACGGCTTTGGACTTGGTCTCTAGCCTTGTCCTGTCTCAAAAGGGCCCTCATGTTGTTATGGCCGGTCAAACGGCAGAATGCCAGGGATGTATGAAATAGGCCGCAAGTAACTCGCGGCCTATTCAAGTGGGGCACCGGCGGGAACGTTTGGACTAGCTGTCTAAGTCCATCGATACGTCGGATACAGCGGACTCAGATGCAGCAGACGTTCCAATGATCTCCTGGATTTCTTGTTCTTCGCGCTTGCGGCGTTCGCGAATACGATTGGCTTCCTGAAGCGCATGGCGCTCTTCAGAAGCCATCTCTTCCAGCCGACGCTTTGCCCCGATCAGGACATCGTTGGGATCTTCATACCGGTCTTCGAACTTCTTGTCGAGCAACCAGAAGTGATGCTCGTCCTTTAACTCTCTGGCGAGTTGATGTTCGAGTAGTTCGCCATTGACACGAGACCGTAGATGTTCCGTCTTTGCAATAAAGGCGTCGATGTCCTGACGCTTGAAACGAAATTCCCGAAGTCGATCAAAATCTGCGATGAGCAGACCTAAATCTCGGTTCACGTTGGCAATCGCTTCATAGAGCGCAGGTTTGGGGTAGGGCTGTGCTTGCGTGCGGCGTGGTGTAACGTGTTCAGTAGCCATGCGTTGCCTCCTAAGGGCGACGAGTGGTTAGGGGCGTTTCGGTGTTAGTAGCACCGGGGCGTCCCGCTCTGGGTTATGAGGTCGACTTCGTACTCTTCCTCGCTTGCTTCTGATGACGTGTCGTTCTTCCGTCTTCGATGTTCGGGAGCAGCTTGCGTACCCGTTCGATCTCCCGCTCTGTCCAGAGGTGCATTGACATCCCTCCGAGTTGAGCCGACTTCGGACCGGGGATTTTGCCTGCGGTCACATAACGAGACAGCGTGCTTGCGTTGATTCCGAGCATCTTTGCTGCTTGCCGTGTGGAGAACATCTCCATATATGCGGCGAGTGTTGCAGATATAAAGCTGAGAGTCAAGAGTTATTGTGCAAGGCGACCTTGAAATCTTACAGGGGATCAGGGCTTCAGCTTCATCATCGTGATCCTGTGTGCTTTTCCGGAGGAGGTGTCCTCCGCGCTGCAACCGCTTCGCGTTTTCCGCTTCCACCTCTGCGGGCCGTTCCTTCCCGCAACGCCCTCCCTTCAAATCTTGTGCGCTGATGCGCACTGGATAAGGAAACCAAGCCTTCCCTAGGGGCGCTCTGCCCCCCGCGCTCTGCAAGGCCGTTCGCCCTGCGGGTTTTGGCTCCCCCGCAAGCGGTCCCCCCAAAAAACTTCGCTCGAAGACCTTTCCGTTTGCTACCCCCGCCTTCGCCAGGTGGCGTTCGGCATGTACATGCCGCGTTCAACGCGGACGTGCAAAAGCCAAAACGAAGGGAGCAAACACCATGAAGACCATCGCCACCATCGACAGCAAGAAGCCCAACACCAAACAGGAACTCATTGCCGCCAACATCAAGCTTTTGATTGAGCAGTTGGAAGCCGGGCATTCTGAAAACCTCACCAACTACCTGACCGCCATGAGCCGCTTCCATAACTACAGCTTCGGAAACGTGCTGGAGATTGCGCGGCAGATGCCGACCGCAACCCGCGTTGCCGGGTTCTGGACGTGGAAGAACTTAGGCCGCAATGTGAAGGCCGGACAGAAAGGCATTCGCATCCTTGCTCCCATCGTCGGCGTTCGCCGCAAGAAGGACGAGGAAGCACAGAAGGACATCACCAAGCAGAACGAGCGGGTGTTGCTTGGCTTCCGAAATGCCTATGTCTTCGATGTGTCGCAGACGGAAGGCGTAGACCTGCCCGAGATGCGCGAAATCTCCGGCGACCCCGGTGAGAACTTGGAGCGTCTGGCGGCGTTCGTAAAAGGCAAAGGCATTCAGCTTGCCTACAACCCGAGCATCGCGCCAGCCCTTGGTATGAGCTACGGCGGACGCATTGCTATACTGCCGGGGCAATCGAAAGCCGAAGAGTTTTCAACGCTGGTACACGAGACGGCGCACGAGCTCTTGCATAAGGCAGAACGCCGCACGGCAACCACGAAGACGGTACGTGAAACCGAGGCCGAGGCCGTCGCGTTTGTTGTCGCCAAAGCTGTTGGGCTGGTGACAGGTTCCGCATCCGCCGATTACATCCAGCTTTACCACGGCAACGCATCGTTGCTGGCCGAAAGCTTGGAGGTGATTCAGCAGACCGCAGCCGTCATCCTTGCCGCCTTAGAGCCGCCCTTAGCGGATGAAGATGACGAACCCGCCATCGACGCAGAACTTGCGGAGGTGGCCGCATGAAAACCATTCTGGAGCTTATCAGGAAGGCCGGGGGATGGCATCCCGGCCTGTACCTCAAGATCGACAACCCGCCGTATATGGAGCTTGTCATCGAGGCGATGGATGAGTCCGGCCCCTGCGGACTTCCGGCCATCTCCGTTGCTCACTATGGCAAACAGAACGGCGATGCCATGCGCGACCCGGAGATGTGCTTCGAGCTTGGCTTGGCGGGAGGCGCACACCTGAATCCGTTCTATTGGAGAAATGACCGCGTAGGCATCGAGCAATGGAGCCGTTTCATTCGGGACGGCAATTACTACTTCCACCCTCAACTGCACGAACAGCACGAGAGCTTCGCCAAGCTGTGGGACAGGAACCTTGCCGCGCAGAGTTTTGTGGAGGTTTTCACGGATAAGTGCATTCTCGGTTAGATCGCTCTTCCTTGGGGCGGCGAATTCTGCCGCCCTGCTTTTCAAGAGCGCGCGGGAAGAACCCTTGCAGGTTTCTCCCCGCCCCCTCATCCGCTGGACTCCGGCCTTCGCTCGCCGGCTTCGCGCCCGGACTCAAGTTCCTCCTCCGGGACCTGCCCCTTTACTATGCGGCGCACCGCAAGCGAAAACTGCCCGTTCAACGTCCGTGGCCAGTATCTTAAGAACTGTCATTCAGACGAAAAATGCACAAATCGTCTGCACAACTTCTACACAGCGAAAAATAGCCTTCTTAAACCACGCAAATTGAGCAATTTTTAGAATCTCAATCACCCGCTCAGGATGACAAATCCTCTTAGGGACGCATCCTAGAAATCTATGAGCGTTGCGTATAAGACCGTGCAATTAGTAGACGCCAAGCGCGTTGTGGAAGCGGCCGTGAAGAAGGCTGAGGAGTTGAAGCGGCCAGTGTCGATCGCGGTCGTGGGTGCGGATGGCTATCTGCTGGCGTTTGAGCGAATGGAGGGTGCGCCGCTCGCGTCCGTTGATCTTGCGATGAAGAAAGCTTGGACGGCGAAGGCCTTCAACCTCGCAACCAAAGATCTCGCTAAGCTTGCACAGCCGGGTGGAGAGTTCTATGGCGTGGAGAGCGATGCTCGCGTGGTGTTGATGATGGGTGGCGTTCCGCTGTTGCAGGACAATCTCGCGATCGGCGCGATGGGTGTGGCCGGGGCGAAGTCTACCGCACAGGACGTGGAGATTGCGGAAGCTGGGGCTACGGCGTTCTAGTCCTGCGTCACTGTGGTCAACGAGAACAAGAAAGGCCCGCCAGCGAATGCTGACGGGCCCTCTATCTCGGACTCGATTACTTCGTGAAAAGCGAATTGCCCGAGTTGCTGTTCTCGTTATGGTGGATGCGCTCCTGCGCCTTCTGCGCGGAGTCCATCGCCTCGTTATTGAGCGTCGCCTTGGCGTTGTCGTGCACGTCCTCGCCGGCTTCGTTGCTCTTACGCGCCGCAGGCTTCTGGCCTACGTGAATGTCGTTGGTCGCTTCGTTAAAGCTCATTGCAAATCACCTCGCACTTCGTAGGACGAGAGCGCGCCGTGCGGAGTTGTCCGCACCAGCGTTATGCTCAATGGTGTAGTGAGGAGTTTTGATTGAACGAACAAGCTTCCTGGCACGACGTCCATTTCACTTCCCTGGTCATCGACGGGCATGTCGATACGCCTCAACGATTTGTCGACGAAGGATGGAGTTTTTCTGATCCGCTCAACGGTGGCATGTTGAATCTTGCGGCCGCCGGGGAAGGCGGATTGGGCGCGCAGTTTTTCGCCATCTGGGCAGAGCCAACAGAGTGGCGCGGACGATTCGCGCACCGGACGTTAGAGCTCATCGACGGCCTTCTGCGGCAGATCGAAAAACACAGCGATACGATGGCGCTCGGCACCACAGCGCACGATATAGAGCTGGCTTATGAGCACGGCAAGTTCTGCGCACTGATGGGCATCGAGGGCGGCCATTCGATCGAGAACTCGCTGGCGTTGCTGCGCATTTACTACGACCTCGGCGTGCGCTACATGACGCTCACGTGGTCGAACACGAATGAGTGGGCAGACTCATCTGGCGATCTCGATGACGCTACCGTAAAGCATCACGGAGGCCTCACTGAGTTTGGCCGAGACGTCGTGCGCGAGATGAACAAGCTCGGCATGATGGTCGATGTGAGCCATGTGTCGGACGAGACGTTCTGGGACGTGTTGCGGACGACACGCTCGCCGATCATCGCGTCGCATTCGAGCGCGCGTGCGTTGACGAACTCGCTGCGCAACCTCACCGATGAACAGCTCGGCGCGATTGCTACAAACAACGGCATCGTGATGGTGAACTTCTATCCGAACTTCATTGACGACGCGTGGCGCGAGGCGTGGGCTGCGACTTCAGCCACGCGAGAGGCGCTCTATGCCGAGGCCGAGAAGCTGTATCGCGCGCAAGGCGCACCGGTTCCCTACGCGGCGCATCTTGAGGTGGATCGCAGATTCTTCCGCGAGGTGTTCTCGCAGCAGCAAGAGCGGCCCTCGGTGGAGATTCTGCTCGATCACTTCGATCATGTGATCAAGGTCGCGGGCATTGACCACGTTGGCATCGGCTCAGACTTCGATGGTTTCGCGCTGACGCCTGCAGGCATGGAAACAGCCGCGCAGTTGCCGGAGATTACGCGCGGCCTGATGGAGCGGGGCTACACCGTCGAACAGGTGCGCAAGGTGCTCGGCGAAAACCTGCTACGCGTGATGCGCGCCGTAGAAGCAGAAAGCGAGCGCGAAGGTTGAGCCACACCGCGCGAAAGAGTAGCCTTGTGGGTGGAATGATGATTCGTAGAGTAATTTTTCAGCTCTCTCTGGCTTCGGCCTTTGCGGTAGGTGGCGTAGCGGCAGCGCAGACGCAGCTACCCGATGCGCCCAGCGCAACGGTGCATGAGCTTCCACCCGCTGTGCCGAACGGACCGATGGTGGTCTTCGACACAACGATGGGTCGCCTGACTTGCCAGTTCTTCCAAAAGGAAACGCCGGTCACCGTCGAGAACTTCATCGGCCTGGCTACAGGGAGGAAGGACTGGACCGATCCCGTAACGGGGAAGAAGGTTTCGGGCAAGCCGTTCTACGACGGCGTGACGTTTCACCGCGTGATTCCAGGTTTCATGATCCAGGGCGGCGATCGCCTGGGTACTGGCGCCGGCGATGCGGGCTTCTTCATCGACAACGAAGTCGTGCCGTCGCTGCGTTTTGATCGCCCGGGACGTCTCGCCATGGCGAACGCCGGTCCCAACACGAATGGCACGCAGTTCTTCATCACCGAAGCGGCCCACCCCGAGCTCAACGGCTCGTACACGATCTTCGGGCAGTGCGATGACCACACGGTAATGCTGGCGGCAACGATCGCTCGCGTGGAGCGCAACGCGGAGGACAAGCCTACGACCCCGGTGATCATCAACAAGGTGTACATTGTGCCGGAGGGTCAGACTCCTCCGCCGGTGCAACCCGGCCCGCAGAACATCATCCCGGAGGGCGCGACGCCGCAGACTCATCCTCCGGCGCAGGCACACCCGTAACGCAGCGAGGCTGCATCCAAACCTCCGTATCACTTATGATTTCGTAGTCGAGATTTGTAGCAAAGAGAAAGAGAGAAACAATGGCAACTTACGCTGTATTCAAGACGTCGATGGGCACGATCAAGGCAAAGCTTTTCGAGACGGAAGCACCGGAGACCGTGGCGAACTTCATCGGCCTCGCAGAGGGCACGAAGGAGTGGAAGTCGCCTTCGAAGAAGGGCGACAAGCTCTATGACGGCACGATCTTCCACCGCGTGATCCCGCAGTTCATGATCCAGGGCGGCGACCCGGAAGGCTCGGGAATGGGCGGCCCCGGCTACAAGTTCGGCGATGAGACCAAGGGTTCGCCGCACGACTTCAAGAAGCCCGGCAAGCTGGCCATGGCGAACGCTGGTCCGAACACCAACGGCTCGCAGTTCTTCATCACCGTGACGGACACGAGCTGGCTGACCGGCCGCCACACCATCTTCGGCGAAGTCGTGGAAGGCTACGACATCGTCGAGGCGATCTCGGGCGTGCCGCGCAACCCGATGGACAAGCCGCTCAAGCCGGTTGTGCTGGAGTCGGTCACGATCGAGCGCGACTAGTTTTCGCTGAAACATGCAGAAGGCCCACTTCACGGAGTGGGCCTTTCTACGTGTTCAGCGCAGTACACGCGTCAGAACGGCGGCAGGATATCCGTGGGCGCTGGCGTTGCCGAGTGTGCGTGCAGCAGGACGCCTGTGGGGAACGCAACATAGCTGGTGTCTCCCCTGTTGAGCGCGTCGTAGAAGTAAAGCTGGTTCTTATACGGCGCGGTGGCAAAGTGCCGCAGCACCGTGGGTGAAGGCTTTGCGGGTGGCGGATCGGTGACACGTGGCGAGGTAACCCGCTACGCTGAGGCGGGAGTCGCCACGGTACAGCGTCTGTGCGACGTGGTGAAGCGCATAGAAGCTGATGGCGAACTGCGTACACAGCCACAGCTTCGACGCTATTTGCCAGGGAACAGCAAGGCGAAGATGGCGACACCGATCGTAGCGGCAGAGTTCGGCACCGGGTAGCGCTTAACCAGATGAACAGCGCTAGCGAATAGAGAAAGGCCGCCCTGTCGGCGGCCTTTCTCCTGCGTTGGATATCGCTTATGCAACGCCGATGACGGTGCAGAGTTCCTTCACCGCGTCGGCGGACTTGTTCAGAGCAGCCTGCTCTTCTTCGGTCAGCTTGATCTCGATGATCTTCTCGAGGCCAGCGGCGCCGAGCTTGCACGGCACGCCAACATACAGGCCGCTGATGCCGTACTCGCCCTGCAGGTACGCTGCGCACGGAAGGATCTTCTTCTTGTCCTTCAGGATCGCTTCCACCATCTCCACAGCCGAAGCCGAGGGAGCGTAATAAGCCGAGCCGGTCTTGAGGTGCTTCACGATCTCTGCGCCACCGTTGGCGGTGCGGGTCTCGAGCTCCTTCAAGCGATCAGCGGGAATCAGCTCGGTAATGGGAATGCCAGCCATCGTGGAGTAACGCGAGAGCGGCACCATGGTGTCGCCGTGGCCGCCGAGCACGAAGGCCGTGACGTTCTCCACCGAGACCTGCAGCTCCTCAGCGATGAAGGTGCGGAAGCGGGCGGAGTCGAGCACGCCAGCCATGCCGAGTACGCGCTCACGCGGCAGGCCGAGCTTCTTGAACGCAGTCTGCGCCATGGCGTCGAGCGGGTTCGAGACGATGATGAAGATCGCGTTGGGCGAAGCGGCGAGCGCCTTCTCCGCAACGTCGGACATGATCTTGAAGTTCGTGTTGAGCAGGTCGTCACGGCTCATGCCGGGCTTGCGCGCGATGCCGGCCGTGATGACGACGATGTCGGAGTTCGCTGTGTCGGCGTAGTCGTTCGTGCCGGTGATCGCGACGTCGCGCTTCTCTACGGGCATGGCCTGCAGCAGGTCGAGTGCCTTGCCCTGCGGTACGCCTTCGATGACGTCGATCAGCACGACGTCGGCCAGTTCCTTGGCGGCGATCCAGTGGGCGGCGGTGGCGCCTACGTTGCCAGCACCGATAACAGTAACTTTCTTACGGCTCATTCTCGAAAATCTCCCGAGTCTATTTCGTTGAGCAGCGGCGCAGAGCGACCGTCGACTCCCCGCCAATGATGATACGCCGCAGGAATGACGTTTGGCCGATATCAGCCGGGTCTGCGCGATTAGCGAAATGCTCGCCTTTGGGTGAAATTTCCTTTCCCGTTCGAGGTCTCCGGCGTAGGATGGCTCTACTCTGTAACTCTTTCTTTCTGGTGGCTCCTATGCGCTTCGTGGCACGCGTTCTCGCATCCCTGACCCTGCTTCTCCCTGCCTGTCCCGCGGCTTTCGCGGCGCCCAATCCTGCGGACTATCCGCTGCGGATCGTCGTGATGAAGGACCACGCCAGCAACCACTATTACGACGGCATGTACTTCTACTCACACGGACGTGGGAAGGCGAACCTCTTCGACGGTGCGCGCGTGAACGCGATGGAGTATCAGTTCCGCTGCGAGGGACATCCGACAAGCAATGAAGCCGATGAGTTCTACCCCGCGCGTTGGAAGAAGCCGGGTGTTGAGCTCGAAATGTTGATGGGAGAGATTGGCAGCTCACACGTCAGCAAGTGCACGTTGCAGGTGGCGATGAAACCGTACGTCTATCGTGTGCACGATGGCTCGATCGAGACGCTGACTCAGGAGCAGTGGGCAAACCGTCAGCAGCGCGCCGCTGAGGCGTCCGCAGCGATGACACCCGCCGATACAGACTACGCTCACTACACCGTGAAGGTGAGCCTGCTGCATCTGGAACTCGGCGAACGCTCTGCGTATCTCTATAGCGGCAGCGCGCAAGGCAATGTTTATGACGCGAACGGTGTGCCCCATGCAGCGGATATGTCCGTTCGCTGCCCAGTACGCGTGCACGAGAACCCTGATGGTCGCTTCTATCGTGGCAAGTGGTCGGTGCCTGATCAGGAGTTGACGATCCTGCTGCACAACTACGATGATCCTTCCAAGTTTGCGACGTGCACCCTGCGCGCGCATACGACAAACGAGGTCTACGTTCGCACTGCGGCGGGTATCCAAGCGGTATCGCTCGAGAAGTTCCACTCGCTGCCCCAGGCCGCGGCGAATGTGCCTGAGACGCCCGGAAACGAGTAAGTCGCCCACAACGGAAAGAGGCCCATCGATTCCGCGATGGGCCTCTTTGTGTTGGTGGGCTGCTAGCTCAGTGGGATCTTCACGATGACCGCCGAGGTATGCGGCAGCGGGATCGTGTAGTTGCTGCCAGAAGGAACGACCGTCGGCAACGACTGCGTGCCTTGAATCGAGCCATCGGTCGAGCCCTTGAAGGTCTGTCCACCTAGCGTGATGGTGTCGCCGCCGGTGGTGAGCGCGGTGTAGTCGCTGGCAGCGTAGTTGTTGCCCGTAACGAGCAGCTTCCACAACGAGGCGTTGCCGCCGCCGCTCATCGTCAGCGTTACACTGCCGTCACCGCTCGCGGTCTCTTCCTTGTTGATGAGCAGCAGACGCACGTTGTTTGCCGAGTCCTTGGTCGCGTAGGCCTTGATGTTCTTCGAAGTGCTCAGCGTGACAGGCAACAGAGCGGCGTTCGACTGCAGCATCATCGACTCGGCCAACATGCCGTAATAGATCGGGTTGATCTTGCCGAGCGAGTAGGTGAAGCTCGGCGTAGTGCCGCTGTGGCCGAAGGTGAAGGGGCTGTAGTAGCTCGTAGTGGCAACGCTGAAGAGGTTGATGCCGCTGACGCCAGCTTGCGCGTAGCTCATCGCCTCGTCGAGGAACCAGAGCGCGGACTGGAAGGTATCCGAGACACCCGCCTGGCCGAGGCATGCGATGGAGTTCATCTCGCCGATGCGCGCGTTATTGCGGCCTGCGGTGTGAAGCGTGCTGAGCAACGTGCCGATGTTGTTCGGACGCGAGATCATCGTGGACTTATTGATCGCCGCCTCGGTCATGAGGAAGTCCGCTGCTTCGGTGTTGCCGTTACAGGCGTTGCCGCCGTAGTAATGCAGGTCGAAGAGACCGAGGTGCGAGGCTTCCGAGGTGATGAAATCCTGCGTGTTGGCGGTCGTGCCGATCGGCGAGGAGCCTGCGCTGGAGCCGGAGAACACAGGCGCGTCCATGGTGATCCCATAGCCGAGATTCAGGATCGACTGCACAGTGTTCTCATACTGCTGCTTGTAGGTGGCGTAGTTCCAGGTGCCGGTGCGGCGCGCTGGAGAGACGTTTTCGTAGTAGTCGGGCTCGTTGCCGAGCTCCCACGCGAGGATGGATCCCGGAGGCAGGCCGTTGTAGATGGTGGTCGCCTGCGCCGCCGCTGTGCCGTTGCTTGTGCCATCAGAAGCGACGTCGTCGGCGAAGTCCACGCCGATGAAATAGCGCACGCCGTACGTGCTCTGCGATGCCATCGTGTTGTAGTAGTTCTTCAGCGAGGTGAGAGCGTTCGTAAGCTGAATACTCGTGGCCTTATCGCTGAGCTCGCGAACCTCGAGGTAGTTGTTCGAGTAATTCGTGAGGTTCTTCGTGAGCTTCAGAAAGTATGGGTTCGCCGTAGTCTTGGTGCCGACCACGTAGTCGGTCTCGCTGGTCACGAGCGAGAGGCCGAGGAACGACGGCGCGACGGTGGTGGTCGGCGCGGTGGGCGTAATGCTGACGGTGGCCGTAGTTTGTGCGCGGCCGGTAACGCTAACCGCCGCCACGGCGAGTGTGCTGAGCAGGACAACGAAAGGCTTCATGAGACGTGATGCTCCCTTTTGGCAATACTTTCGCTGATTCAATTCAACCGCTTGAATGAGCGACGGAAACATACGCCTATCGCGAGCGAACTGTCCAGCCCCGAGATCCAATGACGATACGCATCGTCCCTGACACGAAGGCCCCGCGAGTCACGGGACTCAGCGGGGCCGGTATCGAGAGCGCTTGAGGAGGATCAGCCCGCAGCGAGTACGCGAGCAAACACCTTGTCGATGTTGCCGAGCTGTCGGGTGTAATCGAACGCGTGATCGATCGTTTCTTTGCTCAGCTTGGAGTTGATCACCGGGTCGGCGGTGATGAGTTCGCGGAAGTTCTTCCCATTCTCCCAGGCATCCATCGCATGCGTCTGAACGGTCTTGTAGGCGTCCTCGCGGCTGAGGCCGGCCTGCGCAAGCTCGAGCAGCAGTTGACCGCTGAAGACGAGGCCGCCGGTGAGTTCGAGGTTCTTCATCATGCGCTCGGGGTAGACGAGCAGGTTCTCGATCAGCGTTGCGGTCTTCTGCAGCAGGTAGTCGGTGACGGTAGTCGAGTCGGGCAGCACAACGCGCTCTGCCGAAGAGTGCGAGATGTCGCGCTCGTGCCACAGAGCCACGTTCTCAAAGCCGACCTGCGCGTTAGCGCGCACGGTACGAGCGAGCCCGCTGATCTGCTCACAGGTGATCGGGTTGCGCTTATGCGGCATCGCCGAGCTGCCCTTCTGCCCCTTGGAGAAGAACTCCTCGGCTTCGCGGACTTCCGTGCGCTGCAGATGGCGAATCTCCGTCGCGATCTTGTCGAGCGTCGAGGTGATGGTCGCAAGCGTGGCGAGGAAGTGTGCATGGCGATCGCGCGAGAGGACCTGCGTGGAAACCAGCGCGGGCTCGAGGTTGAGGTTCTCGAGGATCGCGGCTTCGTGCTCGGGCTTCAGATGGCCGAAGCTGCCAACGGCGCCAGAAAGCTTGCCGACGCGGAGATCTTCTGCGGCGAGGTCGAAGCGCTTGAGGTTGCGACCCATCTCGGAGTACCAGAGCAGCATCTTCATGCCGAAGGTAGTCGGCTCGGCGTGCACACCGTGGGTGCGGCCGATGGTCGGCGTGTGCTGGAACTCGATGGCGCGCGTCTTCAGCGCCTCACGCAGGCGAAGGATGCCTTCGCGGATGAGCTTGGAGGCCTCGACGATAGCGAGCGCCTGCGCGGTATCGACGACGTCCGTAGAGGTAAGGCCAAAGTGCAGCCAGCGCGCGGAGTCCGAACCTGCAGCCTGCACGGTCTCGGCCACGGATGTCGTGAACGCCAGCACATCGTGGCGCGTGGTCTTTTCGATTTCGTTGATGCGATCGACGGTGAACCCGGCGTGCTGGCGGAGCTCCTTGGCAGCCTCGGCGGGAACCATGCCCGCAGCGGCGAGCGCATCGGTAGCGGCCAGTTCAACCTGAAGCCAGCGCGAGAACTTGGCCTGCTCGGACCACAGGTCGGCCATGGCAGGACGGGTGTAGCGAGAAATCATGTGTACTCCGGGGTTTTCGTCAAAATCTATAGCGCGTAACGATGCACTTTGCTGCTAGTGTAAATTGCGAGACTTTTCCAGAGCCCTCTTCCAGAGCTTATTCACTGAGTGGCAAAGGTTTAGGCAGTATCGCTCCCAATCCTGTCGGGTTGCGATATAATTATTTTGAGGACACCATGACTCTCGATCCATCGACGACCACTCCTTCGGAACAGTTTCCGGAATACCTGAATGATCTTGCGTCTTTTCGTTACACGCTGCGTAAATTTCTCGCGTTCAGCGAGGTAGCGTCCGAGCGTGCGGGCATTCAGGCACAGCAGTATCAGTTGATGCAGGTAATCGCCTCCATTCCGCCGGAACAACATACGTCGATCAGCTATCTGTCGGAGCGTATGGTGCTGCGCCATAACTCGACGGTGGAGCTTGTCGATCGTGCTGAGCGCGCCGGCCTGGTGGAGCGCCGCAATGATGCGCGCGACCTCCGTCGCTCGCTCGTTGTGCTGACGCCCAAGGGATCGCAGATCCTGCGCACGTTAGTGAAGGAGCACACGGAAGAGCTGAAGCGTTACGGCAGCGAGCTTCTCAACTCCCTGCAGCACGTGATGGAAGCAGTGAAATAGTGAGCCAGGTAGGGGTCTCTCGATTACGGGATTACACCGCCGACAGCCGGCTGCTTTACGTGAGCGGCCTGGCGTCTGCACTGGGAGCCGTAGCCGCTGTCGCGGCATGGTGCCTGCTGATGCTCATCGCATTGGCGACGAACCTTTTCTACTTTCATCAGTGGAGCTTCCTTGAGCGCGATCCGTGGGAAGCCAACCTGCGTTGGTGGAGCGTCTTCATTCCCGTCGTTGGCGGTCTGATCGTCGGCATGATCGCTCGCTTCCTTTCGCCGCGAGTCCGTGGGCACGGTATGCCCGAAGCCGTGGAGACGATCGTCTTCGGCGGCGGTCGTGTGCAGCCCCGCGTAGCGGTGCTGAAGCCGATTGCCACAGCGATTGCGATCGGTTCCGGTGGACCGTTCGGCGCAGAAGGCCCGGTGATCGTCACCGGTGGCGCGATTGGCTCGGTGCTCGGCCAGTTGCTGACGATGTCTGACAGCGAGCGCACTGTGCTGATGGTGGCGGGTGCCTCCGCAGGCATGGCGGCAACCTTCAACTGCCCTATGGCAGCCATTCTGCTGGCCGTGGAGATCCTGCTTTTCGAGTGGAAGCCGCGCTCGGTGGTCCCTGTCGCGATGGCTTGCGTAACCGCAGGTGCAGTGCGCCGCCTGCTGCTGGGGCCGGCGGCCTTGTTTGTAATGAAGCCGCAGACGCAGCCGGTCTATCACCAGCAGATGCTCGGCGCGCTGATCATCGGCGTCGCGGCAGCGTTCTTCTCTCTGCTTCTCAGCAAGGCGATCCGCCTCAGCGAGAAGATGTTCCACAAGCTCCCCTTCCACTGGATGTGGTGGCCCGCGATTGGCGGCCTCGGCGTCGGCATCGGTGGACTTTTCTTCCCGCGCGCGCTGGGCGTGGGCTACAGCACGCTGCAGCTGATGATCCTGAACGGCAGGCACACCGAGGTGAAAATCCTGGTGGGCATCCTGGTGGTGAAGTCGCTGATTTGGGTCTTCGCGCTAGGGTCGGAGACGGCGGGCGGTATTCTCGCTCCGTTGCTCCTGCTAGGCGGAGCGATGGGAGCGATGCTCGGTCGCGCCATGCCGCAGATGACCGCCGGTAGCTGGGTGGTCGTGGGTATGACCTCGACGCTCACGGGTGCCATCGGCTGCCCGCTGACATCGGCGATGCTGGCCCTGGAACTGACTCGTAACGCAGGCATCATGCTGCCCGTGTTGCTCGCCTGCATGGCCTCTTACGGCGTGAGCGTGCTCGTGCAGCGGCGCTCGATGTTGACCGAAGCGCTGAGCGCGAAGGGACTCCACCTCAGCCGCGAGTTCAGCGTCGATCCTCTGGAGACGATGCTGGTCTCGCAGGCGATGCACACGAGCGTCTTCGCACTGAACAGCGATGCGCGCGTGGAGGAAGCCAAGGTCTGGCTGCGCTCGATGGAAGAACGCGGCGCCATCTCCTGGTCGCACTGGCAGCGGATTTTCCCGCTGGTGGATGCCGAGGGCAAGCTGACCGGGATGCTGACACGCGGACGCATGGTGGCCGCCGCGCAGAACGGTGACTCGGAAAGTCCGCTGGCCGACTTTGCGGTGGCCGATGCGCGGACGATCTCGCCGTTCCACACTCTCAAGGCTGCGGCAGCGTCCATGGCGACCTATCAGTTGACCAGCTACCCCGTGGTGGCGAGCGATGGCAAGCTGCTGGGCGTGCTGACGATCGAAGACCTACTGAAGGGCCGCACTCAACAGGACCAGCGCGAAAACTCGCGCCGGCGTGTGCTGCGACTCCGCTGGCCGTTCGGCGCCGCGCCACAGACGGTAGCCGATGCGGTCACCGAGGTTCCACCGAACATGTCTCCCACGCGGGACGAAGACGAAACGGCGAGCCACTAAGGCTCGCCGTTCTTTCTTGCGGATGCGTTTGTGGAGGCTTACTTTTCGGCAACGCCGAAGAGCTCTGCCATCTCTTCATGCAGGAAGCCCTGCCCTGGGCGATATGGTTGCACCCACTTGCCGTCGATGACGAACTGCGGAATGGCGCGTTTGCCTGTGGCGGCGATGACCTCGTCAGCCGCGCCGGGCGTGCGCTCGATGTCGATCTCTTTGTACGGAATGTCGTGGATGGCGAGGAAGCGTTTGGCTTCACGGCAATCGCGGCACCAGTCTGCGGAGTAAACAAGAAGTTCCATAGCGCTATTGTCTCAGCTTGCGGGGTGAAGAGCATCACTGCTCGTGGTAGTTGCGGATAAGGCCGCCGTCGATGAAGTACGTAGAGCCCGTCACGTAAGCGGCTTCATCGCTGGCGAGGAAGGCCGCGACGCCTGCAACCTCCTCAGGTTTGCCGAGGCGGCCAAGCGGGATATTGCGAAGAAGCGGATCAAGCTTCGCCGGGTCGCTCATCATCTTCTGGTTGATCGGTGTGGAGATAGCGCCGGGAGCGATGTTGTTCACCGTAATGCCAAGTGGACCGAGCTCCACAGCGAGGTCGCGCATGAGCATGCGCATACCGCCTTTGGCGGCGCAGTACGTGGCGAAATGTGGGAAGACCATGTCTTCGTGCACCGACGAGATATTGATGATCGTGCCGGGCTTGCCTGCAGTGCGCAGCTTACGAACAAAGGCCTGCGCGAGGAAGAACGCTCCCTTGAGGTTCACGTCGAGCACCTTGTCGTAGTCCTCTTCGGTGACGTCCCAGAAGTCTGCGCCAATCTCAATGCCCGCGTTGTTGACGAGAACGTCGCAGTTGCCGAAGTGCTGCCAGGCTTCATCAACGAGGCGCGTTGTGTCTGCGGTTTTGGACACGTCCGCGGCAACGAGGATCGACTCGCTGCCCGCAGCTGTGATGCGCTGGGCAGTATCCTCGGCCTCGTCCTTATGTCCGCGGTAGTCCACGACGATCTTGGCGCCCTCTGCCGCGAGACGCACTGCGATCGCTTTACCAATGCCAGAACCTGAACCTGTGACGATAGCCACTTTTCCTTCGAGACGTCCACGCATACTAACGAGTTCCCTTCTTCGCGGCCTTCTTCGCCGTTCGCTTCACAGCCTTCTTCGCGCTCTTCCGGGCGGCTTTCTTTGCCGTCTTCTTGGCAGCCTTCTTGAGAGCTGGCTTGTCTTCCTTCCGGGCGAGAAGCTTCTTGGCTCGCTCGAGCGTCTGCTTGCGCTCCGCGGGCAGGTTCTTGCCTGCACGGTTCTCGTAGAAGGAAAGCATCTGCATGGCCTGCCCAGGACCCTTTGGCGAGACAGACTTCTTCGCTAAACCCTCCGAAATCGCCTTGGCAGATTTCTTGAAGAGGCCGGGGCCGGGCTTGGTGGAATCGGTCGTGACCTTTGCGGACCAACGCTTGGAAGGCGGAGTCGTGCTCTTCTTCGCAGTACTCTTCTTCGCGGTGGTCTTCGTCGCAGTGGTCTTCGTCCCAGACGCGCGCTTCGCTGCTTTCTTCGTCGCCATCATGGCACCTCACGCAAGTGAGATGCAGCTTACGAGGATTTCGTGGTGGCACGGCGCGCGCGAAAGAAACTTGTCAGCATAGTGCTGCACTCCTCAGCGAGCACGCCTGCGGTGACTTCCACGCGATGATTGAGGGATCCGTGGTTGAGCACCTGCATGACGGAGCCATCTGCGCCCGCCTTGGGGTCGGCGGCGGCGTAGAGAAGACGGCCCACGCGCGCGTGCACCATAGCCCCGGCGCACATGGCGCAGGGCTCCAGCGTGCAGACCAACGTGCAGCCGGTGAGGCGATAGTTGCCCAGCGCAGCCGCGGCCGCGCGCATGGCCACGATTTCCGCATGAGCGGTAGGATCACTGAGCCGGATGACCTGATTATTGCCGCGACCGAGGATTTCGCCTTCTGCTGAAAGCACGACCGCACCTACTGGCACCTCGCCCTCGGCCTGAGCGGCGAGCGCTTCGTCGATTGCGAGGCGCATCAGGAGTTCGTCATCGAGGAGCATCAAGGTGATTGTAACGGGCAAGACAAGGCCCGGTCAGAGCGACCGGGCTTTGAATATTCCTCAACCTCCAAGGGACTAGGGCGAGGTGATGACGACGCGAACACCGGTGCCGTAGAGCGGAGCGTGATACGTAACGACGTCCGTCTCTGTGTAGAGAATCGTCAGGTACTTGCTGTCCGTGGAGGTGATGTAGACCTTGCCCGTGGGCGTGCCGGTGGTGACGGCGAGCGTCGAAGGATGCACACCGTAGATATACGGCTGACCGAGCGCCGTCGTGTCACCGATGGTCGGATCTGCCGCGACCGGAATGGTCGCGGTGACCGTACCCGAGGTCAGGTTGACCACGCTCACCGAACCGTTGGTGCTGCTGTTGCCCGAGTTCGTCACATACGCGCGCGGCGAGAGAGTGTCACGGAGAACCTGCACCTGCGTGGGGTTCACGCCCACGGGTACCGTGGCGATGAGCGTACCGAAGTTGGCTGCGTCGGTGGGGTTCGACGTGTTGCAAGTGCTGTTGCCGGACTGCGCAGCAGCCGAGCAGAGCGGAATGTTGTAGATGCTGACCATGCCGCCGTGCGTGCCATCGCCCTGCGAAAGCACAACGAGTTCATTGGTATACGGGTTGATGTCGGCCCACACCGGATTCGACGCGATGTTATTGCCGTTCGAGTCGTTCACGGTAGGAATCGAGATCGTCGGCGTCGTGCTGTCGAGCGCATTGTTCGTCACGTTGATGACGCTGATGCTCTGCGAGCCCTTGTTCAGGACGAAAGCGCGATAGCCATCGCTCGTCATCACGCCGTAGACGGGGTTCGCGCCCACCGTGAGCGTCGCGGTCGTGGTGAGGCCGGCGGTGCTCGAAGCTTCAACACCTGAAGCCGTGCCGTTCGCGTTCAGAATGTACAGGCGGGTAGCAGCGTCTACGCCGACCACGTATTGCGGCAAGGCAGGTGTCGTGATCTCCTGCAGCAGCTGGCCGGAGGAGTTCAGCGCGGCCACCTTGCTGGCGCCCGTCTCTGGCACGAAGACCGAAGCCGAGGCGTTCTTGATCGTCATCACCGAGACGTTGGTCGGCAGCGTTGTCGAAGGGAGCGTCACCTGCTGCACGTCGCTGGTCAGCAGCGTATTCGGGCTGGACGACGCGAAAGTATCCAGCGAGCCCGCGGCATTGATGACATACGCCTGGCTGCCACCCGAGTTCAGCGCGAGGTAATTCGGCGCCGTCTGCACAGAAGGCGAGGTGATCACTTCGTCGCCCGAGAAGTCGACGAACGTAGCCAGACCGCTGGCAGAAGCGCCCGTATTGCTGAGCACGACCGCATACTTGGTGGGCTGACCTGCAGGGCCCGTAGGGCCGCTACCCGCAACGACGGGGCGATAGGTGTTACCGCAACCTGCAAGCAGGATGGCTGCGAAACTCGCAGCGGCGTACGCAGAGGCCTTGGCGCTCGAGAAGCTGGCGCGGCGGTCGGAGGCTACAAACATCTGAGACAAACGAGCTCCAAATAGACGGCGAAAATTCGTCGGGGAGAAATCAGCCCAAGCTAAGCCGTCGATCGTTTCCATTGTAAATGCTGGATGGCAGAAACTGCGGGAAGTTCTTGCAGGATGCGGCTACCAGGTGTTGTAACTGGTGCCGTCGGAGGCAAGGGACTGCGCGCCGGATTTCACGTCGTCGATGCCGCCCTGAGTCTCGGTGATGCTCATCAGCGTGTCCGACTGCGAGGTGATCCAGGTATCGGTGCGGTTCGTGATCGGGTCGATGGGAATCGACTTCAGGTAGCCTCCCTGCACCAGATCGTCGAGCGACTGCGGGGCCTTTTCCTTGTCCACGGTGTAGCTGTCGATGGCCTGGCGCATGGTGTGCAGGTCTTCGCGGAGCACAGCTTCCTTGGCGCGACGCACGTTGTTCAGGTACGCAGGCACGGCGATGGCCGCCAGCAGACTGATGATCGCCATAACGATCATCAACTCCACCAGCGTGAAGCCTTCTTCGCGCCGACGGCGCGTGCGGAGAGAGCGAATTGGGAGGCTGCTTACCATGTGCTGTACTTCGTTCCGTCGAGGCCGGTGCCGTCGCTCTTGGTGTAGACGTCAAAAACGTTCTGGCCGCCCCAACTGGAGGAGTCCGTGTCGTCCTGGTTGGAGCGCTCGCCCCAGTCGGTCGATTTCGTCATGGGATCGACAGGGATGCGGCGCAGAAAGCGCACCTTGTGGTCCTGGATGTCCACACCATCCACCAGCGTCTGCAGATCGGGCGGATAGTTATTGCTGTCCGCTTTGGTTTGGATGCCGCCTTTATCTGCGGCGTCCTTGTAGGCGTCGATCGCAGCGCGCATCTCCCACAGATCGTGGCGTAGTTCGCGCTCCTTCGAGCGCTTGATCTGCAGGCGCACCAGCGGGATGGCTGCTGACGCAAGGATCGAGATCATCGCCACAACGATGATGAGTTCGATGAGTGTGACGCCCGCCTCGGAAGACCGCAGTTGCGGCTTCCGGGCGGGTGCGATCGCATTGAGGGCGGTTACGCTCATCTACCTCTTACCTGCCTACGGGCTCTTCCCTGTTTACTGGACGTGGACCACGCCCTGCGAGCTGACTGCCGGGACATCCTTACCCTGCGAGTTCTTCGCGGCGAGTCGCACGAGGCTGACGTTGGAGTTGCCCTTGCCGATAGCGCGGAAGGTCAACGTAGCCAGCGTTCCCTGCCCGCTGATGCCGAGCGTTCCCGGGGGACGCGAGGCCGTCACGGTGACAGCGCCGTTGCCTTCGTCACGATGCACCATCGCGACAGCCTGACCGTCACGACCGAGCAGATCGCCTGCATCGACATTCACCAGCTGCAGCACCTTCGCATCAAACTGCACCTGCAGCGGCATGCTGTAGAGATCGTTGGCGTTGGCTGCGAGCAGCGCTACCTGGAAGGTGGCGCCGACAGCCTGGTTCGCCACCGGCGGTACGACGCTGACCGTTACCGGTACACCGACCGCACCGGGCGCGGATTGCACGGTGGCCGCAGCAGCGTTCGCTGCTGCCGAAGGAACGATCGTTCCCGGCTTCATCGGCTGCGCCTGCTGCGCGATCTGATCCAGCATGGCCGAAGCTGCACGCGCGGTGGTCGTGCTGGTCGGCGGCGGCGTGGTCTGCGTGAGAGCAGCGATACGCGCAGCCTGTGCGGCCGACATCGCGGCGAGCACTTCGGACGGGTCGCGGCGAATGAGTTCGACCGACTGGCCGGTGCCGCTGTAGATCGCGCGGGTGTTCTCTTCCGTCAGCACGCTCTCACGCACAATGTGCGGGATGAGCAGGAAGACGATTTCGTCAGACGAACGAGTGCGATCCGTAGAGGAGAAGAAGTACTTGAGCAGCGGGATTTCGCCGAGACCCGGCGTACCGCTTACAGCCTTCTGGTCTTCCTGTTCGAAGAGGCCAGCGAGCAGCGAGGGCTCGCCATCCTTGAGCTGAATCACCTGCTCTGCGACGCGCTGCGAGATGATCGGTTCGGTGACGTCCGAGATCGTGACCGAGCCGCTCTGCGAGGAGATTTCCACCTTCAGCTTGAGCGAGATTTCGCGGTCGTAGTGCACGGTCGGCGTGATGTCGAGGTTGACACCGACGTCGAGGTAAGTGAACTGCGTCTGCACACCGTAGGCGCTCGAGGTGGAAAGCGTCGAGCTGTAGCTGCCGGTCGCCACGGGGATCTTGGAACCGATCTTGATGGTCGAACGCTGACCGTCCGTAGCGCGGATGCGCGGATTCTGCAGAATGCGCGTGTCGGAGTCCGTGAGCAGTGCGTTCACCGTGCCGCCGCCGAGCGTGACCGCGAAGTTCGTCGCGTTCAGGTTGCCCAGCGTGTTCAGCGTAATGCCTGAGGTCGAGGTGGTGGTCGACGACGACGAACTGCTGGACGAGGAGGAGCTGCTGGTATTCGCGTTGGAGTACTGCGGCGTCATCGTCAGGCTCTGCGGCAGCGTGATGCCGAGATCGCGTTCCTTCGAACGATTCACTTCCAGCACGGCGACGTCGATAATGACTTCTGCGCGGGTGCGGTCGAGATCGTTGATGAGCTTTTCGGCCAGCACGAGTTGGTCCGGCGTCGCGCGCATGACGATCGCGTTCTGGCTGGCGACGAGGTAGATCTTGATGCTCGGGTCAAGCACGTTACGCAGGGCGACGAGGACTTCGTTGGCGTCGTTCTGCTGCGAAACGTTGGTGAGGTAGAAGGTCTGGACGGCCATATCGTCCAGATCCGTGCGCTTGGCGCGGTTGTTCTGCGCCACGAAGATCGTGTTCGATGTGACGGGCTTCCAGAAGGTGCCGCCGAGCGTGCCGACGATGCGGAGCGCGTCGAAGAGCGAGACGCCGGTCAGGTCCACGGGAATGCGCTTCGAGGTGTATTCGGGGTCAAAGATAACGTTCAGGCCAGCGGCTTTGCCGATGGCCTGATAGATGATCTTGGTGTCCTCGACCATGTGCAGCGTGATCGGATCATCGGAAACGGTCCGGAGCGCGATCGGCGCGGCCATGGAGGCGATGTCGCGCTGCACCTGAAGTTGGTGCGGTGTCTGCTCGGCCATGCCAGGCAGCAGGGGAGTGCCGGGCGTACCGAGCGGGCCGCCATTGTTCGTGGCTCCGGGGCCGCCGGCGGGTACAGCCATCGTGCCGCCGATCGGACCCATCGTGGGGCGTGCGATGATCTGAATTTCCTGCGCGGCCGCTTCGTTGCTGGGGTCGATCTGGATGGCGCGCTGATACTCCAGCAGCGCCGCGGCGAGATCGCCGGACTGGCGAAGCACGCGGCCACGGTCAAGATGCTGGTTGGCGGCCTGGAACTTCAGGCGCTCGTAGCGAGTCTTGTAGGCGAGGTCCGAGGGCTTCTTCAGCCAGGCCTGGCGAAAGTCTTCGTAAGCCTCGTCATAATTTTCCTTGGCTTCTGCGGCCTGACCGCGCTTGTCCCAGGTGTGGGCGGACTGAGCGTGCGCCGGGTGAACGGCTGCGAGGAGTGCGATACCAAGCGCAAAGGCACTGGCGCTGCGCGTAGAGAACAAATTCATGTATTGACGACCGTTACCCGGTTGCTGCAGAGGCTGCATGCGTTCCGTCCGCTCAAGATGGCCCTGGATACTGGGGCCGCCAAGGACGTGGAGGCACCGGCTGGCAGCTCGAAAAACGCGCTGACGAACGGGTTGCCGCTGAGTTCCTGACGGGGTGCCGGGCTGTGTCGATAGTACCATCCGATGCACGTACGAAGCCTTCCGAAGGTTGATTTGCCTAACGATTCCCCGCGTATTTTCACGAGGTTCACGATCGGGGTTAGTGTCGGTTGGACGCACGGAAACGGAAGAGGTTTGCGGAGCGTGGGAGAAATTCTGCAACCCGCCCCGGGCGCCTGCCGCAGGTGAAGCCAAAGCGAAGGTGCTAGCATCAAAAAGCTTCTGCCGCCTGAAAGAGTGGCAGCTTTCGGACCCCTTATGCCTCGCCAGAACACAGTACAGATTCAGCCGTCGTCGAACGCCAAGCCTGCCGTGAAGGAAAAGGACCGCGACCCCGTTGCTGCGGGCAAGCGCGATGCCGCGTTCAACCGCTCGGCCAGCTTCAATTACTTCCTCGAAGACCGTTTCGAGGCGGGCGTTGCCCTGCGCGGCACCGAGGTAAAGAGCATCCGCGAGGGCAAGGCCAACCTGAAGGACGCCTACGGCCTCGTGAAGGATGGCGAAGCTTTCCTGCTGAACGCGCATATCGGCCACTTTTCGCACGGCAATATCTACAACCACGAAGAGACCCGCACCCGTAAGCTGCTGCTGCATAAGAAAGAGATCGAAAAGCTGAAGGCGGCGCTGCAGGGCAAGGGCTACACGCTGGTGCCGGTGCGTTTCTACTTCAAGAACGGCCGCGTGAAGTGCGAAATGGCACTCGCCAAGGGCAAGCAGGACTGGGACAAGCGGGAAACCGAGCGCAAGCGCGAGGCCGACAAGGAAGCGCGCTCTGCGATTGCTCGCGGCCAGCGCGGATAAAACGGGCTGACGTTTCAGAGATAGCGTGTAGGCTTCCACGAGCTTCAAGGTCAAGATGGAGCCTTAGGTACAACGTCACGGGGTAGCATCGATGCCCCTCGAGGGTGCAGTCTTGCGAAACCCTATTCGCTCCCCCTAAACCCTCGCCGCAAAGAGCTACACTAGCCGGGATGGTTCGTCGACTTGCATCGGTAGTTTTGGTTTCTGTGGGGATAGCCTCAGGCATGGCTGCGTACGCGCAGGCTGCGCCCGAAGGCCGTGTGGTGCTGGTGCTGCCGTTTGAGAACCGCTCCGGCAACGCTTCGCTGAACTGGGTAGGCGACAGCTTCCCGGACACGCTGGACAAGCGCCTCAACTCCTCGGGTTTCCTTACGATTTCGCAGGATGATCGCCGCTACGCGCTCGATCACCTTGGCCTGCCCAAGGACTTCCGTCCTTCGCGCGCGACGACGATCAAGATCGCGCAGCAGCTCGACGCAAACTACGTGGTGATCGGCAGCTTCAACGTCGTCGGCCAGCAGATCCGCATTCAGTCGCAGGTGCTCACCGTGAACGCGTTGAAGCTTTCAGCCGCGGTAGAAGACTCCGCTGAGCTGAACCGGCTTTTCGACGCGGAAAACGCGGTGGCCTGGAAGATCGCGCGCGCGATGGACCCGAAGATGAACGTGGCCGAGCAGACCTTTCTCGCCGCTCCGGGCGCAGTTCCCTTGCCCGCTTTTGAAAACTACATCCGCGGCACGAACGCGCCGACGCCGAATGATCGTCTGGCGCGCCTGAAGGAAGCCGTCAGCATCAGCCCGAACTATGCGGCAGCCCTGCTGGCTCTGGGTAAGGAGCAGTATGCGGCCAAGGATTTCGCCGCAGCCGCGACGACGCTCGCGAAGGTTCCGCAGGACGATCCGCTGTCGCTGGAGGCTGGCTTCTACCTCGGCCTTGCGCGCATCAACAACAACAATTACACCGGCGCTGCGACGGCGTTTGATTTCGTCGAGAGCCGCCTGCCGCTGCCGGAGGTGCTCAACAACCACGGTGTGGCGCTGGCCCGCCAGGGCAAGGATGGCTCTGCGTACTTCGACCGCGCGGTGAAGGCCGATCCGAATGACGTGGACTTCCGCTACAACCTCGCGGTTTCACTCTTCCGCCGCGGCGATACGGCCGATGCGCTGCGCGAAGCCGACGCCGCGCTGAAACTGAAGAACACCGACGGCGACATCGTCACGCTGCGCTCGCGCATCGCTGCAGTGCCCGCTGGCACAAAGCTGCCCGCGAATGATCCGACCTTCGCTCCGGCGGAGCGCGTACGTCGCTCGTACTCGGAAGCAAGCTTCCGCCAGGCGGCGTTCCAGTTGAGCCAGCTGCAGGACATGCGTCTCGCGATGCTGCCGCCTGCGCAGCGAGCGAACGAACACAACTCGATCGCGCAAGGCTACATGCAGCAGGGACTGCTGCCGCAGGCGGAACAGCAGTACAACGCTGCGCTTGAGGCGGATGGCTCCAACGCGGCAGCCCATGCGGGTTTGGCCGAGATTCGCGAACGTAGCGGACAGAAGGATGAGGCGCGCAACGAAGCGCAGGCTTCGATTCGCCTGAAGCCGAACGTGCCGGCGTATCTCGTGCTCGCCCGCCTGGAGATCGCCGCGAAGAACGTGCCCGCGGCCGTGGAGGCAGTGAACCATGCCACCGCTCTCGAGCCGCACAACCCCCAGGCGATTGCATTGCGCATGAGCCTGCAGAAGCCCGCACAATAAACCGATGCTGCCCCTCCCCTTCGCTCCTGCGTTGACGCTGCTGCTGATCACCGTGGGCGGACTTCTGCTCGCGTGGGAAGCGAACCATCCCGGATCGATGCTGCCGGGCGGGATCGGCCTGATCGCGGTGCTGATCGCGCTGGCGTCGGTGATGCGGTCGCAGGATGCCGCCGAGCACGTAAGCGGCCTGATAGCCGCGTTTGCGGCGATGCTGGCGAGCTTTCGCTGGCCAAAGCGCTGGCTCTTCGGCATAGCGGCGGCGCTCTGGGTCGGGGCTTTCCTCGCCATCGGGCCACGCTGGGTAGCGATTCTGTGCGCGGCGGTGCTTGCCGTGGCGACGTCCCTGCTGGCCGAGATCACCGCCCGGGCGCGACGAAACAAAGCTTTGCGCTAGAGCAGCGGCCTCGGACGCGATAGACTGAAACGAGCGCACATTTGGCGCTGGAGCCACACTACGTTGAACCGCCTTGCCCGTATCATGCTCGCTGCCGGTGTACTCGCCGGATCGTTTGCCCCCGCTGCCTTTGCGCAGGACAATACCCAGCCGTCGAAGTACTCCAAGTACCTTGAGCGCATGGACTTCAGCTTGGGCGGTATGGCGCTGTTCAACAGCACAGTCTCTGGTCCACGCCAGGCGCCGGAGCTTCCGGCTGCGACCGTGAGCGAGTCCGCCGGTAACACTGCCGGCCTGCTCGCAACGTTGCGCTATACCGCGAAGCCGTACTTCGGCATCGAGTACAACGCAACGTACGCGCGTTACACCGAGACCTTCAACGTGAATCCGCTGCAGATTCAGACGGGCGTCACAGAGCAGACCTTCGGCTATGTCGTGACGCCGCGCCAGCAGATCTACGGCCTGCAGCCGGTGATCAGCGTCGGTGCGGGTTCGACGCGCTTCAAGCCCACCAAGGGCGGCGGTAACAGTTCGCCGACGCAGTGGCGCGCGACGTACTACTACAACATCGGCGTGCAGAAGGAGTTCGGCGATAGCCACTTTGGCGCGCGTGTGGCCTTCCGCCAGGCGTTCTACAAGGCCCCCGACTTCCTGCTGAACTACCTGACGATCAACAAGCGCACGTCGTCGATCGAGCCGAACTTCAACATCTACGTCCGCTTCTAACCATGAACAGCCATCACCATCTGCTGGATGACGATGACGACCTGATGCCCGGTCGCGAGCGCGAACTCACGCTCTCGACCGGCACGATCCTTGCGATCTTCTTTGGCCTCGTGCTGGTGTGTGGCCTCTTCTTCGCTTTTGGCTACAACCTCGGCAAGAAGGCGACCGTTCCGCAGTTTACGGCGAGCGGGGATGACAACAGCGGATCGGGCGCGCAGTTCAACAACTTCAAGCCCTCGGCGGGATCGCCTTCCGGCTCCTCGGCAGTGGCCGCGAAGAACAGCACGCCGCTGGCCACGAGCACGCCTGCTCCTGTAGCCGCACCCAAGCCCGCGCCCGTCGCGCAGAATGATGCTCCTGTGGCGGAGACGCCGCGTGTGGCCGAGGCTGCTCCGGCAGAGCCGAAGCCGACGCCTGTGCACCTGGGAACAGCGAATGCTCCGGCACGCCCTGCTCCCGCTGCGGCGATGCCTGCAGCAACGCCTGGTGGAAGCTTTATCGTGCAGGTCGCAGCGGTGTCGCATCGCGGTGACGCGGACATGCTCGTCAATGCGCTGCGCGGCCGTGGGTACTCTGTCTACGCTCGCACGGAGCCGACCGACAACCTGACGCGCGTGCAGGTGGGGCCCTTCGGCAGCAAGCACGATGCGGATGCGATGCGGCAGCGCCTGCTGGCCGATGGATATAACGCGATTGTGAAGTAGAGAATTTGGTCCAAAGCAAAAGGCGCGGCTTCGGCCGTGCCTTTTGCTTTGCCTGGTGATCCTCGTGTTAGCGGCTGAAGCTAGAGGGCGGCTTCCATGATGCTGCGCGCGGCGGACATCAGTTCATCACGCGTGGCGAACTGCTCGGGGTAGATCGCGGGCAGGAATTCCATCGTGACGTTACCGGGCTTCAGCCACGTTTGGCCCTTCGGCCACAGCTCCTGCGTGCCACGCATGATGATCGGCACGAGCGGCGCGCCGGTGGCTTCCGACAGATAAAACGCGCCCTTCTTGAAGGGCAGCAACTTGCCGTCGCGCGAGCGTGTGCCTTCGGGATAGATGCTGATGTGGTGTCCGCTGCGCAGCGCCTCCCCTGCAAGCTCGGTGGCTCGTTTCGCGTCCTCGATGGATCTCGCGCGCGCGACGGGAATGAACTTGCCCATCTTCATCGCGGTGCCGAGCAACGGGATGTTCATCAGCGACTTCTTCAGGAAGAACGAAGTCTCGCCGGGAACGTTCGCGATGTTGATCGGCGGATCGAGGTTCGAGACGTGGTTCGAGAGATAGATGACACCGCGGCCTTGCGGTACATGCTCGAGGCCGACGATGCGCACACGAACGCCCGCAGCGCGCAGGCCAAGGCGCACAATCGCGGTGCCCCAGATGTACATCCGGTGGGTGTTGCCGACAATCAGCGAATAAGGGATGCCAACGATCGCGGCGGGAACGCCGAGAACGATGAAGACAGAGACCATGAGCAACGTACGAAACATGACCGAATTAGGATACCGCCGACGTCCGGGCGCGAAGGGCTGCGGGAAGCTTCTCGTAGATGCCGCCGAAGCCACCGTTGGAGAGGATGGCGACGACATCACCGGAGCGCAGCGTGGGAGTGATGGACGCAACGATTTCATCGGCGTCCGCGTGGAGTGAAGCGTTCGTGCCGCGCTTGTTCAGCGCTTCGACGACGTGGCCGGGCTCGAGGCGTTCGTGCTCGGGGATCGCGCCGATATTGAAGACTCCGGCGACAACGACTTCGTCGGCAGCAGCGAGGCTTTCGATGAGTTCCTTCTCGAAGACGTTGCGGCGAAGCGTGTTCGAGCGCGGCTCGAGCACGGCAACGAGGCGACGCCCAGCGTAGCTTGCACGCAGAGCTCGCAGCGTTTCGCGGATCGCCGTGGGGTGGTGCGCGAAGTCGTCGATGATGGTGATGCCGTCGATCTCGGCGCGCACTTCAAGCCGACGCTTGACGCTCTTGAAGGTGGCAAGCGCTTCGATGATGCTCTCCACCGCGATGCCCTGCCCTGCGGCAAGCGCGGCGGCGGCCGTAGCGTTCAGCGCGTTATGTTCACCGGCCATCGGCAGCGTGAGGTTCGCGAAGAGTTCACCGTCGCAGTGGAGTGCCCACTCGCTGCCACCGTTGATGTGGCGGAGTTCCTTGAGGCGCCACTTGGATTCGGCAGCGAAGCCATAGCGCTCGACCTTGCAAAAGGCCTTGGCGGCGCACTCGGTGACATTCTCGCTGGCGTCGTACGCGATAAGGCGACCACGCTTGGGGATAAGGTTCACCATGCGCTTGAACGCGGTCTTCACAGCGTTGAGGTCGGCGTAGATATCGGCGTGATCGAACTCGACGTGGGTGAGAATCGCAGCATCCGGAAAGTAGTGCAGGAACTTCGGCCCCTTGTCGAAGAAGGCGGTGTCGTATTCGTCGCCCTCGAGGATGAAGGGTTTGGTCTCCTGACGCACACGAAAGCTGGTGCCGAAGTTTTCAGCGACGCCGCCGATGAGGAACGACGGCGCGAAGTTCGCGTCCTTGCGCGCGGCCACCTCGAAGATCCACGAGAGCATCGAGGTTGTCGTGGTCTTACCGTGCGTGCCGCACACGACGAAGCGATCGCGGTTGACGAGGAACTCATCGTGGATGAGCTGCGCCATCGAGGTCATCGGGATGCGCTGGTCGAGGACGACTTCGAGCTCGGCGTTGCCGCGGGAGATGGCGTTGCCGACGACGACGAGGTCCGGGCGCGGCTCAAGGTTCGCGGCGGCGTACGGCTCCATGATGGGAATGCCCATCGCGCGGAGCTGGTCGCTCATGGGTGGATACGCGGCGGTGTCCGAGCCGGTGACCTTGTGGCCCTGCTCGCGCAACATGCCGGCGAGTGAGGCCATGGCCGTACCGCAGATGCCGATGAGATGAACGTGCTTCGATTGCATTTACAGGACGCTCCTGAGGGTGTCGTTTTCGAGTGCGACGTAGTCGCCAAGTAGCAGGCTGCGGTTGCCGCCGGTTACGTGGCCGCAGCGAAGGCCGATGGTGATAGGGCCGTCGAACCACGAGAGCGCATGCAGCAGAGCGTTTTCGAGCAGCGGCATTTCGTTCGGCTCGACGTTGGCGCTCATGTCGCCAAAGACGATGCCGGTGACGCGCTCGAACATGCCTGCGTAGCGCAGGTGGAGGAGCATACGGTCCCACTGATAGGGCTTGGTGCCGATGTCTTCGAGGAAGAGGATGGTCGGCTCGTCGAGCTTGAGCGCATAGCGCGTGCCAAGCCCTGCTTCGAGGATGCTGAGGCAGCCGCCGAGCAAGCGACCTTGTGCGCTACCGCTGCGCAACATACGAATGCCGTCATGCTTGTTGACCTGCCACGGGCATGTGCGTTCGAGCACAGCGCGCCACGTGGTCTCGTCCGCGCCTCGGCTGAGCGACCAGTCTGCGGCGCACATGGGGCCGTAGACGGTGGGCAGCTTCAACGCACTCCAGAGGTACGCCTGCAGCGAGGTCTGGTCGCTGTAGCCGATGAAGGGTTTGCGATTGGCCGCGATGAGCGCGAGGTCGAGATGCTCGAGCAGCTCTGCGGAACCCCATCCGCCGCGTGTGCAGAGGATGGCGTCGATGCTTGGGTCGGCGAAGGCGGCGTGCAGATCGTCTAGGCGGGCGCGCAGTGGGCCAGCGTAATACAGCGGCCCGCGAGCCTTCGCTGCAGGCATCAGCACCGGCTCGTAGCCCCACGCAGCAAGCGCGGCGATGCCTGCATCGATGCGCTCTTCATTCGCCGCAGATGCAGGCGAGATGATGGCGATGCGGCTTCCTTGTCGAAGTGACATGATTTGCGTCCTGAGTAGTGTTGGCTTCCTGATAGATCCTGCAAACTCGCATCTCAAAAATCGAGATACGCGGCACACAATCGCGGCTAGAACTCCACCGTGCCCTGGCAGATGATTTCGGCGGGGCCGGTGAGCATCATCTGCGCGGCGTTGTCGGGCCAGACGACGGTTTGTGGGCCGCCTTGCGCGATAGCCGTTAGCGAACGCTCGACGCCCTTCAGCGAAATCGCTGCAGTGGAGGAAGCGCAGGTGCCGGTGCCGCTGCTCGTCGTGGGGCCGCAGCCGCGCTCGAAGATGCGGAACTCGATGGTGTCCGGACCGAGAACGCGCACGAACTCCACGTTCGTGCCGAAGCGGAAGAGCGGATCGACCGCAATTTTCGAGCCGAGTTGCTGCCACGTCATGCCATGCGAGCTGAAGTCTTCGTTCTGTGGAAAGAGCACGAAGTGCGGGTTGCCGACGTTGATCATCGCGCCTTCGATCGGGCCATCGACGCCTTCGATCTCGATGGTGCGCGGCATCACGCGCGGCACGCCCATCGCGGACTCGATCCACCACTCATCGCCCTTGCGCTCGATGAGTTTGCAGACGCGATCGCCGCCATGCGTGCCGAAAGTGATGTGGCCGAGGCCTTCGCTTTGCGCAAGCCACGCGGCGACGCAGCGCGTTCCATTGCCGCTGAGTTCGGCTTCGCTACCGTCGGCGTTGATGAGACGCAGGAAGATGGTGCCGTCGTCGCGGCGCTCGAAGAACTCAATGCCGTCGGCACCAATACCGGTGTTGCGCGAGCAGAGCTTCTGCGCGAGTGCGACGTGTTGACCTTTCGCATGCACCTCGTCGATGACGAGAAAATCGTTGCCGCGAGCGTGGGCTTTTACAAACGGAATGGTACGCAAAACTTATTCATCCTCCAGGTCGCGGAAGGTCACGACCGTGTCTGTGGCATTGCTGGCGCGAAGATCGTTGATCAAGCGCTGGTGGACGCTGCGCGTCGCGATGACCGGAAACGAGATGCGCGGCAGACCGGGAATATTCTCGTGCTGGTCGATGATGAGGTGGATACCTTCGCTGTCGAGCACATGCATGACCGCTGCGATCATGCGGCGACGCGCGGCTTCGCTGGCGGCGGTAAGCTCATCTTCGCGATGCTCGCTCGTATTAGCCGCAAGCGCGCCTGCAACGTCCGCGCGGACCTCGTAGATCATCGAATATCGCTGCCAGCCGAGCTTGCCTTCAAACGCGCCAACCAGTTGCAGCGCGCAGAGTACAAGGACGGTCGCAATGCAAGCTTCCATGTACATGCCGCCGCCGCAGGCCATGCCTATCGCCGCGACGACAAAGACCGTGGCGGCACTGGTGAGGCCGTGGATGCGCGAACGATAATGCAGGATCAACCCTGCGCCGAGGAAGCCGACACCCTGCACGATGTTCGAGGCGATCTGGCCTTTATTCGTAGAGCCGTCACCCGCGATGATGGGGCTGAGGACCGTGAAGAGCGCAGCCGCCATGCAAACGAGCAGGTTCGTACGGAGGCCGCTCATCTTGTGGCGGAGTTCGCGCTCCACGCCTACCGCTCCGCCGAGAAGGCAGGCGAGCAACAGCCGCTTGATCGACTCTTCCGAGAGGACAAGGTGTTGCGTGAGCGTGAGATGGACGCCGGTTTGCATCAAGGTTGAGGATACTACCGGCGGGTGCGGATGTGCGCGCGTCTTCTACCGCGTGGGCGCGGCGTAGAGCTCGCTCTGATAGACCGTGGCGCAGGGCTGGCCCGAGGTGCAGATCACCTCGAGTTCCTTCAAGCCTTCAGGGTGCGCCTTCACTGCAGCTTCGACCGGGTCCCCCTTCATCGCGATCACAAACTGTGCGTTGTGTGCGGGGTCCGCGAGGCCCTTCTCCCAGCTCACTTCGTCGTTTTCGCTCACCATCGAGGTGAGGTTGCGACCTGCGGTCTGCACAGCGCCGATGTGTGCCGAGGTGGACATCATCACCGGCACGTCCGGGCCGAAGCCGATAAGAACGGATGCCAACGAACGCTCGAAGGGCACGCGAGTGCTGGCGTTGACGATGCCTTCCTTCAGTACGGAGGGGATCTTGTACATCATCCAGAGGCAGTTGCCCGCGCAGAGCACCAGCGCGATGGGCTGAATGAAGCGCGCCGCCAGTATGCGCACCGTAGTGCCGGGAGCACGGAACCACAGCTCGAAGCTTTCCCCGGCGAGTGCGGCGTAGATCGCGAGCGCGGGAAGGAGTTCCATGCCGTAACGTGCGTTGTAGTACGAGTGCGGCCAGAGCTGCGGGATGAAGATCGGCACCGAGCCGTAGGCTATCGAGTAGATGTAGAACGGCAGCGGAACCCACAGCAGCGCGGCTGCGGTTTCACCGCGAAGGCTGACGGCTTGCACTGCGCGGCGCCTGGCAGAAACATACAGGCCGTAGAGCGAGGCGATCAGCAGGCCGAAGCCGGTCTCCCAGGCGGCGGCGTCCACCTGCGCGGTGCGGAGGTAGAAGAGGAGCGCCCAGGCGGGGTTGTGCCATCCGCGATAGTGTTGGCCCGGAGGCGCAGTCTTGCGCTCGATCGCCTTGGCCGAGTACGGGCCACGCATGAAGTCGAGCCAATCATGCTCGAAGTGCGCGTTGTACCAGAACCACACGAGCGGGCCCGCGACGCAGAGTAGCGTGAAGACGATGAAGCTCGTCTGCATCTTCGCGCGTTGCGGTGAGCGCCACCATGCGATGGCGAGCACAAGCCAGACGACTGCACCGATAATCCAGCCGTCGTAACGCGTGAAGACCTGACCAACGATGAGCAGGCCTGCGACGATCATGCGCGCGTTTGCGGTGGAGGGCTTCCCTGCGCGCATGGCGGCGATGGCTTCCATCGTCACCACGACGGTCCAGATGAAGAGCGCGAGGAAGAGCGTCTCGGTCATCGCAGTGGTGGAGAGATAGAGGAGGTTCGGATTGAGCGCATAGAACGCCGTGGCCACGAACGCCCAGCGCGGACGCACTAGGCTGCGAGCGAGCCGCCACACGCCCGTGACTGACAGAGCGTAGGACGCGATGGACATTGGCAGCGCTGCGAAGCCGGTCTGCCACATCGCCATGCTTTTGATGAACGGCAACATCAACAGATGAGGCAGCGGGAGCCACACTCCGCCGAGCTGCGCGAGGCCAGGGTAATGCGCGTCCACGATGCGGCGCGCAATGCCGAGGTGAGCGACGGCATCGCCATAGAGCAGCATGTACTGCTTGCGGTAGCAGACGATGAGCGCAACGAAGGCAAGGATGACGCCGAGCGCGAAGAACGGATAGATCTCGCGCTTGTCAGCGGGGGTAACGGCCTCGGGGTCCCAGGTGAAGCGTTCCTCCATCGTCGTGGGGAGCGGACGTCCGGGGCGAAGTCTGCGCTGGCGTTTCGGCATGGTGAGAGTCGTCCGTTCCTGAGAGATTACTGGTGGCTCAAACGCATATCCCCTTGCGGGGATGACGAACAAAGTGACCGGCGCAGCGGTTTCGGCGTCCTAATGATCCTGCAACCCCATGCCTCAGAATCGAGACATGGGGCACCCGATTTCTGGCTGAATTACGAGAGATGTGAGAGGTCGCGGAGCTGCTGGAAGCGGGCTTCGATGTCGGCCTTCGTGGTGTTCTCGAGGCGCTCGGTGCCGAACTTCTCGACGGCGAACGAACCCATGACTGAGCCGTAGAACATGGCGGTCTTGAAGACCTCCGGCGTGAGCTTGCCCTGCGACGCGATGTAGCCGTAGAAGCCTCCGGCGAAGGAATCGCCTGCGCCCGTCGGGTCGACGACTTCGTCGAGCAGCAGCGTGTGTACGCGGAAGGGCGCACGCTTGATGCCGTCGCCGAAGCTGCGCTCAGAGAAGAACGCGGCCGAGCCGTACTCGCCGAACTTGATGATGACCGTCTTGGGGCCAAGCTCGAGCACCTTCTCGGCAGCGCGGAGCGTGTTCGACTCACCCGTGAGCAGGCGGGCTTCCCCGTCGTTGATGAGCAGTACGTCGAGTTCCTTGAGGACGGGGAGCAGCTTCTCGCGATGCGCGCCGATCCAGTAGTTCATCGTGTCGCCGGCGACCATCTTCACACCCGCCATCTTCTTGCGAACGTCGAGTTGAAGAACAGGGTCAATGTTGGCGAGGAAGAGGAACTCGGAGTCGTTGTACTCCGTGGGGATCTTCGGCGCGAACTCGGCGAAGACGTTGAGATCGGTCGCGAGGGTGTCGGCGGCGTTGAGGTCCTTCAGGTAGGAGCCGGTCCAATGGAAGCTCTTGCCTTCGGCGCGCTCGATGCCACGCGTGTCGATGCCCTTGTCGAGCATCACCTTTTCGTTGGCTTCGGAGAAGTCTTCGCCGACGACGCCGACGACGCGGACGTCAGTGAAGAAGCTGGCAGCGAGCGAGAAGTGAGTGGCGGCGCCGCCGAGTACGCGCTCGCGCTTGCCGCTGGGCGTTTCGAGCGAGTCGAACGCGACTGAACCTACAACGAGAATGGACATGCGAATCCTTAGATGAGATTGACCAGACGTACCTCAGGAGCGAAAGCCCAGGCGTCGCCGATGCATTACGGCACGACTGAAATCGTGCCCTTTCGCTCCTTACCTCGTGCGCGGTTCACAGCGAGGTAAGGAGCGTGAGCTGCTTAGAAGTACTTTCCGAACAGCACGTCGAGCTTCTTCTTCGTCTCGGCGGGGATAGTGCTCTTGTCGGTCATGATGGCGAACTTCGCGGCGCTTTGTGCGGGCGATGCGCTGAGGTCGGTCGGCATCAGGCGAACTGCGGCCTTCACGACGTTCTGCGCGTTCGCGGCGTTCTGATGAGCTACAGCGATCACCTGCTCGACCGTCACGTCATCGTGACCTTCGTACCAGCAGTCATAGTCGGTAACCATCGCGAGCGTGGCGTAGCTGATCTCAGCTTCGCGGGCGAGCTTGGCTTCCTGCAGGTTGGTCATGCCGATAATGTCCGCGCCCCACGAGCGATAGAGGTTCGACTCGGCGCGCGTGGAGAACTGCGGGCCTTCCATGCAAACGTAGGTGCCGCCGCGCTTCACAACGAGGCCAACTTCTTCGCAAGCCTTCACGAAGGTGTCCACGACGATGTGGCAGACCGGGTCGCCAAACGCGACGTGGCCCACGACGCCTTCGCCGAAGAAGGTAGCATTGCGCGCGAAGGTGCGGTCGATGAACTGGTCGGGAACGACGAAGTCGGTGGGCTTGTGCTCTTCCTTGAGCGAGCCAACGGCGGAGATCGAGAGGATCGACTTCACGCCTGCGGCCTTCATCGCGTAGATGTTGGCGCGGAAGTTGAGTTCGCTGGGCAGGATGCGATGGCCCTTGCCGTGACGCGCGAGGAAGACAACCTTGCGGCCTTCGAGCGTGCCGAAGACGAGCGGGTCGCTAGGGTCGCCGAAGGGGGTGCTGATCTTCTCTTCGTGAACGTCGGTGAGTCCTGCCATGCCGTAGAGGCCGCTGCCGCCAATGATGCCGATTTCTGCCTGTGCCAACTGCAAATCTCCTGCGCTGATGCGCCTCTGTAAGTATACGTTTAGAGTCCGAGATCGTTGCAGATCTTCGCGACGCGCTGCTTGACGGCTTCGGGCATCGCGACCATCTGGGGCCAGCGGCGGGTGAAGCCTTCGGCGGGCCACTTGCGCGTGGCGTCAATGCCCATTTTGCTGCCGAAGTTCGGCAGGCGTGAGGCATGGTCGAGTGTGTCGACCGGGCCGAGCGTGAACTGAATGTCGCGCTCGGGGTCGATGTTGTTCGCCACGCGGAGTACGACTTCCGCGACGTCCTGCACGTCGCAGTCTTCGTCCACCACGACGATGCACTTGGTAAACATCGCCTGCCCCATCGCCCAGATGCCGTTCATCACCTTGCGCGCCTGGCCCGCGTAGCTCTTCTTGATGGAGACGAGCATGAGGTTGTGCGCGACGCCTTCAAACGGCAGGTTCACGTCGACGATTTCAGGCAGTGTGAGCTTCATGAGCGGAAGGAAAATGCGCTCAATCGCCTTCGCAATCCAAGCGTCTTCCATAGGCGGCTTGCCGACGATGGTGGCGGCGTAGATGGGGTCCTTGCGGTGCGTGATGCAGGTAATGTGGAAGACCGGATACTCGTCCTCCATGGTGTAGAAGCCGGTATGGTCGCCGAAGGGGCCTTCCGTGCGGAGCTCGCCGAGTTCGACATAGCCTTCGAGGATGATCTCGGCGTGCGCGGGGACTTCGAGGTCCACGGTTTCGCACTTCACGAGCTCGACGGGCTTGCCGCGCAGGAAGCCTGCGATGAGGTACTCCTCCACCTCGGGCGGCGCGGGAACAACGGCGGCAAAGGTCAGTGTGGGGTCGGTGCCGATGGCTACGGCGACCTCCATGCGTGAGCCGCGGATCTTCGTGACGACATGCTGCGGCGTCGCCGCAGGATCGAGCGCGGCTGTAGTACCACCAGCGGTGTGGGCCATGAGGTCGATCGCGCCGAGAACGTCATCGGTGGCGTTGCGGAGATGATCGCGGAAGTGTTCCGCGGCGACCTTCTGGCGCTGCCAGTGCATGCCGGTGGTCTTGCCGTCGTAGACATGCATGCGGTACATGCCAACGTTGCGCTTGCCGGTCCTGGGGTCCTTGGTGTGCACGCAGGGCAGCGTGATGAACGGGCCGCCGTCGCCCGGCCACGTGGTGAGGATCGGGAACTTCAACAGGTCGACATCTTCGCCATGCAGGATCACCTGTTTGCACGGAGCGTTCTTCGCGGAGACGACCTTGGGGAAGAACGAACCGATCTCGGCGAGCTTCGGCAGGAGCTTCAGCTTGTCCACCAGCGAGGTGGGCGGAACGGGGTGCAGGAGCGTGTCAATGCGATCGGCGATAGCGTCGAAGTCGTTGGTTTCGAGCGCCAGTTTCATGCGGCGTTCGGAACCGTACTGGTTCATGAGTACGCGCGCGCCTTTGTAGCCCTTCACGTTTTCAAACAACAACGCGGGCCCGCCGGGGCGAGCGGTTCCCTTGCCCGATTTGGCGGCGCGGTCGGCGATCTCGCCCATCTCAAGCACAGGCGAAACCTCGGCTTTGATGCGCTTCAGTTCACCCGCGCGGTCCAGCGCGTCGATCCAGTCACGAAGAGATTCAAACGGCAATGCAGTTACCTCAGATCTTCAGGAAGATGCGCTTATGCCACAGCGCCCAGTTGGGGAGAAAGCAGAAGCAGACGAACGCGATGCCGAAGGCCAGCGAGGTCCACTCGTTGGAGTGATGGTGCGAGAAGCCGTGCGTATAAATGCTCGACCAGAGGCTATGCGCTTCGCCGTTGGCGTCGTAGTAGCGAACGGCGAGCAGGATCTTCACGATCGCGTTCGAGAACGCAAAGGCGAAGATGGCGTTGGAACCGAAGACGAACCACGGCCACGTACTCACACGCAGCCACATGGGCCAGCGCTCGGTGCGACCGTCCACCAGGACGGAACAGAACGCGAGCGTCAGCATGAACAGGCCCGCGGTGAAGAGCACGTAGCTGCCGGTCCAGAGGTTCTTGTTCAGCGGGTACCAGTGCGACCAGGCAAGGCCAGCGAGCACGAGCGGCACGCCGAAGCTGATAAGCATCAGCCGCATGCGCTCGAAAGAGAGGCGGCGCATCATAAGGCCGCACATGGCACCGAGCAGCGTTGTCGCAAGCGATCCCAGCGTGCTCAGCACGCCTTCGGGGTCGCTGGTGCGCAGGTACAGCGTGCCGGTGTAGAACCAGTGCTGCGTGAAGGTGACGACTGCTCGATCGACGTAGGCCGCGATGTTATCGACGGGGTCGAGGAAGCCGATCCAGTCGCCCGGTGCACCGACGTGTGGCACAGGGATGAAGCGCAGCATCGCCCAGTAGCCCACCAGCAGCGCGATCACGATGCCGCCGAGCACACGCAGGTTCCGCGTGAAGAGCAACAACAGGCTCGCGAGCAGATAACAGATGGCGATGCGCGGCAGCACGCCGAAGAAGCGGAAGCCCGTCCAGTTCATGCGTGGGAAGAACGACAGCACGAAGGCCAGCAGCCAGAGACGTGCAGCGCGGCTGACGACGTGGTGCGCGAGCTTGCCGCGGTTCCCTGCTTTTTCCGCACGCGAGGCGAGCGAGAAGACCGATGAGATACCGACAACAAAGAGGAAGCACGGAAAGACGAGATCGGTGAGCGTGCAGCCGTTCCACTTGGAGTGGTCGAGTTGGCGGAAGACGTGCCCCCAGTCGCCGGGATCGTTGACCAGGATCATCAGCGCGATGGTGATACCGCGCAGCATGTCGACGGAGAGCACGCGACGCGGGCCCTTGATGTGCTGCTCGACCTGCTCGGTCGCTTCGTGTTGTGCGGCAAGGCTCACTCTTTGATCTTCTCCGATCTTGCGGTGTGGAACAACGTTACACGGTGCGGTGTCTAAGCGTGCAGATCCGCATCACTCGCTAGATGCGCCTCGATGATTCATTCGCGGAGGTGCGCCATGTTTGAGAGTTCGTTGATGGAGTCTGCCGTTGCCACAGGGCCGAAAAATCGTTGGCCCGCGGTCGTGTCGGTCGGTTTGCAAGCCATGATTGCGGTGGCGCTTGTGACGGTGCCGTTGCTGCATCCGGCCACGCTGAATACGCTGCCCAAGCTGATGACGCTGGAGCTTCCACCGTTGCCGCAGCCGCCTGCACCGCATCCGCCAGAGATGCCGAGGGTGCGTGTGATGACCGGGATGGCTGACGGCCCTGCAGGGCCGGTGGTGGAGACGCTGAACCATGCGGTCATCGGCCGTGTGACGCCTGCGCCGTTGTCCGATCTGCCGCCGCAGACGAGTCCGACGCTGGCGTTCGGGAGCGCGGACGGCTCGACCGACGCGCTGAACGCGGTGATGCGTGGAGGTGCTGTGGGTACCGGGCCGCGAGGCGTCTCAGTCGTTCCGGCGTCGGGCGGAGGTGGGTCGGCCGTGAGCCATGCGGCGATTTCAAGCGGAGTCTCTGCGGGGCTGCTGCTTGCGCCGATTCAGCCGGTGTACCCGGCGATCGCAAAAGCCGCAGGACAGAGCGGAACAGTGCGTGTGGTCGCGACGATCTCGGCTGCAGGGCGCGTTGAGAATGCGCGCGCAGTCAGCGGGCCGGTAATGCTTCAGGCCGCAGCCGTAGATGGCGTGCGGACCGCGCGATACCGGCCGTACATGCTGAATGGCAAGCCGACCGAGGTCGAGGCGACCTTCGAGATCAATTTCCGTTTGCGGGAGTGATGGGAAGCGCCACGATCTGCGTCGCTGGGGGTGCTGCAGGGCGTGTGATGGCGTCGACCGGGAAGCCGGCGTCACGCCAGCCCTGCAGCCCGCCGCGCAGAGGACGCACCTTACGCACACCGAGTTTGCGAAGTTGCAGCGCGATGCGAGCGCTGGTCTCTTCGCTGGGGCAGGTGCAAAAGAGCACGATGTCACGCTCCTGCGGGATGAGCGCACGGGACTTAACGAGTTCTTCTGGCGGGATGTGCAGAGCGCCGGGAAGCGTCTGCGGGTCATCACGAACATCGATCGGATGGCGGAGATCGACGATGAAGGGGCGCTGCTTGCCGATGCGATCGGCGTCGCCAATCATCGCCATCAGCTGGCCGGGCTCAAGGCGTAGACCGCGGAGTTCGTTGAGGAACAGGCGCCACCGCACAAAGCGATAGGTGAACACGGCGACGACGAGCAACAAAATAATGGGTGCGCCATGGCGCACGCCCATACCGAGCAACTCATGCGAACGGCGCACAAGGTCGCCGATGAAGCGGCCCGCGAAGAGCCACGCTGAGGCCCACAGCAAAGTGCCCGCCAAGTCATAGGTGAGGAATTCGCCGTAAGGAATGCGTGCCTGACCAGCGATGGGTGCGGCCATCGTGTTCAGGCCGGGCACCCATTTGCTGAAGAGCAGGACGACCGGTCCACGCTTGGTGACGCGGGTTTGCGCGTTCGTAACGCAGTTGTCGGCTTCGAGCGAGAACTTGCAAAGAAGCTGCAGAAACCGCGTCCCGAAACGTTTGCCGAGCATGTACCAAAGCGAGTCTGAAACGAGGCAGGCGAGGAGGATCAGCAGGATCGAATACGAAACATGCAGTTTGTGCGCGGCAGACATGGTGCCCGCGGCGATCATGATCGGGAACGACGGAATCGGCACACCGGCCTGTTCGATCAGCACCCAGCCAAAGATGACCGAGTAAGCATGATGCAAGAACAGCCGCATGGCCCAACTCATTTGCAATTCCCTCTATGGGTGTAGATGCACCACGTGTGAACAGGATGCGACACCTATCGGAATTGTCGGCTCACGCCAACGCAAAAGCAATGGCCGCCTGAGGAATATCCTCGGCGGCCGTTGCGTTGTGTCTCGTTTTGCCAATTCCAGTCGCTTTCGACTACTCCGCGTAGGTGAGCGGCATGTCTACGAGATGCTGACCGATGAACCAGCTCTGCAGCTCATTGCCGCGCAGAATGTCAGAGACGACCATATCGTTGGTGCCGTCGTCGCCCGCTTCATCTGCAGCTTCTGCGATATCGTGGCAGTCCTGCATGATCGTCTTGTGTGCCTCGAGCAGACGAGCAATCTGCACCGGCACTTCTTCGCGTCCGCGCGGCGGAGCGGGGATCTTCGTGACTTCAGCCACGTCGCCGCCCATCGCGATCGAGACGCCGCCAAGCAGCTGGATGCGCTCTGCGATCGTATCCACCATCTCTACCTGCTGCTCGAAATGCTTGTCGAAGAGCAGATGGAGCTGCATGAAGGTCGGCCCTGCGACCTGCCAGTGGTGCTTCTTGTACATGTCGCGAAGCTGGATGGAGTCAGCGAGGAGCTGGTTGAGTTTCTTACACATGTCGGCGCGAACCTTCGCGTCCAAACGATGCGGGAGATCCTGCACCACGTCGCCCCACTTCTGAATTTCGCGGGCCTTCTGGTGCCAGTTCTCGGTGACAAAATCTTTCTTGCCTTCAACCTTCTTAAGTGCGACTGCCATGGTTTAAATCTCCTCTCCAAGCTAGGATGCGAAATCCTGCGGCGAAGTTTGCACAAGAAAAACGCGAGAGCCGAAGCTCTCGCGTTTCCGTGTTCCTGCTGGATTTACTTGATGTGAACGCTGGGGACCACGCTCATGCCGGGGCGAAGTGCGTTGTCGCCGTTCTCCTTATCCAGGTTCGTGAAGTCGATGCGAACGGGGATACGCTGCACCACCTTCACATAGTTGCCGGTAGCGTTCTCCGGCGGGAAGAGGCTGAGGCGCGAACCCGTAGCACCGCCCACCTGCGTGATCTTGCCCTCAAAGTGACGGCCGCCGAGGGCATCCACTTCGATGTCGACCTTCTGGTCCTTCTGCATCTTGGCAAGCTGCGTTTCCTTGAAGTTCGCGGTCACCCAGAGGTTCCTGAGCGGCACGATCGTCAGGAGGTCCTGACCCACGCCAAGGTTCTCGCCGACATCTACGTTCTTCTTCGAAACGATGCCGTCGATGGGAGCCACGATCTTCGCGTACGAGAGGTTCAGCTTAGCCTGATCGACCTTCGCCTGAGCCTGCTGCACCGATGCGAGAGCTGCGTTGGCCTTCGCCTGCTGCACCTTCACCTGCTGCGGAGCGTTCTGACGGGACTGTACGTCCTGCGCCTGAGCGCGAGCGAGCTGGGCCTCAGCTGCAGTGACCTGCTGCTGCGAAGCGGCTGCCGAGCGTTCTGCCTCGTCCAACTGAGCCTGCGTTGCGGTCGCCGTCGCCACAGCCTGATCGAACTGCTGCTTGGAGATCACGTCCTTGGCAACGAGCGGCGTGTAACGATCGACGTCGATCTTCGCCTTGAGCGCGTTGGCCTTAGCCTGCGCGATGCGCGAGCGAGCGGCCTCGGCATTCGCCTGGGCCTGCTGCACGGTGGCCACGTTGTTCGCCACGCCGGTGTTCGAGGTCTGCACATCGGTGCGGACGTTCACGCCGGTGATCGGCACGTTGACCGACTCCTGTATGTACTGCGCCTGCGCCGTTGCAAGGCTGGCTTCAGCCTGCTCGAGGGCAACCTGCAGATCCTTGGGGTCGAGCTCGGCGATCGGATCGCCAGCCTTCACCATCTGCTGATCGGTCACGTCCACGTGGATGACCTGTCCGGCCACACGGGCACTGACCTGGAAGAGGTCGCCGTCTACCTGTGCGTCATCGGTGTCTTCGGTGAAGGTCGAGCGCCAGTAGAAGAAGCCCGCGCCGAGCACGAGCAGCACGACGACGATCAAGATGATCGCCTTGCGCTTGGAGCTCTTCTCCGGTGTCTCCTCAGGCTGCTGATCCTTCTTGCCGTCCTGCGGCTGGCCCTGCTGGGCGTTTCCACCCTGCGGCTGGATCTGGACGGTGCCTGAGATCTGCGCGGTCTGCGCACCTTCCGGCTGTTGTTGATGCTGATCGTTATTATCCGCCACGCTTACTTTCCTCCGAGATAATCCTGCGAATTCGTTGCCGCTACACCCAGCGCACGAGCCAATGCAAGCTTCGCGATGTTGTGCTGGTAGAGCGCGCTAATGTACTGATCGTTGGCCTGCTGGAACTGCGTCTGCGCCTGCGAAACGGGGAGCGAGTCCGCGACACCCACATGGAAGCGCTGCTGCGCTTCGCTGAGGGCTTCACGAGCCAGTTCCACATTGCTCTGCGCTGCATCCACCAGCTTGGCCGAGCTTTGAATATCCAGAATGGCGTCGCGAACATCCGCGTTCACCTGCTGCACCTGGTCCGAGTACGAGGCCTTCGCCTGGTCCAACTGGGCCTGTGCAACATCCTGGTCACCGTGCATCTTGGCGATCTGCAGCACCGGGGTGCTGAGGGTGCCCTGCGCGGTGAAGGTGCCGTGCGAGTGAGCCGGCGTCGTTCCGAGGTCACCGTAGTCGCCGGAGAAGCTGAGCGCCGGAAGCTGTTCGGTCACCGCAGCCTTCTTGGCCGACTCCGCAGCCTTCAGCTTTTCCGCTGAAGCAGCGAGATCCTTGCGAGCCGCGAGCGCAGACTGGAAAGCCGCGTTCGGGTCAGGGGTCTCCAATGTCTTATAAGGAGCCGAGTCCGATAGCGTGAACTTCTGGTCAAGCGGCAGACCAATCACGCGCGCCAGAGCCAGCTTGTCCTTCTCGAGCGAGTTCGTCGTCGAGATCAACTGCTGCTGCTGCGTCTGCACGTCCACCTGCGTACGAAGCACATCGATGCGCGGCGCGGTGCCGGCTGCGTGGTTGTCGCGTGCCTGCTTGGCCGAGAGTTCAGCGGTCTGCAACTCAGCCTGAACGGCGTTGATGCGGGCCTGATCGGCGATGCAGAGCAGATAGGCGTTGCCCACGGAGAGCACCACGAGGTCGCGAGCATCCTGCGCGGTCAGCTTGGCAGCCTCAAAGTTGTGCTTGGCGGCAACGTAGTTGTTGATCGACTGCACATTGATGAGGTTCTGCGTCAGATAGGCGCGGAAGTCGAAGACCTGGAAGGGTCCGATGATCGGGTTGATGCCGGGGAACTTCAGGCCGTAAGCCGCGAGATTCACCTGCTCCACCGTATAGGTGGCGGCGGCGGTCACGGTCGGCAGCAACTGCTGGAGCTGCTGCAGGCGCTCGCCACTGGCCTGCTTTTGCGAAGAGCTCTGCAGCACCAGGCCGAGGTTGTTCTTCAGGCCGCGCTGGATCGCGTCATCGATCGTCAGGGCGAGGACGTCCTGCGTCGCCTTATCGCGGACGATCGACCCTTTGTAGCTCGGGTCGTTCGATCCCTGCGTCGGCGTGACCGACGGGCCGGGCTGCGAAAGCTGCTGCTGGATGCCCTGGACCTGCTGGATGGCGCTGCCGGAGCTGGCACCTGATCCCTGCGAAGAACCCGGGCCGCCTGTCTGCGCGGCGGCAGACGCACTCAGAGCAGCCATGACGGCAAGCGTCACGGCGCACAGACGGGCGTTGGGCCTCGCGGTCACTCGGTGAATATTTTCAGACATATCGTTCATCGTAAATGGTGGCCTGCCCACTGGTTCGCCCAATCGCCCGGAACGGGCAGGTTGAACCGTGAGAAATAGGGCCGTCCCTTAGAAGATGCTGAAAGGAGGCAAAGGTATGCAAAAAGTAAGTGAAGATTTCCTCAGATCTTGCGGCCGGGGCTCCCGGAGGACAGAGCGGTAGACTGGGCGACATGAGCAATTCCCTGCCGATTCGCGTCGCCGTCGTGGGATTTGGCCTTGGTGGCCGGGTCTTTCATTGCCCTTTTGTCAGCGCAGTTCCGGGGCTGGAGCTGGCCGGAATCGTGCAGCGCCGTGGCGACTCCGCCGCAGAAGCGTACCCCTCGGCCACGATTTTTCGCTCCTCTGAAGAGATGCTCGCCGATCCGTCGATCGATCTCGTCGCGGTCACTACGCCGAACGAGACACACTTCCCGCTGGCGAAGGCCGCTCTGGAAGCGGGAAAGCACGTCGTGGTCGACAAACCGATGTGCGGAACCTCAGCGCAGGTGCGCGAACTCATCGACCTCTCCAAGGTGCAAGGCAAGGTGCTCGCGCCCTTCCACAACCGTCGCTTTGACGGTGATTTTCTTACCGTGAAGAAACTGCTGGCGGAGGGAGCTCTGGGCCGCGTGGCGCAAATCTTCTCGCGTTTCGAGCGTTTCCGTCCTGAACCCCGCGCAGGCAGCTGGAAAGAAGCGAGCGGCGACGATACCGGCCTGCTCTTTGATCTCGGGCCGCATGTTGTCGATCAGGCGCTCGCCCTCTTCGGCACTCCCGCCCGCGTCTCCGCTTCGGTCCGCCGCGAGCGCGACCAAACTGCGATCGATGACGCCTTTACCGTGGTGCTCGAGTACGACCAGCCCGCGTTGCGCTATACCTGCGAGGCCACGCTGCTCTCTGCCGAGCCGCAGCCGCGCTTCGTCGTGCAGGGTACGCGCGGAAGCTACGTCAAGCACGGGGTTGACCCGCAGGAACCGGCGCTGGTCGGAGGGGCGCAAGTGCCGCCGACCGAGTCTGCAGAGCCTTGGCTGGATGAGCCGGAGTCCGCCTGGGGGCGGCTGACGGTCTCCGACGAGACAGGCGATCCGGCCTCGCTGAAGACCGCGCCGCTGCGCACGGAGACCGGCGACTACCGCCGCTTTTACGCAAGCGTGCGTGATGCGGTGCGAGGCGAGGCCCCGCTCGCGATCCCGGCAGAGGACGCTTTCCGCGTCGCACGACTGTTGGAGCTGGCGTTGGCCTCCAGTCGCGAGCGTCGTACCCTGGCGGTTGAGCTGTAGTGGATCACGGTCGAGCAGTTTCGGACCAGCTATCCACACCGCGCGCGGCGATATCCTGAGTGCGCATGAGCACAATCGCCGCGCCACCACCGGAAACGCTCTCGCCCGCCATGCGGCAGTACCGCGCGGCGAAGGACGCGCACCCTGATGCGTTGCTCTTCTTCCGCATGGGCGACTTCTATGAGCTCTTCTACGAAGACGCGGTCGTGGCCTCGCGCGAGCTGCAGTTGACCCTTACCGCACGCGACAAGGCGCGCTCCGTGCCGATGTGCGGCGTGCCGTATCACTCAGCCGGAACGTATCTGCAACGATTGCTGCGGCTCGGCTTTCGCGTCGCCATCTGCGAGCAGATGGAAGACCCTAAGCAGGCGAAGGGCGTGGTGCGCCGCGAAGTAACGCGCGTGATGACGCCGGGCACAGCGCTCGACGCAACGCTCGCAGCGAGCGAGTCGCAGTGGTTGGCTTCGCTGGCGACAATCGGCTCCGGCACCAATGTCTGCATCGGCGTGGCATCGATGGATTTGTCGACCGGCGACTTCCGCGCAACGGAGTTTACCGGCGCGCAGGCGTGGCCGATGGCGCTCGATGAACTCTCGCGCATGAACCCGGCTGAAGTGCTCTCCGCACGCGGGCTGGCGGTGGACGCGGCGCAGGCGAGCTTCGAGGCTGAACGCAGGGAAGAAGGCTCCGCCGGAACCACGCTCATCGCGGGTTCGAAATCGGAGCTCGAAGAGTGGGTCTTCCACGACGAGTACGCGATCCCGTTGTTGCAACAGCAGCTTCGCGTGCACTCGCTGGATGGCATGGGGTTAGGCAACCACGCGGCTGCGGCAACGGCTGCAGGCGCTATCGTGCATTACCTGCGCGCGACGAAGCAAGGCGCGCTCGAGCACCTCGACACGATTCGCTACTACGAGCAGCGCGATTGCCTCGAACTCGACGCGGTGAGCGTGCGGAACCTCGAGCTTGTCGAACCGCTCTTCTCCTCCGAAGGCCCGCAGACGACGCTCTTCTACACGCTCGACGCCTGCATGACACCCATGGGCAAGCGCCTGCTGCGGGCGCAGTTGCTGAGGCCAATGCAATCGCTCGACGCGATTCAAGCGCGACTTGATGCGGTCGGCCTTGCCGCTGCGGATATTCGTCGGCGCGAAGAGGTGCGGCGCTCTCTCGATGGCGTCCTCGACATGGAACGCCTGCTGGGGCGCGTGGCATTAGACTCTGCAGGGCCGCGTGATCTTGTAGCGCTCGGCGCAACGCTCGCGCGACTGCCCGGTGTGCGTGTGGCTGCGGCAGATCTCGGGGATAACGGCAATCGTTGGGCTGCGCTCACAGCGGCGCTCGATCCGCTCAGCGACCTATACGAGATGATTACACGCACGCTGGTCGACGAGCCGCCGGTCGCGCTCTTCGACGGCAACTACATCCGCATTGGCGTTGATGCCGAGCTGGATGAGCTGCGCGGACTTTCGACCTCTGGCCGTGAACGCATCGCGGCCATCGAAGAGCGCGAGCGCGAGCGCACGGGTATCAGCTCCTTGAAGGTTCGCTTCAACTCGGTCTTCGGTTACTACCTCGAAGTGACAAAGGCGAACGCAAAAGCAGTGCCTGCGGACTACGAGCGCAAGCAGACGCTTGTGAACGCCGAGCGCTTTACGACGCCTGAGCTGAAAGAGCTGGAGACCAAGATCCTCACCGCGCAGGAACGCTCGACTGAAATTGAACGGCGCATCTTCGGCGAGCTTCGTCGGCAGGTACTCGAGTCCGCGCATCGCATTCGTGAAGCGGCGCGCCACGTCGCAGAGATCGATCTGCTCGGTTGCTTTGCGCACGTTGCCGCACTGCGCGGCTGGGCCAAGCCAGAGGTCAACCATAGCGGCATCCTTGAGTTGGTGAACGCGCGGCATCCAGTGATCGAACGCCGCATGGAAGAGACCGGCAGCGGCCGCTTCGTGCCGAACTCCCTGCACCTCTGCTCTTCGGATGACGCAGGCAAAGACCCTTCGCTGCTGCTCATCACCGGCCCGAACATGGGCGGTAAGTCAACATATCTACGCACGGCTGCGCTGCTCACGATCTTGGCGCACTGCGGCTCGTTTGTGCCGGCGGAGAGCATGAAGCTTGGCCTCGCCGACCGAGTTTTCACGCGTATCGGCGCGAGCGATAACGTAGCGCGCGGCCGATCCACCTTCATGGTGGAGATGACCGAGACCGCCGCGATCCTCAACACTGCGACCTCACGCTCCCTCGTGCTGCTCGATGAAATGGGACGCGGTACCGCAACATACGACGGCCTCTCGCTCGCGTGGGCCGCAGTCGAGCATCTGCATGATCGCATTGGAGCGCGCACGCTCTTCGCGACGCATTATCACGAGCTCACGCTGCTCGCCGATCGGCTGCATCATTTGCGCAACGTGCGCGTGACGGTGCGTGAATCTTCGGGCGGCATCGTTTTCCTGCACACGGTAGAAGCAGGTGCTGCGAACAAGAGTTACGGTATCGAGGTTGCTCGGCTCGCAGGCTTGCCGCCTGCGGTGGTGCAGCGCGCGCGTGAGGTCTTGAAGCTGCATGAGAAGGCAGAGTCCCAACAAGTGCGCGATGCGTTGCCGACGAAGGACGCGGCGCCGCAGATGCAGATGACGATGTTCACGCCGCTCTCGCAGCGCATTGTCGATCGCATCGAGCTGACGGACATTGACAACCTGACGCCGCGTGAAGCGTTGACGCTGCTCGCCGAGTTGCAAAGCGAACTGAAGGGCGGCGCATGAAGCAGGCAGTGAAGCCGAAGAGCATGGTCGTCGCTGGTGTGATGAGTGGCACAAGCGCGGACGGCATCGACGTGGCGGTTTGCCGCGTGAGCTTTGACGCGAAGACGCAGCTGCCGAAGTTGAAGCTGCTCGCGCATCGTGCGTTTCCCTATTCGGCGGCGGTGCGGAAGAGCGTTCTCGCTGCAATGAATGCGGCGAGCGTTTCGGTAGCGGAGTTGTCGCAGTTGAGCTGGCGACTCGGCGCGCTGTATGCCGATGCGGTAGAAGCGACGCTGCAGGATGCAGCTTTGAACGCAGACCTCGTCGCGATTCATGGTCAGACGATCTATCACCAATCTACAGCGACGAAATTTCTCGGAGCACCGACGCGTTCGACCTGGCAGATGGGCGAGCCAAGCGTGGTTGCGGAGCGGCTGCGCCTGCCGGTGCTTTCAGATTTCCGTCCGGCGGATCTTGCCGCAGGCGGACAAGGTGCGCCGCTCGTACCGATGCTGGATTACGTGATGTTTCGCCACGCCACACGCAACCGCGTGTTGTTGAATCTCGGGGGAATCGCGAACGTAACGGCGATTCCTGCGGCGGCGCAACTCGACGACGTGATGGCGTTCGACACGGGGCCGGCGAACATGGTGATCGATGCGTTGATGGCGCAGTTCACAGGCAAGGCGTTTGATCGGAACGGCACGACGGCACGCAGGGGCAAGGTTCTGGAGCAGGTGTTGAAGCCCTTACTCGCGATGCCGTACTTCGACGCCGCACCTCCAAAGTCCTGCGGCCGCGAGCAGTTTGGTGTCGAGTTCGTCGAGCGTTTCCGTAAGGCGTGCGAGTTGCCCGATGCATCCCATGCAGACTGCGTGGCGACCGCGACGGCGTTTACGGCACAGACGATCGTCGATGCCTATGTGAAGTTCGTGTGGCCGCATCTTGGACAGAGCGCACCGCTCGCGAAGAGCACTGAGCTGCTGGTGGCAGGAGGCGGCGCACGCAATGCGACGCTGATGCAGATGCTCGCGGATCGCTTCGCTTTCTTCGGCGTTCGCGTGAAGACAACGGAAGATGTGGGCTTGCCCATTGAAGCCAAGGAAGCCGCGGCGTTTGCGTTGCTGGGATGGCTGACATGGCACAAGATGCCGGGCAACGTGCGCACAGCGACCGGCGCAGCGCGAGAGGTTGTGCTGGGCAAGGTGACGTATGCGTAGTTCGTTGCGCGTGACACTTGCATCGCTTTGCTTGCTCGCCATGACCGCTTGCTCTACGAACAAGCGCACTCCGGGAGAGCTTCGTTTTCTCATCGAGTCTTCGCCGAATAATCTTGATTTGCGGCAAGGCACAGACGCGCAGTCTGAGCGCGTAGGCGCGCTGATCTACGAGCCGCTTGTGCATCGCGATGCACAGTTTCATCTGCAGCCGTGGCTCGCGCAGAGCTGGGAACGCCAGGATGCCAACACCTGGGTCTTCCACCTTCGGCCGAATGTGCACTTTCATGACGGACATATCATGACGTCGAGCGATGTGGCGTGGACCCTGCGCTCGATGTCGAATGGAGCGCTCGTCAGCGCGAAGGCCAGTGCATACGCGAAGATAGCGAGCATCGAAACGCCTGATCGGCTGACGATGATCGTGCATACGAGCGCGCCGGATGCGAGTCTGTTGTTCAATTTGTCGGATGGACTCTTCGGCGTGGTGCGCGATGGCGCTGGACGCGATGAAGGCTTGCATCCCGTAGGGACCGGGCCGTTCCGCTTTGCTTCGCAAACGCAGGACAAGGACGTGGTACTTGAGCGTCATGACGCCTACTGGGGTGAAGGAGCGAGCATACCGCGGCTGCGTTTTGACGTGGTGCCCGATGCAATCACGATGGCGCTGGAGATGAAGCGTGGCTCCGCCGACGTTGAAGCGAATGCCATCACGCTCGATGAGGTCGCGGCTCTCGAGAAGACTCCGAGTATCGAAGCATCATCCACACCGAGCACGACGGTGATCTATGCGCAGTTCAATGTTGCGGACCCGGCACTGAGCGACGTACGCGTGCGGCAGGCGATTGCCTATGCGCTCGATAAGCCTGCAATCATCAGCACGTTGTGGCACGGCAAAGCGATTGAGGCGGATTCGCTGCTTCCTCCGGGACACTGGGCACGTGCGAGCGATCGCGATCTGCAGCAGTATCCACACTCGTTGAAGCACGCGATGGAGCTACTCGATCAAGCTGGGCTGAAGCCGGACAAAGACGGCGTGCGATTGCGCTTCACCCTGAAGACTTCTACCGATGAGATGACGCGCGTACTTGCGCAAGCGGTGCAACAGCAGTTGCGTCGAGCGGGCATTGCCATGGCGATTCGCCCGGCGGAGTTTGGCACGTTCTATGCGGACATCACCCACGGCGCGTTTCAGATGTACATTCTGCGCTGGACAGGCGCGTCGAATCTCGATCCCGACATCTTCCGCTATGCGTATAGCTCGGCTAGCTTTCCGCCGAAGGGTGGCAATCGCGGACATTACCGCAATGATCGCGTCGATGCTCTTCTGAAACAGGCCGCTGCAGCCACGGATGAGTCGCAGCGGCGTGCGTTGTATGTAGAGGTGCAGAAGATTCTTGCGGTGGATCTGCCCTCCATTCCGCTGTGGTATCCGAGCAACGTGGTGCTGCACTCGCAACGTGTGGTTGACGTGCAACCAGACGCGAGCGGCAGCTTCAGCTTCTTACGATCGGCAAAGCTGCGCCAGCAGAAGTAGCTTGCATTCCAACATCCGCTTGATGCCGATGCCAGGTTACGGCGTCACCTGGAGCGAGCGTAAGACGAACTTCGCCGCTGGACTCATGAAGCCGATGTTCGTGGACGCCGGTAGCGTCGATGGGATTACCGCAGAGGCGGTTTGACCTCCGCAGGAAAGCGTGCCGATTGTGCCGGCGAGCGTTACTGAAAGCGCGCAGGCGGTGTTCGCCGGATAGATCGTGGCAAGTGTGGTCTCCAGGCCTGCTATGCGCGAGTAGAGATCAATCTCTCCGGCATAGCTGACCGTGAAGAGATAGTTGTCGAGGTCGGTGTAGCGGTAGAGCACCTTGGCACCGTAGGTAGCGGCACTGGTAGTCGCGGTAAAGTCGGCGCGCTTTACGTCGATGAGCAGCGGATTACTGAGGTCAGGAGTCGACGAGACGATGCCGCTACCCGCATGGAAACTCCAGTCGCCATTCGGATCGTTCCACACAGCGCCTGCAGGAGCGAGTGCGGGCTTTGTGCCGTTGATCGCGTGACGCGCAACATGCTCGCGGAAGCTGGTCGATAAGATCGAGGTCGCTGGTGCAGTGGATGTAACAGGAGTGGAGGCAGTCACCGTGGCAACGGACGAGGTGCTGGGTGCGTAGTTTACGTTGCCGCTATATGCCGCCGTGAAGCTGTGTGTGCCTGCAGTGATTGCATTCACGGCGTAGGCGGCATTGCCTGCGGCGAGCGCTGCTGTACCGAGCGTTGTGCCGCCATCGCTGAAGGTCACGAGACCTGTTGCTGCAGCGGCATCGACCGTTGCAGTCAACGTTACCGACGAACCAGCCACCGAAGTACTGCCGGTTGTCGTCAAGGATGTTGAGGTTGCCGTAGCCGCAACGGTGGACGAAGTCCAGTCGTAGCGCGTGATCGAGTAAGGCGGCAAAGAGTCGCTCGTAGGATTCGTGACGCTGTATGCCCCGCTGAGCGCGACACTCTGCGGATAGAGGTTTGTGTTCGCAGTGCCAGCAGCTTCGTTGCGAGCGGAGATGCTCGACGGCGCGTAACGCGTGACCGACACGCTACCGCTCGGCGCCGATGTGCCTGCAAAGGCGATGGTGTGAGCGTTGGCGATGTCGACGTTGATGACGATCATGGAACGCTGTGTGCCCGACTGAAAGCAGAACGCATACTCCTGTGGAATGCCGCTCGCCGTAGGCGTACCGGAGGAGCCGAGGCCGTTATGGTTTGCGGCGAGAGTATAGGTTGTGGGATTCACCACGGGGCAGCTATACATCGGACCGATGATGGCCGCGTTCGCGATCTGCATTCCCAACTCTTGCGGGCGTGGCGCATTCGTCGCACCCCCCAGATCAACGAACGCGCCCCAGTTGTGCGTCACGTTACCATTCGGACCGCTGGTGTAGTACTCGCTGAGCGAGAAGAAATTCTGATCGACGATGCCGAAAGAAAGGTGCTGCAAACCTTGCAGTGCTGTCGCTGTGCCATAGCCTGCAGCATCGGTAAAGCTGTCGAGCACGGACTGCGTGACAGCAGACGTACCTTGCGTCGTGCTGTTGTCGAACTCGTAGACGTTGAGCTTGCCATAGGCCTTGATGGCGTTGCCTTGCTGATAGAACGTGGCCGCGGAGTTTGTTGTATTCGCGACCACTTCATACATCAGAGGATTCCAAAGCGCGGAGAGTGGTGCGACGTCTCCCACGTACGCTTGCGTGTACGGCGCGAGTTCGCCGCTGTTGGCGCCGGTGCGCGTCATCGCTTCCACGATGCCATAGTTCACATTGCCGTCTTGAAAGCCCAGGATGAGGTCGATGCCTGCGCCGCCACTGGGCCATGACGCGGAGCTGCGCATGGATCCCCACACACCTGCCGCATCGGTCGAGTAGTCGTAGTAGTAATCAGGCGCGTCAGCGCGATAGCCAAGGCCCTCGCCAGCGCCACCTTCATTCCAGTTCTCGTTGCCCATCGCGAGGTGAATCGTCGGGAAGATGCTGAGCCAGGAGGTGCCGTGGCCCTGCGCCAGACGTAGATCGCCCATCGTCGTTGCGGGCGAGCCGTTGAGGTAGTCGATCCACCACGCGCCTTCATCAGCGCCGGTCGTCTCCGGGAGTGCGTAGTAAGGCTCAGCGCCGATGGCCTCGCAAAGCTGCAGGAACTCGGTGAAGCCAACCTTCTCGCTCGCATAGCCCTGCCCGCCCGCGTAGTCATAACCGGTGGAGTTGACTGCTGGCTGGCGCTCGAAGAGAGGAAGAATCGTGTTTTCGATTTCGTCCGCACTCTGCCCTGCCCAGTCGCGCAGCTCGCAGGGGACACCCGTGAGCGAGGCACCCGCACAATGTTGCTTCAGTGCATTCACGACTTCATCGCGGAAAGGTGTGGTGTTCGTCGCATCGGTCGTGGTCTTTTGAAACGACACGTCGTCGAGCTCAACAAATCCACCCTGCGCGAGCATTTCAACGGTGATATCGCCTTGCGCGAGTTGAGCGGTCTCTGCACCGGTGCAGTTGAAGGAGAACGAGGCCCACGTAGGCGCAGCCGGAAAACTCTGCGAAGTGCAAGACAGCGGGTTGCCCGCAGCGCCAGTGACGTTGCGCTTCACGTTGACCGTGAGCGTTGCACTGCCAATCGTCTTATAGTGTCCGCTGATCGTGTATTGCCCGTTGATCAGCAAGCCGGTGACCCAGGCAGCGGTATCAATGTGTGCGACCACGCCTGCGGTCGAACCCGACGGGCTTGCATCGAGCACGATCGATTGCTGTCCCTCATACTGCGTAGCGCAGTCGGAGCCGATCCTGCCACCGTTGGAGATTTCCGCCCACCAACCTGCGTGGCTTCCTTCCCAATCTTCTTCGGGAGTGCAGTCGATAGACTTCCGCAACACGATCACGTCGCCTTTGACGACTGGCGTAGAGCACGCAGAGGCAAAGGTGTACGTAGGGCCTGCGTTGTTGGCAGCGATGGTGTTCGACGCGATAGAGCCAGAGCATACGAGGGCCTTCGGTGCTCCGCGATAGAGCTTGAAGGTGCCGCCTGCCCAGAAGTTCGCTACGACGGGGTCGTAGAGATTCGGAGAGATGAAGGTCGTGCTGGTAGCGTCGGCCATCGCTACGAACTTGTCGCGATAGAGGTCCGGCTCGAAACCCGGATTTCGCCACATCAGGTTCTTGTAGAGCTCTCCGGCACCGTAGTACGTCGGACCGCCGAGATTGATGCCGATCTTCTTCGGGTGTGCGACGAGGATCGTGCTTTCCTGCGGCGTGATGGTCTGCGCGGAGCCAGTGAATGCGAGCGACAGCAGGAGAAGAAAAAGGCCGAGGCGCGCGAGAGCGCTTCCACAAACCTGCGCGGGGCGGAAACCAATGTGCTTCATGGCCGTTATTCTCCGAGGTGCGAACGCGATTATAGCCAGCGATTCGCAGGAACAGAGAGACACCAAAGGTGCTATCAAACGTAGCGACTTCTGCACGATGGAAATGAATCATGCTGAAGGGTTGATCACACGGAAGTCTTTATCAAACACGAGCCACGGACGCTGCGAGCGCGCTACTCGGCCTGCGGCGAAACGCCGTTGACCACGCACCGAAAGCTCATGTGCCCGGTAGCGCTGTCTGGCGTGTTTTGCGTGCGTGCTGCAACACGATAACGGTTGCAGTAGGAGTAGTGGCAAAGGAAGGAGCCCCCCTTCATCACGCGTCCACTACCCGAGGTCGGCCCCTGCGGATTGCGCTCCACCGATGTTGCATGTGCGTCTATCGCGAACCAGTCCGCGCACCACTCCCACGTGTTTCCGGTCATGGAATAGATGCCGTAGCCATTGGGCGGGAAAGCTTCGACCGGGCAGGTGCCCGCGTAACCATCGTCCGCAGTATCTTCGCGCGGGAACTCGCCCTGCCAGATGTTGCAGCGATGTTCGCCGTTGACACGAAGTTGATCGCCCCAGGGATAGAGCTTCTGCTCCAGGCCGCCGCGCGCTGCATACTCCCACTGCGCTTCCGTAGGAAGACTCTTTCCGGCCCAGGCGCAGTAGGCCTGCGCGTCATTCCAACTTACATGCACCACGGGATAGTCGGCGCGCGATGCGATATCGCTTCCCGGCCCTTCCGGCGAGCGCCAGGTAGCTTCCGGAACAACGCACCACCAGGGCGCGCTGGCGACCGTGTCCCTCACAAGCTCCGTGAAGCGGCGCTTGGGCACATGGGACCAAAACACAAAGGACCAACCGAAGTGCTCCGCTTCTGTCTTGTACTGCGTCGCATCGACGAAGCGCGCAAACTCAGCGTTCGTCACCGTGTGACGGTCCATATAGAAAGGGTCGAGCGTGACAGCGTGCACCGGGCCTTCGCCGTCGGCAGCGAAGCCTTGCGCGTAGTCCGTACCCATGAGAAACGTGCCACCGGGAAGAAACACCATATCCGCCAGGCGCTCTTCCTGCGACCGCTCCGCAGCTATGAGAACCTTGGGGGCCGCAGTCACTTCTGTGCGCTCGGAAGAAGGGGTGCAGCACCCCTTCTTCACGATCTTCAATGGCTCGTTTTCGGTCGACTCGTACACACCACAAGCTTATTGCATTCGGTGTGGGGCGCTCCAACACGGCGGCGGAAAGAGGTCGCCCAGAGCTGTGCCAGAGAACAAGAAACTCCGCACTCAGCCTTCTGGCATCTGCAGCGATCCTTCAAGCCGCAATTCCATACTTCTCCGCAAGAAACACCTGCAGAGATGCTGGAAGCGCTGCAGCGAGTTCCTGCCACGTAAGAAGCTGGAGACGATGACGGAAGTTAGGAAGATGTACGGCGCGCATCACGCGATACCACTTCTCGATAAGGTCGGCGCGACGAGCATCACAAAGCACGCAGAAGGAAGCATGTGCGGCATAGGCGGCGAGAGTGCTGCGGATGAGTTGGTAGCCGCTGTAGCGGCCCGCTATAACCGGCAAATCGGCTACGTCGAAGACGATCTCGATGTCGCGATAGCGATGAACCAAGCTTGTCTTCGCGGATTGAAAGTCGGACTCCGTGAGCTTCGCCTCGACCAACAAATGATCCAGCTTCATATCGATCTCGGTGTTGTCACTCTTCCCGCCACGGAGAGGTGTACGCGGCTTGAATCCAAACACCGGGGTTACGGGCGATTCCAGTCCGAGCATCGCCTGCACCTGCGGTTCAACGATCGTTCCAGGATGACAGAATATGTTCATCAAGAGGGCATCTGAGCTATTGGCGCAGTCCAACTCTCTCCATGGCCAGTCAGCGCGGGCGCGTGAGCGCTTGTACGCCGTATGAGATTTTTCGAGGCGACGCTTCCAATCGGTTGAAGCACGGATCTGCGCGTAGGATTCGTGATGGAAATTACCGTGCCTGCCATCCTCGTCCAGCCCGAAGATCACGCTGGGAGTATTGCCGTCTGTGCAAGCATGTAGAAGGCGACGCTCCGCAGCGAAACTTAGGGCGCGGTAGCTCAGTTCGGCTCGGATGCCTCCGCCGACTGGTACATCTTCCTCGCTACGATTCCCCATCCGCATCTCACGATCATAGCGAAATAAAAGCGAATAAACACTATGAGGATGAGCGGTGACGTTCTAAGGGGGCTACCATCATCCCCGCTCCAAAAGACTCATCCGCGCAAGCGACGAAGGCTGCAGCAACGCCGAGAGCTCCTCTTTCCGGCGGGTGAAGGAGCCCAAAACTCTTTGCGGCCATGCAAACTTAAGTGCATATGTCATCAGCCTTTTGTGTCTCCGGTTCGCAGGCCGACGAACGACGTCTTGCCATGCCCTTCAGATGGACCTATTCTTGAAGAATCCAAATGCATGAGTAGTACGCAACCGACCGGGCACGTCAGGATCTCCTGCGTCGATGTGCGGCTACGAAAGTCGGGTCATTAGGAACTGGCATGATCGAGCTCAGGAACGCAGAGGTGAAATCCCTGATGCATCGCGTCGCCATCTTCTTCCTATGTACCTTCTCTTGCCTCTGCTTCAGCATGTACTCGCTGGTGGCTCGCGCACAGGCAACTCCCCCTATCTCCGGGGACACGCTGGCACGGCTCGCGGATCCTAATTTCTCAACCATGGGCCTGAAGGATGGGCTCCCACATGACTCCGTCTATGGTTTCGCGCAAGACAAGCGTGGCGCAATATGGATAGCCACCTTCGGCGGACTGGCCCGGTTCGACGGATACACAATCCGAACCTACACGCACGATAGCGTCTACGCCGACTCGATCCCGGACAATAACGTTCGTGGCGTGCTCGCGCGCTCTGATGGCGGCCTGTGGGTTGCGACCGGGAATGCCGGCATCGTGAGCTATGACCCCAGGATCGATGGCTTTCGCCCGTTGCCGAACCAGCCAGGCAGAATCGCCAAGTGCCACGTCTTCGCCATGACAGAAGACACCGACGGCAGCCTGTGGTTCGGTTCTGAAGTGGGTTTGACTCACTTCATGCCGAAAACCGGCACGTACCAGATTTACGGCATCGCGGTGAAGGACGATCACTCAGGACTCCATCAGAAAAGTGTCTTCGCGATCCTTCGCTCGCGAAATGGAGACCTTTGGGTCGGCGGAGACCATGGCGCGGATGTGCTTCGTCGCGGCGCTTCGCAGTTTGAAGCAGAGAATGAGCTTCTCTTTCCAGGCGCGCCTGCTCCTCCCGTGTGGACCGTCTTCGAGGATGCCCGAGGACAGCTCTGGATCGGAACCGATCGCGCCGGCATTCGTATTTACGATCCAGCGCAGAAGAACGCTGAAGGCGTGATCTCCAACAATGAGTTGAATGCGCTGATAGGTACGGCCACCGTCCGAGGCGTCGTTGAGGTCAGCCCGCAGAGATTCTGGATCGCGACCTACGGAAGCGGCGTCATCGCCTACGATGCGCACTCCTCATACGCTCGCCAGTACAAGCGCGACCTCACATCGCCTGCACCGCTGAGCAACAACTTCGTGCGTGGACTTTTCAAAGACTCTTCCAAGAACGTTTGGATCGGCACCGATCATGGGCTATCGCGCCTCGGTCCCCTCGCCGACGGACTGCTGACCCTGCATACCTCTCCCTTGCGTCGCGATGGGCTCTCCGGGAATGAGGTCCGCAGTGTCACCTTGCAGAACGAATGCCTTTGGGTGGGATTCGATCAAGGCAAAGTCTCGGTGATCGATGGCAACGGACAGATGCACAGCGTGCATGCAGCCCCAGGAGTATCGCAGAAGGAAACCCTGCAACGAGAAGTGCTCGCAGTGAAGGGCGACGAGCGAGAGATCTTCGTAGGAGGTGTCGGGCTCTTCGTCGTCGACTCCAAGACCTACTCGTATCGGCCAGTGCATGGTGCTGGTCTCGATGGACAAGTGATCAACGCACTTTGGGTTTCCAAGCAGTTTGTATGGGTCGGAACGTATAACGGTTTGGTCCGCTACGATCGAAACGACCACTCGACGCTTCTCTTCAGCCATCATGACGACGATCCCCGGAGCCTCGCCGATAACTACGTGCGCGATCTGCTGCAAACGCCCGATGGCACGCTCTGGGTCACAACGAGGTTGGGCCTCGACGAGATGCCGAAAGGTTTGGAGAGCTTTCTCCATCTTCGAAAAAACGCGCCGCTCGGGTTCGAGCTGCCTTCCAATAATGTGCAGCCGATAGCCCTCGACGCAGGGATGCTTTGGGTAGGATCCATCGACAAAGGACTGCTCTACCAGAGCGGAACCAGGACAGTCTTTGCCGATGGCGCCACGCGGCAAATGCCGGTGTTTCGCGACATGGATACGACCTCCGGCTTTCCATCCAATACCGTTCTGACGGTCATGGTCGGCCGCGACCACCGGATATGGAGCAATACGCCGAAAGGCCTCGCCGTTGTCGATCCCAGAACGCGGACCGTCAAAACCTTCACGGAAGCTGACGGATTCCGCATCAGCTCCCAGAATCTTTTCGGCTCTGCAGCATTTGATGATGGAACGCTTGTCTTCCCTGGAGATCAGGGACTCGCGATCGTACGAACGGATCGGATCCCCAAGAATCCAACCGTGGGCAATCTCTTCCTGTCTGAACTCGCCATCACGGGTCGCAAAGAATCGGCGGTCGCTCAAGCCTGGGGCGTGCAGTCTCTGGGCGTGACACCCCGCATCGAAATGACGAGTCGAGAACGCAGCTTCCGTGCGGTCTTCGCGACCCTGAACGTTGCGACCGCGCGGGAGATGCATTACTCCTACAAGCTCGAAGGTTTCGATGCAGACTGGATGGGAGGAGATGAAGGATCGCACATCGTCACCTACACGAATCTCCCGCCGGGACGGTATCGTCTTCTCGTCCGCGCGTGGCGTGAGTCAGACCGTGAAGCCGTCTCCAGCACAGCCATCATGATCCACATACGACCTCTGTTTACAGAGACGAAGTGGTTCAAAGTACTCATGCTCGCCGCTATGGTGGCCGTGATCTTCCTGGCTTTTTGGCTACGGTTGCAAGTCATCGAGCGCCGACGTTTCGCGCTTGAGCAACTCGTCAAGGAGCGAACCGGTGAATTAGCGAACAAACACGCGGATCTTCTCGAAGCGAACAAGCGTCTTGAGGTCCTTGCCAAGCGTGACGAACTCACCGGAGCGTTCAATCGACGGCATTTTCTTGAAGCGGCAAACTCCGAATTCGAACGCTGCGTTCGTTCAGGTCGATCCTTCAGCCTGCTGCTTATTGATCTGGACAACTTCAAACGTATCAACGATCTCTACGGGCATGCAGCGGGCGATGCCGCTCTGCTGCACACGATAGCTTCTCTCAATCGCGAACTACGTTCGACCGATGTGCTCGCACGGTACGGCGGCGAAGAGTTCGCAGTCTTGCTTCCGGAGAGCGACGACGTCAACGCGGAAGCTGTTGGAGAGCGCTTGAGACAACAGATCGCAGCTACCGAGGTCGTCGTGGGAGAATTGCGATTCTCGATCACCGCTAGCGTGGGTGTCTCATCAAGAAACGGAGCGGACAGTGTCGATGAAATCCTGCGCCGCGCAGACGTAGCGCTGTACAACGCGAAAGCCTATGGGAGAAATCAGGTTGTTCGATTCAGCGACAATGCGGAAGCTTAGAGCATGAATCAAACCTCAGCGAGATTGCGTCACGACACCTATCGCGAACTCTGTTGCGGTGTTCCTGCCTCAACAACCGATGGCCGAGGGAGTTCACGCTTTGCAATCGTCTGGGGACTTTGCCTGCGCCCATGAAGCCAATCTTCATGGAGGTTCCCTCGCGGCTTGATCGTTCGGATTACTTGGTGAGGTAGTTGTGGCGGAAGAACTCGGTAGGAGTTGTCGCCTTGCGGCCAATGAGCGTCTCCAGGTCCTTGGTCTGCTCCTCCCACTCACCCGCACCCATATTGACGACCCACTCAAGAACGAACTGAGCGATGAAATCCGGGACGCCCTTCCCGACCAGTTGCAGGTATTCCTCGGGGGTGATCTTGCTGTACGGGACTTTCTTGCCTTCGAGCTTGGAGAGAATGTCGGCTACATCTGAAAAGGAAATGGCCGGAGCGCCGGTCAGCACGTAGCTCTTGTTCTCGTGCCCCTCACCCGTCAGGATGGCTGCGTGTGCCGCTGCCAAGTCATCACGAGTTGCTGCTGCAAACTTGTGGTCTCCCGCAGGAACATGAACACCCGTCTCCTGAGCTTTCGGTCCGAGGTAAAAGAACAAAGCTTCAAGGAATGGCGGGTGGTAAGCCAAGGTGTAGTTGATACCAGATGCCTTCAGCTTTTCTTCCGTGAAGATGTCCTCAGCGGTGATCTCTTTCATCGTGACCGTGGAATTCTTCTTGCGGTAGATCGGCATAAACACAATGTGCTTCACGCCAGCCTTTTCGGCTTCGTCAATCACATTGCCGTGGGCTTTATTGCGTTCTGTGAATGCGTGCGTGGCCGTGAGCATGAGCTTGTCGACACCCTTGAACGCCTCAGCAAGAGAAACGGTGTCGAGGTAGTCGCCTTGTCGCAATTCGATCCCTTTGGCCGTGAGGTCTTCCGCCTTCGCCGGATCGCGCACCAATCCGATCAGTTCATTCGCCGGCCTGAGCTTCAGCAAATGTAGAAGCGTCTTCCGTCCAATGTCTCCGCTTGCGCCGGTCACCAGTATTTTTCCCACGGTTAGAGTCCCTTTCAATCTGAAGAAGTCATGAATATTCGTATCTTACGGTTCAGATGTACGAGAAGCCACTCCAGATTCAAAACTTCCGAATGATGTCGGAGCCAAAGCGAGTCTCTCTCCAAACAAGAAAGCTAAAAGAGATGCGAAGCGTTGTTGTCCGGTAGAAGTTTCGAATCTTCCAGCACCGCCTCTACATCTGTACCGATGGATTCAGAATTGATGCATTTCTGATCTGTTCCAGCCGACACTAAGGAGAAAAGGAAGTATGTCGAACTCAGTTCTTGACCTATCCAAGGAGTTCGCGGGTCGCCGCGCTCTTGTAACCGGAGGCTCCCGCGGTATTGGTGCCGCTATCGCACAGCGTCTTATCGATGGAGGCGCGAAGGTCGCTGTTGTCGCGCGCAACCGTCATGAGCAAACCCCGAAGGACGCCATCTTCGTTCAAGGCGACATCCTGACCCCGGAAGGTTGCAAGAAGCTTGTCGATGAGGCCGTCAAGGCTCTCGGCGGCCTCGACATCCTTGTCAATAACGCGGCTGAAGCGAAGCTGGTCCTCCCCAACTCCGAGGCGATCTCTGACGAACTTTGGCAGAAGACAATCGCATCGAACCTTCTCTCGGTCGTGCGCGTGACCAACGCGGCTCTCCCGAGCCTGAAGGATTCGAAGGACGGTTCGATTCTGAACATCTCTTCGGGCAGCGACCTTCCTGGCAACGGACCTCTGGTTCATTACGGTGCAAGCAAGGCCGCGATGAACTACTACACGAAGGCTCTCGCGAAGGAGCTGGGCGCTCCCCACAAGATCCGCGTGAACATCGTCACACCCGGCGGAGTGGAGACTCCCGGAGGCGACATCATCCGCAACGAACTCATGCAGGCAATGGGAGCTCCGCCAGAGGCCGCAGTTTCGATGGTGCCGCTTGGTCGGCTCGGACTTCCCTCTGACATCGCGGAGGCTTCGGTGTTCCTGCTTTCGCCTCGCGCTGCTTGGATCACCGGTATCAATTTCCACGTCAACGGTGGTTTCCAGTTCTAAAGGCAACGACCACAAAAAAGGGCTCGCGCCGCAGCGCGAGCCGCTTCCATTCATGGAGCGGACTACAGCTCTAGATTTCGAAGAGCCATGTCAACGGTCTTTGTCAGTTCGGCCTTCGTCGCACCGCTAGCGGCCTGCACTCCGAGTCCTTGAATAATCGTAGCCACGTATCGGGCCGCAGCAGCGGGATCAATTCCTTTGGAAAGGTCGCCCGTCTTCTTCGCGTCCTCGAAGCGCTTTCGTGCTCTTATCTCGCCGGCTCTGCGTCCTTCGATTAGCCACTGCTTCACAGAATCCGATTCATCACCAACAGCCAAGGCTCCATGAACAGAAAGACAGCCTTTTGGGTTACCCGGCGTCGAGAGGAAATCGACCGTTCCACGAAGCGCTGACTCGACCACTTCTCGAATCGTCGGCTTCTCAAGCGCTTCTCGTATATATCCCTGGTAGTCATTGATGTAGCGTTCGAAGGCCAGCTTGAACAGATCTTCCTTCGTGCCGAACGCTGTCCACATGCTTGAGCGATTGATGCGCATTGCGCTCTCGAGATTTCTGAGGGTTGCACCTTCGTAACCCTTCTCCCAAAAGACACGCATAGCCGCATCAAGCGCTGCGGTTGTGTCGAAACCTCTCGGGCGCCCCATCTTCGAGTTTTCTATCGTCTTCGACATACCTGCCTATTTGATACACATCTGTACCAAAAAGATCGAAAGTTCTAAGCCGCGTCGGCAGACCCGCTCCTCTGGATCTTACGGTTCAGAAGCATTTTTTCTCGTCGGAATTTGCATCGGGGGAAGCAAATCAGCACAAACCCGCCTGGCTCTGAAAGAAAGCAAATGACTCAAGAAGAAGCCTACAAGGCAGCCGCCATCAAGACGTGAATTCTCCCTCGCCCTGAAGGGGGCGTTTATTCCTGCACAGTGGATGGTCGGTTTAGCGGAGGAACTCCGAGAGTATGTCAGCTTGCTGTCGTGCTTCCGCGAGGCTTCTTCCGGCGATGACGTCGGCAAGCCGCTGGTACCACGATTGGCCGGCAGCGGAGCGGATGCTCCTGAGCCCGATCGCCAAGATCGGGACCACGGCGAGTCCGACGATCGCATTGATGGCGATAAAGGTGGGCGCGAGGAAGCGATGCGCGTCGATGCCGAAAACCATGCGGAGAGAGATGATGAGGAACGGCACCCACCAGACGATCTGGCCTGAAAAGAAGAGCCAGCGGAAGTACCGAAGTCTCAAGATCCGCAATCGCGCCAAGTGCTGTTGAACGCCTGCGACCGGTTCGTCGAACTCAATCCCGCGGGCTGCAATCAACTGACGGATGGCGATGATCAGAGCCCCCGCCAACCACACATCCATAAGGGCTGCGGGCCATACAAAGCGGAACTGCCTGATGTGGTCGGCGAGAAAGCCACCCATCAGCAACATGCCGACGGCAGTGAGAACGATTTCGAGCCACAGCGAAACGATGAGACCGCGCAAGGGCGCTTTGATTCGCGCGGCGTTCTGGCGGTGGACCTGGTTCGCGAGCGTAAGATCGATTCGGTCGAGCCTTGTGCTCTGTTCTTTCCAGGCTGCTTCCAACTCTTCAAAGGTTGTCATGATTCTTCTCCTGGCTAGGGCGATGGCCTATTTTCTGTTTCCATTCGTTCTTTATGCGATTCATTCTGGTCGACACGTTCGAAGCCGTGGTGCCCAGAACTTCGCCAATTTCCTGATGGCTATTGCCGTCCAGATAGAGCATGACCATCGCCTTCTGCATGGGGTCTAAGTCTTCGATGAGGTCATATAGCAGACGGAGTTTGTCAGAATCAGCCTCTCGGGCAGGCAGAGCGATCAGCAAGTGTTCTTCCGCGGGTTCGATATGCTGGCGGCGAAACGTGTCATGGCGCAGCCAGGAGATCGCTGTGTTAAGCGCAACCCTGTACATCCACGTAGAGAAGGCGCAGCGGCCATCGAACGCGCCAAAAGAGCGCCAGAGTTGGATCAAAATCTCCTGCGCCAGGTCTTCGCGGTCCTCGTGGGATGTGCCGTAGAGATTACAGACCTTGAAGAGGATGCCGCGATGGCTTCCTACCTGATCGTGAAATCGTCGTTCTGTGTCGGCAGCCTGCATTCAGAACATTCTCCTAGCTTCTGAATAGTTATTCGCATGGAAACCAAAAACATCACAGGACTTGGAAGTTAGTAGACCGGACAACGGAAAGGTTTACTGGCGCGAGAAGGCAATCGAGGCCGGAGATGGAGTCTATTCCGCCTCAGATCATGACAGCCATCACAGCGAGCGTCCCGAACTAGGACGGCGTTCTCGGGTGTCATGCGAACTCATCCGACCAATCTGCTCTTTATGAGATTGCGGCCCTCGTCGGGTCCTTTATTAAGCCGTCGGGGGAGCCTCTGATCGATCGGATGGGCTATATGGATGGAACATGGCTTCGACAACTTGGTTTGCGGCCCGCCGTGCCTACTATGTATCAAGCTGCACAGCACGGGATACTGTCCGCACATTCGCTCATCGTTCAGACCGGATGGGATCCGTCTCGAAGCTTGCCTGCTCTCTTTCGAATGGGGGGCAGCTTCGTCGTGAGATTGGATTGTGATAATCGGCCTGCCTGCTGAAACGCCTCGACCATGTGCTCGCCCAGTTCCACTGAACTATCTTTGAACCACGCAGCCACACCGTAACTGGATGCGGCCATGCCCATCCAGGCGATGAGGTTCGCCTCTGGCCCTGCGATGCCTCGCTCGGATAGCGCCGACGCCACTGCGGTGATCAGAGATCGAGTCTTCGCCATGGCACGTTCCTGCAAAGCGGGAACAGCAGCGATGACCTGTTGACGTGGTTCTGTGAAGGGACGGTTCTCGATGAACATTTCCTTCACGGAGCTGAAGGCGTAGAGAAGAGTATCCCAGGGGTTGAGCGCTTTGGGAGCGTTGCGGATTGCTTTCGTCAGAGCTTCACTAAAAGCGGCTTCTCCATCGAAGAGCACGTCGCGCTTATCCGCAAAATGACGAAAGAAGGTCCGCTCGGTAACGCCCGCCTCGGCGGCGATCTCGGCGGCAGTCGTCTCCTCGTATCCGCGCGCGCGGAAAAGCTCCAGCGCTGCCCACTGAAGGCGCTTGCGTACCTGATCTCCGTTTCTTGGCATGGCCACACCTTCTTGTCAGCGACTGACGTTACGTGTTATTTGTCAGTGAATGACGTTTTAGTGTCTGTGACTGACAGATTCAGAATAGGACAAGGAGCCTGACCATGAAAGCACTTTTTCTCAAAACGTACGGCAAACCACTCGACGTGCTGCAGTTGGAAGATGTAGCGGTGCCCGAACCGGGTGCAGGTCAAATTCGCGTACGTGTTCATGCCTGTGCGCTGAACCCGGCGGATTGGGTGGTGTGCGAAGGCTTTCTGCCGGGACCGCCCCCAAAGGGCATCGGCTTCGATGTCTCTGGAGTCGTGGACGCTCTTGGTGAGGGTGTCAGGGACGTCAAGGTGGGTGACCGTGTCTTCGGCGTTCCCGACTATATGGCGTACACCACAGGCGGAGCAGCGGAGTACGCGGTTCTGAAAGTCTTTCTGCCTGTCCCTGAAGGTCTGGACATGACCGAGGCCGCCGCGTTGCCGATGGCGACCGAGACGGCGGCGCGCACTCTGGACCTGCTGCCGCTGAGCGCCGGACAGACGGTGATGATCAACGGCGGCGGAACGATGACGGGCTTTGCGACCGTGCAAATGGCACTGCTGCGGGGAGCGCGTGTGGTCGCGTCTGCGGGTGAGACGTTCGCGGGACGGCTGCGGGAGCTTGGAGCCCTGGTGACGCCCTATGGCGACGGCATGGTGGAGCGAGTTCGTGAACTTGTTGGTGGAGCGCCTGACTTCGCGGTCCATACCGCACAGGTAAAAGGAACCCTGCCTGATCTGGTGAAGATTGTGGATGGCGACCCGAAGCGCGTCTACAGCTTTGCCGATCGGGATGAGGAAAACCTTGGCGTGCGCACGGCGTGGCGTGAGGGCGGCAGTCTACGCTATGACGTGCTCGGTCACTATGCGCAACTCGCGGCGGAAGGACGCTACTCGATTCCGATATCACAAACCTTTGCCCTGGAAAATTGGCGTGAGGCAGCGGAGATCAGCATGAACAAGAAGGCCCACGGCAAGATCTTGCTTCTTCCCTAAAGCAAAGCGGGAGAGTGTGGCCTTTGCAGCTTGACGTATAAGACTCTTCATCGATCGGAGGCCCAGCGGCGACCCGCCGAAGGGCCCCGCCCGCTGTGAGCTCAGTAGTGCTTTACAGCGGGATCATAGATGGTGGCCTGCCGCGCGATCATCATCCATTCACCATCGGTGTATTGCCACACATTGGTCGATCGGCGGTGCAGCAGCCTGCCTTTTTCAGGACCAGACGCGGGTGTGTACGTGTCCTCGCCCATGGTGACGGCTACGTCACCGAAGAACTCGACCTTTTCCATCGTCGACCTGTAGTCGGCTTCGTAGTCGAGTTGCCCATTCTTCATCGCCTGAAAGATCTCTGCGCGCGTCAGCACCGTGTTATTGGGGCCGTTGACGATCATCTTCGGCGACCAAACCTTCTGCAGCGCTGCAACATCATGCGTCGCCAGTGCTCGCCCCAGTGCCTGACCAGCCATTGCCAGTTTCCGCTTCGCTTCACCGTCCTGCGCATGCAGTGCAGTCACAGACAATAGGAACGAAAAGAACAACAGAGAACGTGAGAACAACATAGGACCTCCTCGCTAGTTTTGGAACGCTAACTTATTTCGCCGTGGGCTTCATCGATGCACGCGGATCAATAGACGAATTCTCTGAAGCGCGAATCAGCCACTTGCCATCGCGTTTCACAATGACCATGATTCCCATGGTCTGCAAGGCCCTGACGACTTGGCCGTCGGGCGTCGTGAAATCATCCAGTTGCGACTTCTGCACGACCAGCGCCACGCCCGGCGCGATCTCGCTTACCTCGTGGGACACCGTTTGCACGTTCACGCCCTTATAGCGTCCATGCAGTAGCACGCGGTGCATCTCCGTCACCTCATCGCTACCGTGCCAGTGCATGCCAACGATGTTGACCCAATCGCAGTCTTCGGTAAGCAACGCCCGAAATGCTGTCATGTCACGCCTCGCCCACGCGTCTTCGAATTCCTGGACGACCCGGGCAATTGCGCTCTTCTCTTCCTCGGAAAACATCCTCAACCTCTCTTGATTCGTAACTCAGGCATGCCCTCTTACCACCGGGTTCAAGCAGTATGGAGCAAGAACAGCAGCGCAGAAGGCTTCATAGGCCGAAACTACGCAGACAGTCCCGCTCGGTATAGGAGAAATGCGACACGCGCGTCAGCCCTGCGGGGGCGCAGCCCGCAGCGCGGTAAACTCCATGGGCGTCGCTCCCGTCATCGCCCGAAAATCTCTGACCATGTGGGATTGATCGAAGTAGCCGCACAGACTGGCAACGTCGGCCCAGTTGCTGGTTGGTCCGGCCACCTCCAGCACATGATTCAGACGAAGAAGTCTCGCAAAGACCTTCGGCGAGACGCCTACCTGCTCCTGAAAGACCCGTTCCAGATGCCGCATGCTGACGGATGACGCAGCGGCGGCAACCGCCACCTTCACCATCCCTTGCGACCGCTGGATCGTCGCTGCTGCCTGTGTGGCGATGCGGAGTTCGTCAGTCATTTTTAGGGCGCGCGCGCGCTTCAGCAGATACTGTTCTGCGATTGATTCCCAATGCGTCGGCTCCGCCAGCGCAAGCTGCTCGTGCACCTCTGCAATCCCATGCCCCAAGACATGTTCCGCTTCGAGTGCCTGATCGCACAGCAGCCGTGCAGGAATTCCAAACAACGCGCGAAAGCCGACCGGCGAAAAACGAACAGAAAAAACGCGCAGCGAGCCGGAGAGCCTCAAGTCCGCCGTCCGCCGCGTGCTCGGCCCCACCAGGACGCAACGCGGAGCCCAGTGCTCTTCGCCTGTCGCTACCACCAAAACGCGGTAGCGATCCTGCAGATAAAACTCCAAGAAGCAGTCACGGCGGGCGGGCAGCGGCACATGCGCCTGCATCCTTCCGAAACCCGCTTCACGAATGCTGTAGGCTTCGACAAATGGCCGCAACTCGGCGCACGGTAGCCATCGCCGTACCGTCATCGGTCGCGCCGCCGAACAGCTCATGAAACGATGCTACGGCCAAAGTGAGCCAATGCTTCGAAATTCGTCGCGGCGCGCCATTTGCCTCCAACACCAGCTGCCCAACCTCCTAGCCAAACCTGCTCAAGGGCAAACGTCGTTAGAGATGTCATGTTGCCTCCTGAGATGTGTCACTTCCGGAGATCGCTTGGACGAGAATGAACGAACGCGAAGATCTGAGGCGTGGGAGTTTGAACGAGGTGCAGTCAGGCAGACAAACGGTGGCCGCCGCAGCCGCCGAGGGCGTTCGCTAGAACCGGCTCACGAGAGCAATACCTCCGAGCATGAGTACAACCCCCAAGAGACGCCAAGGGGAAGCCTTATGCTGTTCGAAGCCGAGAAGACCGAAGTGGTCCATCACGACTGAAGTCACAATCCCAACCGTGACCGTTATTCCCGTGAAGACGGCAGCACCAACCTTGGACGAGACGTTTACCATCGCCAGCACATAGACGCAGCCTAAGAGACCGCCAATCCACGCCCACCATGGCGCACGAGCCAAATCAGAAGCTGACGGCATAGGGGATCGCGTGTAAGCGGCGTAACCCAGCCACGCGATTCCCAGGCACAGCAGCCCCACGGCGAACGAAACGAACGCCGGGAGAATCGGGTGGTGGCTCACCTTTTGCAGAGTCGAATTGCTGCCAGACTGCACCGTATTCAGCACGCCCGCCAGCCCGAGGAAAACATAAATCCAGATCATGAACGGTCTACCTTCTGTTGTGAGTTTGCTTTCGCCAGCTGCTCATGGATGCGGCTCCAACTCCGTGACGCTCTGCGTCGCAATGCCGGGAGGTCGATCCCTTGCACGACGCCATCGCGCTTGATGAAGCGACCGTTGCTTAAAACATGGCGAATCGTGGCACTCTGCGCACTTTCTGCCAGGAGGGCCACAGGATCTGTCCTGGGCGTGAGTGCGAGTGCGGAGCCATCGAGAAGAAGAATGTCTGCGGCTTTGCCCGGAGTGAGCGAACCCGTGAGTGCTCCCGCTCCCATGGCCTGCGCTCCTCCGAGTGTCGCCGCGTGAAGAACCTCTGCTGGGCTGACCGCAAACTGATCCAGCTCTCTCCCTGCCTCCGCCGCCAGCACAAGACGCATGATCGAGAAGAAGTCCGCCGTGCCTGAGAGGACCACGGTATCGACCCCGAACGATGGCGAGAGACCTGCTTCTCGCAATTGCTTCCACGGTGTCAATCCGTAGCCGACGCGCATCTCCGTCCATGGTGTGACGGCAACGGGGGCGCCGGCCCGCGCGGCTCTTGCCATTTCCATACCCGAAGCCTGCGTGAGGTGTACAAGCATGGTGCGGTTATCCAGTACACCTGCCTCGGCGAGCTGACGGACAGACTCTTTCGGCGCAGTCTCGCGCGAGACATCGACATGCGTGGTTACGGGCAATTCGAGCGGCCGTGCGAAGCTCCATTCTTCTTTCCATACCGCAGGAGGCGTGCGCTCCGGGCCGCGAGTGGCTATACCCAGTTCAAGGTGGCCATCATCAGCGAAGAAGCGCTTCTTGACTCGAGTTATGTCCGCAAAATCCATCTTCTGCGTTGAAGTTGCATCTTGCGGATAGCCGTAGGAGAACCTGCCACGCAATCCACTCCTCAGCATCGTCTCGATCTCCGCATCGGCATGGTCTGAGGAGCGGACGTTATGGGCAAAGTTGTGCACCATGGTGATGCCACAGGCTGCTGCTTCGGCCAGCGCCAGCTCCACACTGACGGCCGTGTCCTCGGGCGACAGCAGAGCTGACATCTGCTTCATCGCAGGGAAAAATCCTGTCCCACCCGACGTCGGAGCCCATGCCCGGGCCAGCGTGTTCCACATGTGCCAATGCGTGTCCACGAATCCAGGCAAAGCGATGAGGCCGTTTCCATCCAGCACGACCTGCGTCTCCGCGCGAAGCGACCGCCCAACGTCGCGGATCACGCCCCGCTCGATAAGTATGTCGCCACGGTCGAGCATCCCGAGTTGCGCATCGAGGCTCACGATGCAGGCTCCGCGGATCAGCATGGACTCGGGGTAGCTTGCTTCTGCTGTCATCGGCAGGCACGCCCCCGATGCAAAAGCAGCAGCCAGACCGGAGGTGAGGAAGTCTCTCCGGTTCATGGTTGCTCTCCAAGGAGACGGAGGATCCGCTGTCCATTGTTGATCACACCCATATGCGTAAACGCCTGCGGGAAATTACCGATCTGTTCGAACGTCTCCGGCAGCATCTCCTCCGAGAACAGACCCACGTCATTTGCGCGGCCGAGCATACGTTCAAACAGCGCAATTGCCTGGTCCCCATTGCCTTGATACGCGTGCATGCTTGCCAGCCAGAATGAGCAGACAGTGAAGCAGCCTTCCTGCCCGGGAAGTCCATCGTCGCCTTTGTACCGGTAGACGAGGTCTCCTTCGCATAGCGCCTCCTGGATGGCGGCAACAGTCGCTTTCGTCTGCTCTTCCCTGCAGTCCAATGCCTCGTACAACACCAGCCTCATGGCTGACGCATCGAGGCGAACATGATCGTAGGTCTGCATGAGTGCCTGGGCGTCATTGCTCCAGGCACCACGGAGATAGTCCTGGCGGATACGATTCTGCAGGTGACGCCAATGCTGCACGTCGAGGCTCATCCCCAGTTGAGCAGCCAACTTGAGCCCGCGGCCAATCGCCACGAAGCACATGCCTTTCGAGTGGAGATGCTGTTGCGGTGGTACCTGCAGTTCCCATAAACCCTGATCCGGCGACTGCCAATGTCCTTCGATGAAGGACAGCACGTTGCGCACGGTCTGTTCGACACGCTCGCGCATCTCTTCGACCTCGGACGCCGGCGCGTCTTCCAGATACATAGCCAGGGCACTCATGTATTCCCCGTAGATGTCGAGTTGAACCTGGTCGGACGCAGCGTTCCCGATACGTACAGGAGTGGAACGCTTCCACCCTTTGAGGTGTCGAAGGATGCGTTCGCCGGCAGACCCTTCACACAGCGGGTAGAGCACCTGAAGGTTCTTCCCACAGGATGGATCGCGCTGTGCGATGAAATCCAGGAAGCGCCGCGCCTCATGCCGGTACCCGCAGTTCAGAAAAGATGACACGGTGAAGCTGGCATCACGCAACCAGCAGAAGCGATAGTCCCAGTTTCTCTCGCCGCCAATCACTTCCGGAAGACCGCAGGTAGCGGCGGCCGCAATCGCTCCCGTAGGTGCATAGGTCAGCAACTTCAGGCACAGTATGCTGCGCAGGATTGCACCTTCCCATCGCCCCTTGTACGTACAGCGCGAAGACCACTCCAGCCAGTAGGCTTCTGTCCTTCGCAACATTTCGTCAACGTCCTGATCCCGTAGCTGCGGTAACGGCTCGGCAGTATCGCGGTGCTGAATCATAAACCAGCAGCGCTCTCCGGCACGCAACGGCACGTGCCACGAATCGTGACGAACAAAGCGCACGCCTTCACTCCACTGCACACCCAGCAGAACAGTTCCATCGGCGTCTTCCGCGCTGTAAATAAAACCTTCGCTCTCCGCTCTTACAGAATGTGAGCATGTCGCAAACCCGAACGTCGGCCTGAACCGGATGGTGACATCGAGATCGCCTTCAGTGCATTCCAGCAGGCGCATGCAGCGATGCTCACTCCGCGAGTCCAGCTCTCCGCCACTGTGACGTTGTACATCGAAGAAGTCCGTGATGCGCAGTACACCCGACGTGGTCTCTAACGTGGTTTCGAGGATGTTCGTACCCTCGACGTAACGTCGTGTGCTCGTCAGGATTTCGCCTGGATCTACTTCACACGACCCGCCTCGATCATCATCCAGTAGCTTGAGCAATATCGCCGGAGAGTCGAAACGCGGCATGCATAGCCAGTCAATCGAGGCGTGTCGGCTGACAAGCGCGCAAGTACGCATGTCGCCAATAATCGCGTACTCGTTCAGGTCCAGTGACATTGATTCAGCAACTCCCTCTCCCTTGGATGCAACTCTTCGCAAGTATGGATTATCTATACTTTCAGCAGACGGAGGGCATTGGCTCATGAGGACAGAATCGAACATCACTCGACGGTCGCTGCTCCACCAGGTCGGAGGCGGTCTTATGGCGGTTGCAGCTTCATCCACGCTGTCGATGGCACAGCAGCCCGCAGCGCGGGAGTCGAGCGTCACGTTGCCTCTTGACTACGCCTCGAGCGAGTTGGAGAAGGCGAAGATCCAACTCCCGGCAGCCCCGGACGGTCGCATCGGCTTTGCGGTAGTGGGGCTGGGCCGGTTGGCCTTGGAGGAGATACTGCCAGCCTTCAGCCGTTGCAAGAAGGCCCGGCTCGCCGCGCTCGTGAGCGGAACACCGTCCAAGCTCAAGTCGGTAGCTGATCACTATGGCGTTCCCGAGTCGGCGCGCTACAACTATGACAACTTTGAGGAGATAGTCAGGAACCCTGACGTGCAGGTCGTGTACATCGTCCTGCCCAACTCGATGCATCTGGATTTCACCCGGAGGGCCGCGAAGGCGGGAAAGCATGTTCTAACGGAAAAGCCCATGGCCGTCTCTGCGAAGGAGTGTGAAGAGATGATTGCGGCTTGTGAGCAGGCCGGCCGTCTTCTCATGGTGGCCTACCGCATGCAATACGAACCCTATAATCGCGAATTGCTCCGTCTGGCCCGCTCCGGCGAGTTGGGGCGCCTGCGCACCATTACAGCGCAGAACTCGCAAACCGAGGGTAGGCCACAGCAGTGGCGCATGAAGCGTGCACTTGCAGGTGGCGGTGCCCTCCCCGATATTGGTCTCTACTGTCTGAATGCGGCGCGATTCCTCACCGGGGAAGAGCCCATCGAGGTGCAGGGTTCGGTGTACAGCAGCCCCGGCGATCCACGCTTTCAGGAGGTGGAGGAGGTATGCGCCTTCCAGCTACGCTTTCCGAGTGGGATCACGGCCCAGGGGATTTCTTCGTATAACGCGCACAACAGTCGCCGCATACGTCTGGACTTTGAGAATGGCTGGGCAGAGCTTGATCCCGCCTTTTCCTACGCTGGTCAGCAGATGAAGATCTGCCGCAAGGTGTCAGATAAGGCGGAAGACATCGCGATGCGCAAGCTGGAGGAAAAGAGCCAGTTCGCGACCGAGATGGATCATATGGCGGATTGTGTAGCGAGCAATCGTCAACCGCACACGGGAGGCCCCGAAGGTCTTCAAGACCAGAAGCTCATGGAGACAATCTATGAGTCGGCCAAGGCTGGACGGACCATCAAGTTGCAGCCACGCGAAGGACTCGATGTGACGCGAGGTCCACAACCAGCAGAAGACTGACCTGAAGGCATGGGTTACGGCAGCGGGTAAGCGGTTCGGCTAGGAGGACCGCTTACGGATGAACTGCAACACATGACGGCGAAGAAGCCTGCCCGCCTTCGCCGCAAGCTTACCTTCGATAGCGTCGAGTATTTCCCAATGCATCTCCTGATTTCGCATCAAGTCTTCTTCCGGGGCTCCCTTGATTCTTGCGCCACTGCGGAGTTCCAGGTTCAAAACGTCCCAGGCCTGCAGCAACGTTTTGTTTCCCGACTGTTCGACGATGCGACGATGGAACGCAGCGTTCGCTCGAACATAGCGGGAGCGATCACCTTTGGCGGCCCAGCGTCTTGCCTGTTCAGCCAGATCGCGCAGTTCCTCTACAGCCAGATTGGGCGACTTCGCACATTCTTCAGCCGCAAGTTGTTCGAGGACAGCACGCACAGCATACGCCTCTTGGATCTCCGAATCGGTAATGACCTTGACCGTGCTGCGCTTGAAACGCTCGGTAGAGAGCAACCCCATTCCTTCGAGTCGCCGGATGGCCTCGCGCACAGGACCCTGGCTGGTTTGGAACTCTCGCGCGATGTGCAACTCCGTGATGCGGTCGCCCGGCGCGAGCACACCACTCACGATCTGCTCGTGAAGGTATTGGGTCACCAGATCCGCCATCGATTCGCGGGTCTTGGGTTTGGTCGGAGTCTTCACCGCTCCATTATCCGCGAAAGGCTTCCACTGCGCGTCTTCCAATCCACGACGAAGACGGAATGACAACAAGCAGAGTGCAGTAGCTGCTAAGTCACCTGGAGGCACCGAACACATCGGCACCTCCGTTCGCCATCATCACTCTGCATCCCATCCCTCAAGCACACGTTTGGAGTACCCATGCATAAGACCTCGAAGCTCTTGATCACTTCACTTTTCATGGCGGCATCCTGCACCTCGGCACTCGGACAGGATCAAGTCAACGTGCAAACGGCTGTGGCATCGCCCTTTCAGATGAACGGCGTTGCCGTTGCGGCCGATGGGCGCATGTTCGTGTCTCTCCCGCGGTGGTCGCAGCCCGGGAGCTTCTCGCTCGGTGTGGTGAGAGAGGATAAAGTCCAGCCATATCCGGGTGGACCTTGGAACTCAGTCTCGGGTGATACGGCGAACCACTTCAGCAGCGTGAACGCGGTCCGCGTTGAACCGGGTCATCCCGAAACGCTGTGGGTCGTCGACCAGGACACCGGGAAAGCCGGTGAGACCAAGCTCGTCAAGATCGATATCAGAACCAATGTTATTGAGCGCGTGTATCGGCTGTCTGCGTCAGAGGCACCTGCCAAGAGCGGTCTCAACGACGTACGCGTTGTTGGTGAGCATGCCTTCCTGACCGAGTCCGGCACGGGCGCGATCATCGTGATCGATTTGCCGACAGGGAGGGTGAGACGGCTTCTTTCTTCGTCGTTCAAGACGAAGGCGCAAGCGAAGCCCGCACTCGTTGCTGATGGACATCCGATCATCGACCCATCGGGCAAACCCGTCTACGTTCATGCCGACGATATCGAGGTGAGCCCCGACAAGCAGTGGTTGTATTTCGGCGTGCCGTTTGGTGGTCCGTTGTGGCGTGTCCGTATTGCTGACCTCTTGAATGAACAATTGGACGAGAAAACGTTGGAAGCTCATGTCGAGAACTGCGGACCTCTCATGCCAGCCGGAGGCATCCTCATGTTGGGCGATGGAAGCACGCTGGTAGGAGATTTGCTCGACCACGCACTCGCGCGTCGACAGCCCAGCGGCCAGGTCGAGGTTCTCATCAAGTCACCTATGATGCTTTGGCCGGATGCCATGGCGGTGGGACCAGACGGAGCCGTGTACGAGGCCCAGTCACAAGCGAACACCAGCCCCGCAAACAACCACGGACGAAACGACACGCAGCCACCGTTCCGAATTCTAAAATTCACACTGCCAAAGACCTACACGACAGCACTGAATCCGTTGAAGCCTTGACCGAATCGACAGTGACGAATGCCGGGCTTCAATTTGCTACTCCAGAGCGGCCTTCAGCGTTGCGGCTTCAAACGCCACGAATCCACAACATGCATCGACTAGAGAGATTCCTGTCTAGAAGAGTTGTACGACGCAGCAGCAGAACCTTCGCGTTCTTCAAAGTGATCCGCGCGACGACTCACTTCGACAGCCCTTCCAACGGAAGCCGTCGAGCCGAGTCATTTACGGGCATGACGCCAACTTGTTGAGGCTTACCGTCGGACGGCCCGATCGCACCGACGACCTGCACTGTGATGCCCTGCTTATCAGGGCGGTCGGGTTCAGGCCCCTTGTAGCTGAGGTCGGGATGCCACCTACCTCTCGCATCCTGCACGAGCGGTAGGATGCCTGGCCGTGCGCTGAACGGCGCGTGCCGATCGTTCCCGAAGTAGGTTGACCATATACGGTGCTGTTTGTCTTCAAAGAAGTTTGCATGGCCAGCATGCGGCACGGCCAGGTACCGTTCGCTCCACGGACCGCTCAGCGATTTCGACGTAGAGATGTACGTGCTGTAGTCGCCCTGAACAAAGTCGGCGGCGCACAAGATATAGACGCCATCCCGCTTGAACAAAGAAACACCTTCAAATCCCACGTCCCTGCCACTTGCGCTGCTGATGTGGCGGAACGGCTCGGCAATCCCGCTCATGTCAGGCTTCATCTTCGCGATCCACCCGCCACCGTATAGGAAGTAGACCTCGCCGTCATCGTCCTGAAAGAGCGATGCATCAATGCCATCCGAGACGGGTTTGTCCGGCTTGATTGCGATTTCATACGGACCCTCTGCTTTGCCAGTCTTGCTTCGCAGCAGAGTGACGCCATGCCGCGGCACGGAAAAAGGAATCCAGAACGTGCCGTTTATGTAGTGGATTTCGGGCGCCCATAGAGGGCGAAAAGGCTCACCGTCTCGCAACGTGATCGGCTTCATCCACGTGCCATCCCGATCGATGTTCCAGACGACCGTAGACTGCCGGGGCACGTCGCGAACCGGAGACCAATGAGAAAGGTCAGGCGACTTCCACACACTAAGGTCTGACGTCACGACCATTGCCTCCGGGCCGCCAGTCGTCCCAGTCATGTAATACATGCCGTCAGGCGCAAGGACGATGGAAGTGTCGCGAAGAAACTGATCAAAGAGTGGAGAGATCTTTGGAAGCAGCAAGCCCGATTGCTCTGCAGACCGCCACCCAACAGGCTTCCCGAGCTTCGCTCTGGTTCGGAGGAGCAGGATGGGGTCTTGCCCGAGGGGGCCGTGCGATCCATGCAGCCAAACCCTGCCGCCAGCGTTGACAGAAAACGCGATCGTAATTTCAGCGGGATTCATCTTCTCGCCGAACACGCCGGCATCAAATTCGCGCATGTGACCGAGAGTGCTGCTCGATCGAGCAAACCTGGAAATGACTGCTGAATCAGCGGTGGGTCGCTCTGTGGACTGAGCATCATTGATGCTAGGGAGGCTCGCTCCCTTGGTCAGTTCGAGATCCGCAAGCAAGGACACGCCGGTGATGCCGGCATCTCCGGCGAAGTCCGGCACGGGAATCCGGTATTCCGCCGAATTGGCTTTGTTCTCTGATCCTTGGCCCGCTTGCCCTTTGATGAAGCTTGACTCCGGCGCAGGCAGAACGAGGCCTTCACCCGGCAACGGATTTTGGCTATGTCTCGCGTACGGATACTCAGGTGAGAAGCGCAGAGCCACGAGATGCGGGCCGAGCACTTGAACTCTGGGAGCCTGCGCGTAAGCTGGCTTTACGCATAAGGCTGCAACAAACACGAGGGACGCCTGGAACGCGGTGGACAGGCAGGATGAGATCTTCACGAGCGCAACTCCTTATGCGGTGACTGAAAAGCTCAATGAGCGAGCGGGGTTCTTCTCATCACGAAACGCAACTCGCCTCCCGCGACGAGATCCCGATGACTGAGCTTGTAGCCTTCAATCTTCTTCCCGTTGAGGAAGATGTTTTCTACATAGACCGCTCCTGCGCCCGAGCCTTTAGCCACGATGTGCATCTGCTTGCCGTCCGGAAGATGCAGCACCACGTCATCGAACCTGGGGGAGCCCAGCCAGTACTCAGGTACTCCAGGGGTGACCTGGTAGAAGCCCAAGGCACCAAGAACGTACCACGCGCTCATCTGTCCCGCATCGTCGTTTCCTGCCAGTCCGGAGGGTGCGTCTTTGTACTCGCTTTCCATAAGCAACCGCACATGCTGCTGCGTCTTTGTGGGCTCTCCGCAGGCATCATACAAATAAGCGATGTGGTGGCTCGGTTCATTGCCATGGTCGTAGAAGCCGCCAGCAAAGAGTCCGTCGAGCTTCTGGCAGAACGCATGTGGGCCACCTTCCCGCCTCATGAGTCCCGGAACATCCTGTGGCACGAAGAAGGTGTACTGCCACGGAAGGCCCTCCGTGATCCAGGTCTGCTTCTTGCCTGCGTCGAACGGGGTGATCCAGCTTCTATCCTCGTGCTTGCCACGCGCGAACCCGGTTTGCGGATCGATGACGTTCTGCCAATTCGCTCCACGTTTCCGAAACGCAGCAGCGTCTTCTGTCTTTCCCAGGTCCGCGGCAAGCTCACCGATCATCGCGTCATCGTAGGCATACTCCAGTGTGCGTGAAACCTGCTCGTCTTTGTGGAACGCCTCCAGCATGTGATCTTCCACCGGGATGTACCCGAGCCTGAGATACGAGCCAAGGCCGCGGCGACCCATACCGTCAGAAGCATCGGCTTGATCTGGAATCACGGTCGCGTTCTTCACCATCAATCGATAGGCCGCCTGGATATCGAAGCCTCGCAGACCCTTGCGATAGGCGTCGATGATCGTCACGGAGGAATGGTCGCCAACCATCTCCGAGGTGTAGCTATTCCAGGCCGGAAAGATCGGCAGGAAGCCCCCTTGCTGTCCCTTCAGGATCAGCGAGCGAATCATGTCCACATCACGACTTGGATCGATGATCGTCAGCATGGGATGCTGAGCGCGAAACGTATCCCACATGGAGAAATCGTCGTAATAAGCGAAGCCCCTTGCCTGCTCCACAGCACCATGCGCAGCAAAGCGCGGATAACTGCCGTCCACATCGCTGAATGTTCGAGGATGCAGCAGGGCGTGATACATCGCCGTGTAGAAAACATCCCTGGCGGGGATGTCATCGCGGACTTCAATGCTGGAGAGGCTTTGGTTCCACGCGGCTTCTGCCTTCGCCGCTGTTTTGTCAAAATCCCAGTCGGGGATCTCTGCCTGAAGATTCTTACGAGCCTCGTCCACGCTGACGAATGACGTGCCGATCCGCGCTATCACCGTCTCCCCCGGCTTCACGTTCGCAAAACGTACGTAGACGCCAAAGCCCGGCCTCGTGCTGGCAGTCGGCAGAGTGGCGGCGGCCTTGGACGCTCCGCCCGTAGTTGTTCTGACCCCAGCCACAGAGACGACACCCAGCGGCAGGCCATCACCTTGTTGAAGGCTGGCGCCCTCCTGCGTCGTGTCGCCTGCCCAGGTCCCCTGCCCTGTAAAGCGATGATCAAACTCGATGACGAAGTAGCTGCTGAAGCCCGCAAGCTTGCCACTGCCCGCATACTCCCGGCGTACTGGGACTTCGCCGGTCACTTGCTGGCCTTCGATGCGAACCCAACCGTCCCCGCCCCGAGCGTTGTTCTCGATCACAACAGAGCCATCGCCCGCGTGATCGAATTTGTACCGCATCATCCCCGCGCGAGCTGTGCCGGTGAGTTCTGCCACCAGGCCCGCGTCGGTGAGGTGAACCCTGTAGCTGTAGGGCGTTGCATGTTCCGTCTGACGCTCGAAGCGCGATGCGCGAGCGACCGCTGCTGTCTGGAGAGAGCCCAACGAGGCCATGAGTGTCACGCTGCCGTAGTCAGGGACGCAACTGCCGCTCAAAAAATGCGATCCGCGAAAGCCTTGGATTCTGTCGTCTACGAAATAGTACGGAGCGACGCACTTGGTTTCTCCAGCGCGCGTTTGCGGAGTCCAGTGCGTCATCGCGAACGGAACGCCAGTGGCCGGATAGGTCTGACCTTCATTCGCTGTACCCACCAGAGGATGAACATGATCGACAGGCATCTGCTGCGCGAACAAGAAAGGCGCCCAGAGGAGCAATGCCAAAGCGAAAGAGGGACGGACCAACATCGAAAAGACCTCGCAGGTGGAACCACGGCCGTCCCGCATCGGCCGTGGTGATGATCATCGCCGCCTTATTTGGACAAGCGCAGAAGGATGGAACCGTGCCGGGGGACGGTGAAGTGAGTGGTGTCCGAGATGCTACCCAGGTCTTTCCCGTCCCATACATCGCGGGCGTGCCAGCCGTTGTCCGCCCCAGACTGCTGGAGGTGCAGCGAAATGCCGCGCAGATACGAGCGCTGCTCGCCGAAGTTGAAAATTGCCAGCACCCGGCTGCCATCTGCGAGAGGCCGAGCCCAGATTTCGATCGGGCCTTCCGCATAGATGCGGTCCGCCTGCTTGCCAAGCCGGTCCTGGTCGATGGCGATGATGTCGGCGTTCGTCAGGATGGCCTTGATCTCAGGCGTGAGCTGCGACAGATTATTGCCTGCAAGCAACGGAGCAGCAAGCATCGCCCACATCCCCATGTGGGTGCGGTTTTCATCAAGAGTCAGCTTTCCATTGCCGACCTCCAGCATGTCAGGGTCGTTCCAGTGCCCCGGCCCGGAGTAACGGGCGAGGCCTGCCTGCTCCCGACCGATCAGCGAGAGGCGGTCGAAAGTCGGCGTGATGTCGCCGGTCGTGCGCCAGAGGTTTGCTCCCACCTCAGGCCCCCACTGCCATACTGAGTCGAAGCCGTACTGGCAAAGGCTATAGATGATGGGACGCTTGGTTTTCAACAAAGCCTGATGCATTTTCTCGAAGGCCTCGCGCATCATCTTGTACTGCGCGACCATTCCCTCCGCACCGTCACCGGGATAGGCTTTCCGCATAACGCCGTTGTGAAAGCTGCAGAGGTCGTACTTCAGATAGTCAACGCCCCACGAAGCGTAGAGCTGTGCATCCTGCTCCTCGTGGCCCATGCTGCCTTCGAATCGAGCGCACGTCTTCGGTCCCGGCGAGCTGTAGATGCCCAGCTTCAGACCTTTGCCGTGGACGTAGTCCGCAAGCGCCTTCATGTCAGGGAATTTCTCGTTGCTGTGAAGAACGCCGTCCTTATCGCGCTGTCCTTGCCAGCCGTCGTCGATGTTGACGTATACATACCCGGCATCGCGCATGCCCGAAGACACGAGCAGGTCCGCAGCCTGGCGCACGTCTTTGTCTGTGACGTTCTCTTTGAACCAGTTCCATGAGTTCCAACCCATTGGAGGTGTCGTGGCCAAAGCAACTGGCGGCTTGCCTTGTGCCATGGCGGACAATCCAACGCTGATAAGACCGAAGAATAGTAGACGTGCTGAACGCATGAGTTCCCTTCAATGAATCGACGTTGCGGGCATGCCTGGGCGTGCTGACTTGCCTTTGAAGTTTTCGAGCTTCAGCCCGGAGACGTGCTGCGCTTCCAGTGCGTAGCTGAAGTAAGGAGCCTGGTGAAGTCCCCACGACGCGGCGCAGTTTCGAAGAACGGCCCCCTGCACGTTACGCAGGAAATATGCGGGCGTGTCGTGTTTTTCCAGGCCGCTGGGCTCGTTCATCGGGTCGTCCACGCGCGTTGGCCGATTGTCGAATTTGCCGCCTGGGTACTGTGTCCAGCGGTCGATCTTCACGGAGCAGTCTTCCAGCAAGACGTTCCTCACAGGCTGGTCCGGATGTGCGTCGATGCGGAAGCTGTTCTCCGCCACGCCGCGCACATTCTTGAAGCGAATATCGCTAAGCGTGCCGGTCTTGCCGGTAGGTGTCCGCGGCCATACCGTCACCGACGCCGCCTCCCCCCATCCCCACCAGCGCGCCGCGTGATGCTGCGCGAGGAAATCGATGTCTCGGAACTCGACGTCGCTGATATTGCCGGGCTGCCGGTGTGTGATGGTGGGGCCACGACCGCCTGACACAATGCGGCAGCGCTCGAAGAGTATCTTCGAGATATCGCCGAAGGTCTCTGTTCCGATCTTGATTCCGCTGTCTCTGCAGGTGACAGCGCAGTCGCGCACGGTGATGTTGTGCGATATACCGAAGTCTTCGCCGTCCTTCTGCTCGCCGGTCTTGATGACGATGCCATCGTCCGCGCAGACGATGTCGCAATTCTTGATCTCCATATCCCGGCAGCGATCCGGATCCATGGCATCGCAGTTCGGAACATCGAGATAGTTCCGGACCTTTACGCCGTCCACCAGCACATGCTCACAGCCAAGAGTATGCAGCCCCCACTCAGGCGAATGCCCGTACGAGATGCCGCTGATCTCCAGGCCGGTACACCGCTTCAGGTGAAACATACGCGGCCGGAACGACAGAGGCTCCCAGCGCTCGTGCACCGGAGAATAATCGCCCATGAATTTCATGCCCTGACCGTCCAGATGCCCGGTGCCCGTGATGCGAACATTGTTCGCGCCGTTGGCGTTGATGATCCCGCGATTGTCCGCGAAGGTGTAATGCGCCTGATCTGGGCTTGCCAGCAGCACGGCATCGTCTGCGAGGTGCAGTTCCACGTTGCTCTTGAGCATGATGCCGCCGATCAGGAAGCGCTTGCCGCCCGGCACAAGCACTCGGCCCCCACCTGCAGCTGCGGCCGTATCAATGGCACGCTGGAGCGCAGCTGTATCCAACGTCACTCCATCGCCAACGGCCCCCATCGAAATGACGTTGATCTCGCGCGTGGGCAACGCTTGAGCGAAGGAACGAACACAGTACAAGCCCCCGATGGAGAGTGAGCTAAAAAGGAACGATCTGCGTGTGGACATATACCTCCTGATCTTTCGGCGGGGCGAACTATCTTGTCAGCTCGAGAAGCATGCAGCTGTGGGCCGGCAGAGTCACATCAATCCCGTCCGAGGGCTCGCCCTTCTGGTTGGTCCACAGTTCTCGGCTGCGATAAGCCCCCGAAGGAAGGTTATAGAAAGCGTAGGTACGCGTGATTCTTTTGTCGCCATCGTTTAGGTTGAACAGGGCGAGATAGCGCTTCCCATTCCGCCCCTCGGCCGTCCAGACAACGGTATTTCCTTCACGCGCGACTTGACGCTGATCATGCGCGTACTGGTTGATCTCGATCACATCTCGATTGGTCAGGAGAGCGGTCGTCCAGTCATCGAGTTTGGTGAGGTTAGCCCCGACGATCAACGGTGAGCGCATGATGGACCACAGAGTCATCATGGTCCGCTGCTCGGCTGGCGTGAGTCGCGTCTGACGCGCTACACCGTCCCCTGGTTCGGGCCCAAGATAGCCGAGCGGAAGCATGTCAGCGTCAGGCCATGAGCCAGGACGCGCATACGGAGCCCACGCTGCAGCCAGTTCAAACTGGTCGTGCACGCTTCGCGGCGCGTGACGAGTGTTCTTCCAGAAATCCCACACGTCGTCAGAGATGCGCCACATCTGCGCGTATGGCAGAAGTTCCTTTGCGATGCTCGGCGACGTTGGCCCGGGTGAGAGGCTCAGCAGCATCTGACGATGTGTCTTCGCGATCGCTTTGTGAATCATCTGGATCTCGCCGGGCTTATACGGATGGTCTGAGATGCAGTCCACCTTGATGAAATCGACGCCCCAGCCTGCGTACTGGCTCATGAGCGAGTCATACCAGGCCTGGCCTGCAGGGGTATCGCGAACGCCCCAATTCGTGGGATCCCAGGGGCACGGGTCCGTAATATCCGCGACCTCCTTCGCCCGGAAGCGGCTGTGAGCAACAGGAGAATCCCGGCGCACAGCTTCACGAGGGATCCCGCGCACGATATGGATACCGAACTTCAGCCCTTTTGCATGGACGTAATCGCCAATGGCTCGAAAGCCCTCATTGCGGCCGTTAACCGTAGCGGAGGGAAAGCGCTCGGGCACCGGCACATAACGACCGTTGGCATCCAGTGCATAAATCACGTTACCGCTTTTGAGTTCGTGAGGGTTCTGCAGGAACCACCCCTCATCGATGACGGCGTAATCCCAGCCGAATGGCTTAAGCGTCTTCGCGAGAATCTCGACGTTGTCGCGAAACTGAGATTCTGTGATGGTGAGGCCGTAAGCGTCCCAGCTGTTCCATCCCATCGGGGGACGGTCCGCGAAGGACGATGGAGCTTGTGCCGATGATGAAGTGCAAAACAAGAAAAGTGCAAGCAGAAGAGCAGACCAGTGACGCAATGAAATCTCCCTTGGTGTGGCTTGAAACTGGAAAAGCGCCCGACGTGCAAGTGTCTTGCACGTCGGGATCAAGGCAAATCGTTAGAACGTGATCTTGGCTGCGATCTGCAACAGACGAGCGTCGTTTGCGGTAGCGGTGATGCGACCGAACGTCGAGGCCGAAGCGATCGATGTGTTGGGGTTGGCGTAGTTCGGATGGTTCAGCACGTTGAAGGCCTCACCACGAATCTCCAGCTGCGCGTGCTCTGGCAGATCGAAGCGCTTGCTGATTGCCATATCTACATTGGCGAAGCCCGGGCCGCGAGCCTGCATCGGACGTTCATTACCGAAGGTGCCGAGGGTTTGGAGCGCGTATGCGGAAGTGTTGATCCAGAGCGGCTTCACACCGGCGGCCGGGAACAGATTCTTTGAGTACAAGCTCTGTCCAGCAACGATGTTCGGACGATCCTGGCCAATACCAGTCAGAGAGCGATCCGTGCCATCCGTAACGGTATAGGGCATACCCGTGCGGTAGGTGACGAGCGGGCTGATCTGCCATGCACCAAGCGCGGCGTTCAGAAGCCTTTCATGGAGCTTCGGCGTAGAGGCCACACCCGAGATCGTCAGGTTATGCGTCGTGTCGAAGTTGCAGCTACCGTACTCGGCTGCGTGATTGCCCGGATCTTGAGCGGGAGGCGTGTTATCGCCCGTGTAATTCATGTTCGCGAGGCAGTGCGACCATGTGTAGTTCGCAAGCACCGAGAAGTTGTTGGCAAAGCGGCGATTGATCGTCGCGATGATGCCGTTGAAGTTTGCCATGCCGTAGTCGGAGGTTCCGCTGAAGGCGCCATAACGCGTTCCAGCTGTCGTTCCGCTGGCAATGGCAGCGCGATACAAAATGTACCGCTGCGACGTGTTGTTGGTGGTAGCCGCCGCGCCAGATGGCGTATTAGCTGGGGTGGCGTAGTTGTACGGCTGAAAGCCCCACAGGTGCACAGTGCTTGTGCCTATGTATGTCACCGAAGCAAGCAGATTCGTCGAGATTTGATTCTGATAGCTCAGGTTGTACTGGTGCATATACGTCCGGCGGAGATTGCTGGGGTAATAACCTGTGGTGACATTGGCCGCAGCAAATGCGGCTGTGCTGGGTGCCGGATACTGCGATGGGAATGGGTTCCCGCCAGGAATTTTCTTCCACGGATCGTCGAAGGACTTCACCGCGTCGGTGCGATTCGTTGAGTTGTCCACGGTGAAGGCCTGCGCAGACGTGTTCGGTGAATTGTTGGGGAAGCCCGAGTCGTAGTACAGCTCCGGAGCTTCGAACGTGAGCGTATAAGAGCCACGGATGCTGGACCTTCCGTTCCCGAGCGGGTCGTAAGCGAAGCCTGCACGCGGCGAGAAGTTCGTGTAGCGCGAGTTCACAAACCCCGGCTTCACACCCTGATCGCCGTAGAAGACGATGCCGGCAGGGGCGTTCGGATAGACCGTCGAGACCCGGTTCGCAGCGAATGCATCCGCACTGAACTCTCCGCCGATGTTGTTCTTCTCGTACTCCGGGAACCACGGCTCCCAGCGCAGGCCAGCGTTGAGGGTCAACCTCTTTGAGGCGTGCCACGTGTCCTGAACGTAGTAACCGAAGTAGTTGTAACGAAGATGAGCGGCCGCTCCGGGGCCGAAGCCTTGAGAGAAGGTGTTCGGCGCACCCAGGAGAAGATCTCCAAGCCCAAAGCCAGAGTATGAGCCGTTGAACGTGAACTGACCGTTCTCGGTGTTTAGACCAGCGAGGTTCAGCTGCTCATGAATGTAGTCGAAGCCTAGTTGGATGAAGTGGTTCCCGTGCTGGATCGAGACGTCATCCGCGACCTGATAGTGATTGGTCACGAAGTGCGTAGGGGCGCAGCTACCGCAGGAAGCCGTGAAGGCGCCACTGACGTTCAGGTAGATATAGTTCGGCACAGAGGAGTACACGTTCGAGCCAAGGGAGGCTGGCGAAATCAGATCTCCCGGTGCACCGCGGGCGATCGCAAGACGCGTGACGGTTCCGCGAAACGAGTTCGTGATGTGCGGTGTTACGACAAACGTGTCGCCGAGCGTGAGGTACTTACCGCGGTCCTTGAGGCCGGAGTTCACCGCGTTGAGCAGGTTTCCGTTGAAGATCGCCTTTTGGTAGAAGTTCGTCATGAAATAACGAGCGAACACCGAGTGACGCTGGCTCACGGTATAGTCCAGACGACCGATCCACTGATTTTCATCCTGCGGAGCCGGGACCGAATAGGAAACAAGGCCTGCAGGATTCTGCGTCTGTCCGGTGGGCAGGTACTTCATCAGCTTGACGGCTGCGGGGCTGAACAAGGACGGATTGATCGTCGCTGTGCATGCAACAGGGTCATAGGTGAAGCCGGCTGAAGCCAGGAGCGTTGGGCACGCATGACTGGCGCTGAGACTCTGCTGGTACTGGAGGTACGGGGTGAAGTTCCCGGAGAGCATCGCCGCCGTAGGAACGAAGGAAGACGTCGTCGCCGGTGCAATGCGAAGCGCCGTGTGCTGATAGCCGCCTAAGAAGAAAAGTTTGTTGCGGATGATCGGGCCGCCCAGGTAGCCGCCGAACTGGTTGCGCTTCAGGTCGGTGTAGCCGTTGATGCGGTTGTTGGCGTTGGCGTAGCTGTTCCGGAGGAACTCGAAGACGCCGCCGTGGAACTGGTTGCTACCCGACTTGGTGACAATGCTGACCGTTGCGCTCGGATGAACACCGTACTGCGCAGCTAGACCAGTCGTCTGCACGCTGAACTCCTGCAGAACGTCCGGGAACGGAAACGGCATGTTTACGTTCGAGAACGAGTCATTGTGGTCGCCGCCGTCGAGCAGGTAGTTGATCTGGTTGCCCTGACCACCGGCTACGGCAATGTTGAGTGCACCGCCGATAGCGCTGGTGCCGGTGCTGCCGTAGCTTTTCGTGCTCGTCATGTTGCCGTTGACGGTCGGAGCCGAGGCGCCCGACAGCAGAACCAGGTTCGCCGCGTTACGCCCGTTGAGGGGTAGGTCGACGACGCGGCTCTGGTCCACGGTCGTAGCGATCGCTGTATCGTCCGTCTGAACCTGCGCAGCAGCGGCGTTGACCGTGACCGTGGTCTCGGCCGAACCCACCGCGAGCGGAATGTCCACTTCAGCATCGTTCGACACTTGCAAAACGATGCCCGTTCGGCTGAAAGCCTGGAAACCCGCTGCGGTCACCTTCACCGTGTAGGGACCGACCGGAAGATTCGGAAGGGTATAACTGCCGTTATCGCCACTCACGGCCGTGACGGTTGCACCGGACTCGGTCTGGGTCGCCACGATGGTGGCACCGCTGATAACCGCACCCGTGCTGTCCGCGATCGTCCCATGCATTGTGGCCGACGATACCGACTGTGCGAATACGGTAAGGGATGAAAGCGCGAGTGCGCCTGCCAGGATGGCCCCTTTCCTCACATAGGAGAGTGGAGCGTACTGGATTAGAGCTCTTCGATTCATATTCATAAACTGCCTCCGAACTTTGCTTCCTGGAGAGATGTCGTGAGCCGGGATCCCCGTCCCTGTACGCCGCCCGTAGTTGGCTGAGGCGACGACCAGACTTTTCTCAGCCCACGAAGACTCCGTTTTGCGAAATACAAGTGGCAAGTGAATTTACGGTGAGGTCGCCGGCCTCACCGGCCGTGAAGGGTTCGATTGCGTCTTGCACCCGCAGATCCACTCGATTTTCATCGCCGCAGCATGGCGGAACTGCCCACCAGAAGGTTCAATGCCATGCGGCATGCCCGTCAGATGATCTTCTCGTTCCCAGATCCGAATTCCCTTGCCTTTGCTCCAGTTAGGAGCAAGTTCTTACAGTGAAAGACGGGTTTCATCAGCCTGGGAGAAGGTGCTATGCTTTTGCTGCCCGACCCGTTTATGGAGAGTCCCGTATTCAACGCGCCCGAAACGACCCTTCTGCCGTCACGTGCGGAGTGGGACCGTCTCCTGCAGCGCGTCATCGACAGCCAACCCTTTCGGCGATCCACCCGCCTGAGAGAGTTCTTGGTCTATGTCGGCAATCAGGTCGTACTGCACGGTGCGAAAGAGCTTCCCGAGCAGCAGATTGGGGTCGCTGTGTTCGAGCGGTCCCCATCCTACGACACCTCTCAGGACAATATTGTCCGCGTCAACGCGATGGAATTGCGCAAGAGGATCGGCGTCTACTTCGAGACAGAAGGTCAGAACGAGCCCCTGATTTTCGAGATTCCGCGCGGAAGCTACCTCCCGGTCTTTCGGCTCCGGGCAGTGCCCCCAGCCGAGCCCGCCTTCCAAGAGCCAGTACCGACTGTGGAGGAAGAGCGGACAATAGAAGCGCTCGTCCCTGAGCTCTCCCTCGACAAGGTGCCCGCAGAAGCCGCATGGCATGAAGCGTTTCGCACCCCTGTCGTCCTTGCCCTTCTCGTGCTGATCCTTGGACTGACAGTCTGGGTAATCGTCGCCAGCCGCCAGCTCCATCAGGAAGAGTCGGGCATCCATAAATGGCAGAGCCAACCAGCGATGAGGGACTTTTGGGGTAATTTCTTCGGGAAGAAGCTGGCTCCCGACATTGTGATCGCGGACAGTTCCTTCGTCCTCGCTCAGAGCATCTTGCATCGCAAGCTATCGCTCGCCGAGTACCTGAACTTCAGTTACCGCACCGCTCAGTCGCCGGAAGCCCTCTCAAGCGACGCCCGACAGCAGCAGATGAAGGATCTGGCAGCGATCTTCGATCACAGCTCCGGCAGCCTGGCCGATTTTCGCGTCGCCCGCCGCATCACCGAACTCGAAACCGGAGACTTCGGCACTCGTCTCGTCTTTGCGCGTGAATATGCTGGGCACCGGCTGCGCTGGAACAACACGATCTTTGTTGGCAGCAGCCGTTCCAACCCCTGGGTCGAGCTTTACGAAGACCGTATGGCCTACCACTTCAAGGAGTCCACGGACTCGTCTCCGTCAGCGGTCACGATCGACAAGCCGGTCGGCAACGAGCGAGCCGAGTACCCTCTCTATTCGTCCAAGGGCACGCCAGCCGCCTACTGCATCATCGTCTTCGTCCCCAACCCGACAAAGACCGGGAATACCTTGATCATCGCCGGCAGCGACTCTCAGGCGACGGAGGCCGGGGGGGACTTTCTCACCAGTGAAGAGAACCTCCAGAAGATCAAGACGCTCTTGAATCAGAAGTCCTTTCCGTACTTCCAGCTGCTCTTGAGGGTATCCAGCGTCAACGGAACAGCATTGAGTTCCGAGATCGTCTCATACAGAGCTGGCTCTCTGTGATGAGCACTGACGTAGCAAACCCGATCTAAACGCCTGTCAGAATGTTTGAGTTGGGCATGGCCACATCGTGGCGGGAGTAACCGCTTTCGAGGCTCAGCGAAACGGTGTCTATCCAGCGTGGGCGAGGCAGCAACTTACGATACCCGTATCCGTACCCATAAAAAAGTCCGGCTCTCGCCGGACTCTATCGAACCTTTTCGAACCATCTTTACCGCTAAGTGGTTCATTTATCGCAACCTACGCTAGTTCCAAGAGGTTCGGCGAAGTCCGCCAAAGTGCGTAGTTGGTTGCCCCCCAGGGATCAACCCGCGTTGATCTCAAATGACTTACAAGGAAATCCACAGCGAATACCCGCACCGGTACCCGCTACAAAAAAAATAAGTGAAAAACTGTAGACGGCGAAACACCGGTGCCGCCACGGCGTTCCGCATTTGGCGCGCTCATTGGCTGGGTTCCCTCAAAGATTGACCTTCGGGTTGCATTTCTTGGGTGTGCTCTGGAGGTTGTCGAGCGTTACCGTCGTGAAAGAAGCCGCGTAAATATCAACTGCAACAAAACAATAGCGCAGGAAGCCGTCGGAACGCATCCTTCGCGCAGCAGAAAATCAACTTTCGGGTTCCCGACGGGTACCCAGAGCACTGATCACAAGCATTGTTTAACTCCACCGGAGCAGCGTTACTCGAGTCGCTCGGCTACTCGAAACCGTCGTCGGCACGCTCGATTGTCACTAAAAATGGGGATGGCTCGTTGTCTAAGCCATCCCCTGAGTGTTTGCCCACACACTTAGTTCTTCGGCGTAGCTCCGCCGGGTGCGAAGGCCGGTTGGCCCTGCGCGTGATCAATACGACGATCCCTCACTTCGTCCCACGTGATGTACGGGGCGAGATGATGTGACTTCGCTTGCTCTTCAAACTCAGCCTTGAGCTCCGCGAGCTTCTGCGGATTCTGCTTGGCGAGATTGCTCCGCTCCGTCGGATCGTCGTTCAGGTTGTAGAGTCCCCACGCGCTCTCATCAAACGGATGAGCCTTTTCGTTCCCCGCGGGGAAGCTATTTGGATACGCAAGCTCCGCCTTCCATCCGTGGTCGTAGATCGAACGCGCGCCGAAGATGTAGTAGTACTGCACCTCGTGTCGCGTTCGGGCCTTCGCATCGTCAATGGAGTACGCGAGCGACGTACCTTCCACAGGAATCTGGTCGATCCCACGCAGCTGCTGCGGTGCCTTGATACCAACGAGGTCGAGCGTCGTCGGCAGCACATCGATCACGTGACTATACTGCGTGCGAATGGCGCCCTTGTCCTTGATTCCCTTCGGGCAGGAGATGATCAGCGGATTGTGCGTGCCGCCTTCGCTATTCGCATCCTGCTTCCAGTAACGGAACGGCGTGTTCGCGACCTGCGCCCAGCCTAGCGGATAGTTGCCCGCTACAGCCTCAGGTGTACCGATCTCATCGATCTTGCTGAGGTTATAGCTCGAGCGCTCCTCACGAGTCTTCACCTCGCCTGCAAGCCCGCGGTCGATGCTGCCCTCACTCAAGCGTGCCTTCCATGCTGGCGCCGTTGTCGCCAATCAGCACATCAATCGCGCATAGAGCTCGCGCTTCTCCGGAGCCAACTTGTCCCACGCCTCGATGTCAACGTTGCGCTCAGGCAATTTTGCATTCGGAGGGATGACGCAAGCTTCCTCTGGCGATCCATCCGGTGCCTTTACAGGATCGGGCCACCACTCTTTGGAGTCCACCAGCATGCGGTCGACATCGCCGCCATAAGGTCACGGAGTCGATGCGACTTGCGCCTGCAGCGTGTATTGCGCCGTGGCGAAGCTTCTTGCGATTCATGAATACTCTCCTTGTAAAGAACTTCGTTGGAAGGCTTTTGTGCTGTTGGGCGCTCTCGCCAGCGCGCGCTCAGAAGGTGTAATGCGCGGCCAGCTGGAGCGTGCGTGATGAAGTGGTGCCGGACTGGAGCGTGCTGATCTTGCCGAAGTTCGCGTTACCGAAGGACGTGTTCGGATTACCCAGGTTCGCGTGGTTGAAAGCGTTGAACGCTTCGAGACGAAGCTCAAGACGCTGCTCGCGATGGACAGCGAACGCCTTACGCAGCGTCAGGTCTGAGGTGATCAACGCAGGGCCACGACCAAACGTTCTGGGCGAGTTGCCGAAGGTGTAGTTAGGGTTCTGCGTGAAAGCCGCAGTGTTGAACCACTGCGTAATCTTCGCCTCGCGAGAACGATCGCTCGACAACGAGTTGGGGTTACCGGTCAGATTTGGTCGAACTCCATCGGAGTAGCTTCCCGTGTTGTTCGTTGCATCGATAACGCTCAATGCCGTACCGGAGTGAATCTCCAGCAAGCCGCTGACAGACCAACCACCGACAACCTCGTCCATCCAACGCGAGTTCACGTCGACCAACTTGCCCCGCCCAAATGGCAACTCGAGCACACCGTTCGCGATCAGGCGCTGACGAACGTCATTGCCCGAGTACCCATAGCGATTGCGCTGATCGTAGTAGTTCGTATAGGTCGACGTCCCGGGATACCCCGCCAACTCACTGCGCGAAGCCGTGTTGTCGACAAACTTCGAGTACGTGTAGTTGACCTGATACTGATAGCCGTGGCTGAAGCGTTTCTGCAGGCCGGCGTTGCCTCCGTGGTATCGCGACTGACCATCATCCGGATAGAGATTCTGCACGTTGCTGAACTGCGGTAAAGGACGTAGCGTTTGCGTGCTTGTGTACGCGGAAGGATTCGCTGCAATGAGTGCGAGATTCGACGGCGTGATCTGATTGATGCTTTCCGCAAACGGCGACGCCAGGTGATGCGCCAACGTACCGAGATAGCCGATGTCGAGCAGCAAGCTACCCGCAAACTCATGCTGCCAATCGAGGTTCAACTGGTACAGATAGCCGGTAAGGCGATGCGGCGCGATGAACTGCGGTGCCACGTAAGGAGTCTGCCCCACAGCCACCGCACCAAAGCCGGGCGTCAATTGCGACTGCGTCGGATACGACGCTTGCCCTGTCCCCTGCGATCCATTGTTCTTCAACAGGAATGCGGGCGTACCTGCGACGGAGTTCGGCGAGTTCAGCGTGATGGAGTTGGAGAATCCTGTGCTCAGTACGATCGGCGTCGCCTGATCGTATTCACCTGGGTAAAGAATCGCTCCGCCACCACGAATGACGTTGTGCTCCTTGGGCACATATACAAAGCCGAAGCGAGGTCCAAACAAGGCGTTGTCGAAGTCGTTTGCATATCGACTCTGACCACCAATGCCTGCGAACGTAATGACGCCCGGCGTGCCCGACACAGGATTGATCGCCGTCAGGTTCATCGAGTTCTGGCGATTGTTTTCAAGATAGCGAGGCGAATCAACATCCCAACGCAAACCGTAGTTCAACGTGAGCTTGTTGTTCACATGCCAGTTATCTTGCGCATAGAGCCCGACGCTCCACGCCGCAGAGTAGAGATACTCCGTCTCCAGTCGCGAAGCTGCATTCACGCGACCCCACAAGAGATTCGCAAGGCTGCCAGCTGCCACGTTGCTGCTGACACCTGAATTCGTAAAGGTAAAGAAGCCGCCGCCAGATGGTGAGTACAGATCACCATCCGCAGCGTAGCGATAATCCGCGCCGAACTTCAACTGATGGTTGCCGCGTTGCAACGAGAGATTGTCCGTGTACTCATTGCTCAAAATCGGCGTCTGTAAACGTTGCTGCTGCGATGTGTTGCCGATGCCGGAGAGTCCATTGACCGTGACGCCCGGGAAGAACGAGGGGTTCGTTCCAGGCAGCGCAAGATCTCTTGTCGCATCGGAGTTCACACCATGTGTCACCACTAGCGACTGGCGATTGGTAAACGTGAAGCGAGCTTCGTTGAGGAGACGCGGCGTGAAGGAATGGTTCCATGTCGCGGATGCGTTGTAGTAGTAGTTGTGCGAGAGCGAACCGTAGCTATCCGTTCCACGCACGGGATAAATGTCGGCGGTATCAGAGTGATCGGGCTGAGCCAATAGACGGAAGTAGAGACTGTCTCGATCGGAGAACTGGTGATCGATGCGCGCAACGTAGGTGCTCACCAACGTCTTGGTGGGTGCGCTCGCAGAGAAGTTCGTGGTGTTAATCGCCGCTCCTGTGATGTTCGGCAATGGATAGTACGAGGCGAGCTTCACACCGTAGGGATCCAACTCAGCGCTCGGAATTTTATTCAGCGTACCGTCGTCGCCTACTGCTTGTTTGTTTGTGTAGGGATCGATGATCGGCGTGGAGATCGCGGAGAAATCGCCAGTTCGTTCCGCCGCTGTGGGCACGGACAGCGTTGCTACTGCGGTTTGGGTTCGCGCGAGGCCTTCAAAGGTGAAGAAGAAGTACGTCTTGCCGCGCTTCACCGGTCCGCCAATGCTGGCCCCATAGAGCTTGTAGGCGAGCGGCGGAATCGTCAGTGAGAACTCAGGACGCGCTTGCAGATCCTGATTGCGGTAATAGATATACGCACTGCCATGAAAGTCATTCGTGCCTGATTTGGTCGTCATCTGAATGACACCGCCGCCGGTACGTCCGAGGTCGGCCGTGTAGTTGCTCACGCTCAGTGTGAACTCCTGCAATGCATCGACGGGAAGGTCAAACATCTGCGTGGGCACGCCTTGCAGCAGGTTCTGCGTCGTGCCGCCGTCTACGGTGTAGTTTGCATTGTTGCCGCGGCCACCGGCGATCGCAAAGTAAGAACTGCTGCCCGTGCCGCCGCCAACGACGAAGCCGCTCAAGCGTTGCAACTGCGTTGCGCGACGATCAATCAGTGGGAAGTTCGTAATGGTCTTGTTTTCGATGACGCTGCTGACCGCAGAACTAGTCGTCTGCAGTTGCGCAGCATCGGCCTGCACTTCCACATGCTCTTCGACCGAACCCACACTCAACGCGAAGTTCATACCCGTAGCACGTCCAGTGAACAGCTCGATGCCCTGCTTCACCTGCGTGGCGAAGCCGTCCTTCGTCACCTTCACGTCATAGTGCCCGGGGATCAGTACCGGGAACTGGTAGTAGCCTGAGCTATCTGAGGTGGTATGCTGCGACTCGCCCGTTTCGGTGCGAGTCACGGAGACATCCGCTTTCACGATCTGCGACTTACTGCCGTCCTGCACGGTGCCGGTCAGCGAGGCCGTGTTTTGTGCGAAGGCGATACCACTGCTAAACGATGTGAAAAGAGCAGCGACCAACAGAGCCAGATAAGGCCACAAGCGGCGCGGCGAAAGAACATTCAATTTCATTGCGAGCCTCGAAATCCTTACAAAGAAAAACCCACGAAGCAATCTTCGTGGGCGGGCACACCTTCACTGCAGTTGCAGCTAAGGTCCCTCGGAAGGACCTTGCCGGTCTTTCCACGATGATGCAGTTTCGGATTCGTTCCAACATCCTGCGCGATAACATGACAGAGCGTTCATAGAGCTGTTCTCCTTCGTACCATTTCTCTAAGCGAAGATCTGTTGTTGCACGACACCTGCGACATTCGTCAAACGGAAGTCACGACCTTCGTAGCGATATGTCAGCTGCTCGTGATCAATGCCCATCAGGGCGAGGATCGTCGCGTGTAGATCGTTGATGTGCATGCGGCCTTCGACCGCAGCCATGCCGAGCTCATCCGTGCCACCGTAACTGAAGCCCTTCTTCACACCAGCACCAGCCATCGCCATCGCATACCCGGTGATGTTGTGATCGCGCCCATCATTGCCCTGCGAGGTCGGCAAACGTCCGAACTCAGAGCCAAACAACACAAGCGTGTCATCCAATAGGCCGCGTTGCTTCAAGTCCGTGAGCAGAGCAGCGATCGGCTGATCGATGCGACGGCTCTGCTCGATGAGACCGTTATGCAGATTGGTGTGATGGTCCCATCCCGGTTGCCGAATCTCAACGAAGCGCACCCCCGCTTCGCTCAATCGGCGAGCCATCAAGCACTGTCGGCCGAACGAGCCTTCCAGTCCCGGCTTTGCTCCGTACGCGTCGAGCACATGCCGCGGCTCCTTCGAGATGTCAAGCAAGCTAGGAACTGTGTCCTGCATACGAAAGCCAAGCTCGTAAGACTTGATCACACCTTCGATCGCTTCCGGTGCACCCGGCTTCGCCTGCTCCTCGTGATTGATATCTTGAATCAGATCGATCTGCTGACGCTCCAAATCACGCGGTGTTACTGAAGCGATGTTTGGCATGACGCCGCTATCGGTGATCGGCGACCCTTGATAGTACGCAGGCAGAAACGCGCTGCCGTAGTTCGACGCGCCACCGAAGGCCACCGGCGGATTGATCGTGATGTAGCCCGGCAGGTTTTGGTTCTCTGAGCCAAGCCCGTACAGCAGCCACGCGCCCATGCTTGGTCGGGTCAGCGACGCGTTCGAGCTGCCCGTATGCAGCTGCACCACGGCCTGCGGGTGCGCAGGCGTGTCGGTATACAAGCCGCGCAGGAAGCAGAACTCATCCGCATGCGTGGCGATGTGTGGCAACAGTTCAGAGAAGTACGCGCCAGACTGTCCGTACTGCTGGAAACTGAATCGCGACGCAGTGATTGTGCCACCGCCGGGGCCCGCTTTACCATTCAGCTTTTCCAACTGCGGCTTGTACTCGAAGGTGTCGACACTCGACATCGCGCCTTCCATGAAGAGGAAGATGATGCGCTTTGCCTTCACCGGCAACGGTGGCTTCTTGGGCGCGAGAGGGTTCAACGCGTTCACCTCTGCATGCGCGGCTTTACTCGCGAGCGAACCCATCAAACCAGCGAGAGCGAGATGTCCAAAACCTGCGCCTGCCATCTTCAAAACATTCCGGCGCGATGTCACAAACGGTGTAGTTGCAGCCATTGATCTTCCCTCTTCTATCGAACGAATTGAAATGCAGCGGAGCCATACAGCGATTGCACGAAAGCAGCCCAAGCGGCTTCTTGCGCAGAGTTTGGGTTAACACTTACAGGGGCAACGTCATAGGCCCCTGCCTCGAGCGGCTCCTGATCGCCCAGACGATCTTCGCGGAAGATCTCCTGCGCCTTCTTCGATTCCAAGCTAGCGGTCTTGAGCAGTGGCAGGGGTGGTGTCGCCGCAGCAGGTGTGGCTGCCTTCGGAACGCTTTGCGACTGCGTCCATGCGCTTGCGTAGCGAAGCAGGAACGCCTGCACTCGTTGCTGCTCTTCCGGCTTGGGATCGCGAGATACAACACGCTCGTACGCTTCTCGAATGCGAACAGCGTCACTCGTTCCCTTCCGCGCAATCAATTCTCGTGCCAGTCCCAAAGACTGCTCGCGAACGAAGGGTGAGTTCAGCATGAAGAGCGCTTGGCCCGGAACCGTTGTATCTTCTCGCTTACCCGAAACGAGTGTTTGCGAGACAGGGTCAAAGGCCTCGAGCGGTCGTGGCGTTTCATCACGAAGCAATGGCAGATAGATGCTGCGGTAGCGACTCTGATCTGCAGCATGAAGCACGGACCGAACCACCGGGCCATCATCACGTATCTCGATCATGCGAAGGTTCATCGCGGGCGAGCCTTGTGGGTGCGTCAGATCAAGATCACCGGACGAAAGCAAAATGCTATCGCGAATCTCTTCTGTCTCCAGACGCCGTGGTGCATGGCGCCACAGATAACGGTTCGAGGGATCGGCCGCCACGTACTCCTTCGGAGCATTGGAACCGAGTCGATACGTGCGACTCAACACAATCTCCCGCACAAGCTTCTTCGTGGACCATCCATTCACAACAAAGTCGTGAGCAAGATAATCCAACAGCTCCGGATGCGAAGGCATGCCACCCGTTACGCCGAAGTTATCTGGCGTGCTCACAAGTCCCTCGCCGAAAAGATTGCCCCACACACGATTCACATAAACGCGCGCCGTGAGCGGGTTTTCCTTCGACGTGATCCAGGCAGCAAGCTCAAGGCGGCCACTATGGTTTGCCGGAATTGCAGGCACGTTCTTCATCTGCACAAGCGAGAGGAAGCCACGCGGCACGGTCGGCCCATGCTTCTCCTCAACGCCACGAACACGAACGGTCGTATCGGCCACAGTGCCTTCGTGCATGCTATGAATGCCAAAGCCATGCTCGCCAGGATCGTTGCTGAGTGCAACTTCCTCGCGCAGGCTCTGAGCACGACGCTGCATCGCCGTGCGAGCCTCCTGCTCATCCTTACTCAACGGAGGCAAGCTCGGGTTGAGCTTCAGCGCTTCCTGTCGCGCCTTGTTCTGCGCCTGCAACTTCGCGCGGGTCTCGCGTAGCTCGGTTTGCACCTGTTTGATGTGCTCCTCCGAAGCATGCGGGAACGCGTCTGCATTGCTCATCAGACCGAGGTGCTTCGGATCGTAGTAGTCGAGGTTCGCTCCACCCATGCGGCTCGAAAGGCCGGTGTAGTCATCCGTGCTCGTGAAGATGCCTGCGAGCGCGTAGTAGTCCTTCGTCGGGATCGGGTCGAACTTATGATCGTGGCAACGAGCGCAGGAGACTGTCATCGCCATCGTCGAACGAGTAACGGTGTCGATCTCATCGTCGACGTTGTCCATTTTGTAGCGCGCCTTGAAGCGCTGGTTCACGTCCTTGGGCCCGAGCGCGAGATAGCCCGTGGCAATCAGCAGACGATCGTGGTCTGCAGGTGTAGATGCAGGCATCAGATCGCCCGCGATCTGCTCGGTAAGGAAGCGATCGTACGGCTCATCCTGATTGAACGCGGCAATGACATAATCGCGATACCGCCACGCGTTCGGATACGGCATGTTGCGTGACGGTCCAGATGATTCGCCATAGCGCGCAACGTCGAGCCAGTGACGCCCCCAGCGCTCACCATACTGCGGCGACGCGAGCAAGCGATCGACGAGCACTTCGTAGTCCTTCCGCGTGTGGTGCTTTTCAAACGCCTTCACCTGTGCCGGCGTAGGCGGCAAGCCCGTGAGGTCATAGCTCACGCGACGCAGCAATGTAGCAGGATCAGCGTCATCCACTGGTGCGAGATGCTTCTCATCCAACGTTGAAAGGATGAAGCGATCGATGGGCTGCTGTGACCACTTGTTGTTCGCAATCTCCGGTAACGTCGGCGTAGTGAGCGGCTGCCACGACCAATGCTGCGCGCGCAACTTCGGATACAGCGCTGCAAGCTTTGCCGGTGTCGGAGGGAGCTTCTCTGTTTCATCCGGCCATGCCGCACCATCGCGCACCCACTGCTCAAGCGTCGCGATCTCTTCCGCAGGCAAAGCTTCTGCGCTCTCCTGCGGCATGCGCTGCGCAAGGTTCGCAGTCTTCAAGCGATCAATAAGGAGGCTCTTCTCGGGATGTCCAGGAACGATCACCGGGCCATCATTGCCACCCGCGAAGATGCTGATACCCACGTCCACGCGCAGACCGCCAGCTTCCTTGAACGCATCCGAGTGGCAGTTGTAGCAACGGTTCACAAGAATCGGCCGTACCTTCTTCTCGAAGTACGCAAGCTGTTCCGGCGTTGCAGGACGAGGATATGCAACCGTCTTCGCAGAGGCGTCCGAGAGAGGCGCAGCCACTACGGACGCGCTCTTCGCCTCACTCCACGGCGCGCCTTGCAGCACCCACTCGCGTAGCGCGGCGATGCTGTACTCCGGCAGCGGATCATCTTCGCCTTTCGGCATGCGGAGCTTCGTGTCCGTTGTGAGCAAGCGCTGCAGCAGAAGACTCTCGTCTGGCTTCCCAGGCACAATCGCAGCGCCGCTCTTGCCACCAGCAAGTAACGCAGCACGGTCATCCACACGAAGTCCACCTGCGGAGCGAGTCGCCGCAGAGTGGCAATCGTAGCAGTGCTCCTGCAACACCGGTTGAACCTTCTGTTGAAAGAGCTCCGGCCCTTGCGGCGACTTCGTGGCCGCAGGGGCCTGAGCGCGCACAGCGAAAGAAAGCGCGAAGACCAACATCAAGAGCAGTGAGCGCACCACTGCGTCTGGTAGCAGACGATTTCGTCCGCCACGTACCAGAGAAAATGTCATGAAGATGCCTGTCGCCGGTGTCATGTCTGCGCCACGGCTCGAAAGAGCGTGCAGCAAAACGCAGGCTCACACCTGTGTTCAAAACGTCACTTATGTAAGAAGGGAGGGCGTTATGAAAACGAGCAACAACCACAACAGAGCGTAACGGCCAGGGCGACCATGCGTTGGGTACGCGAATTAGGTAAGCTCTGATGCATTCAGTCGATAAGAATTGAATTCGAACGGCGTGTCAAGCAATAAATACGAGAATCAGCAATACATCTTAGGCGATAAAAAGCACTCCCGCCCGAAGAGAAGAGAGGCCGTATTCGAATTACGAACGCTGCCTCCACAGCGGGTTGCGAACAGGACGACTGCAGTGACGGTACCGTTTGCAACCACGACACATAGCACCGGAGACCGCGACCACAATGCTGAGGTGGTGGATCCAGCAGGCCCGGTCTGCAACTGACCGCTGGCATCCAAGGTGTCGAGCGAATTGCTGAAGCCATTGGCGACCCAGACACGAGCTGTACTGTCGAGAGCGATGCCGGTGCTGTAAGTCAGCCCCCCAGGGGAGAAGCCAGCGGCCGGGGAGACTGCATTGCCGGTGGGATCCAGCTCTGTGATATTCCCAGCTCCCGCCGGCGAAGGGCACCCATCACCGCAATTCGCAATCCACGAGTTGTCGTGAGCATCAATAGCCAAAGAGTTAGGCACAGAAAGCCCACCCTCAAAAAAGCCCGCGGGCGGTCCATTCACTGCCACTGCGGTACCAGAAAGGCCGCCGCTCAGAGGTCCTCCGCTCTGGCTAAACTTCGAGACAGAATTCGCCTGCGGATTCAGTACCCATACGGAGTTAAGTGGGGACTGGGCTCTTCCAAATGCCGTGCGAGTTGCATCGTATGCCTCCGCTCACCTCGATTTGCTGGCCGCACAACGGATGGCAGCCGAACTGGCCTGCTCTCGATGAATCGTTGTGGGAATTGATGGGATTGAGCCGGGAAAAGCTGGCCCAACATGACTGGAATGGGTCGATCCGTGGCGTTAATCCTCTAGGCAGCCAACTACGCTGCGGGCTCAGCTCCTTCATGCGCAGACCTCAATCGCGAAATTCAGTCCGTCGGACGTGGCGTCGAGAACTCGCAGCGGATGAATCTCGACCTTCTTCTCGCCCGGCTCCAACGCAAATCGATGATCTGTATTGATTCGTTCGAAATGGTAGATCTTGCTTTCGGACGGCGTCGGGATGCTTACGTCTACTCACGACCAAATTGGAAGGGCATGGAATGATTGTGACCATACTTATTAATCGATATATTTCGCCGAAATGCAGATATACTCACAGGTAACCCCATACGGATTACCTTATGAATATTCGAGTTCACAGCTCCCACAAGAGGAGCTTCTCTGCACTGGTCTGCCCGGCGTTTTTTGTACCAGTCTGAGTGATAGAGACTGAGTACAAGGAGCTTGATATGCCGAGGGGCAAGAAGCATAGTGCGGAGCAGGTAGTGAACCTGCTGCGTCAGATTGAAGTGGCGGTTGCGAACGGGAAGACGACGGTTCAGGCGTGCAAGGACGCGTCGATTACGGAGCAGACGTACTACCGTTGGCGCAAGGAGTACGGGGGGCTGCAGGTGGACCAGGCCAAGCGTCTGAAGGAGCTTGAGGTGGAGAACGCGAAGCTGAAGCGGTTGGTGGCGAACCTGAGCCTGGATAGTCTTGTGTTGAAGGACTTCGCCTCGGGAAACTTCTAAGCCCGGAGCGTCGGCGTCAGGCTGCGGAGCATGCGCAACAGCGGCATGGCCTAACTGAGCGACGAGCGTGCCGTCTGGCGAAGCAGCCACGCGGCAGGCAGCGTTATCGGCCGACGCAACGGGCGAATGAAGACAAGCTGACGCAGGCGATCATCACCCTGGCGGGCCAGTATGGCCGGTATGGCTATCGACGGATCACGGCGCTGCTGGTGCGAGCGGGCTGGAAGGTCGGCAAGGATCGTGTCGAGCGTATCTGGCGACGTGAAGGTCTGAAGGTGCCGCAGAAGCAGAAGCCGCGTGGTCGTCTGTGGTTCAACGACGGCTCGTGTGTGAGGCTGCGGCCCACGCATGCCAACCATGTGTGGAGCTATGACTTCGTGAGCGTGCGCACGCATGACGGCCGCATGGCGCGGGCGTTGAATCTGATCGACGAGCACACGCGCGAGGCGCTGCTGGTGCGCGTGGAACGCAGATGGTCGTCCGCGCTGGTCATCGCCGCGCTGGCCGATGTGATGGTCATGAAGGGCGTGCCTGAGCATCTGCGTTCCGACAATGGCCCTGAGTTCGTCGCGCACGATCTTCGCAGATGGCTCGCGGACACGGGAGCAAAGACAGCCTACATCGAGCCCGGCTCACCGTGGGAGAACGGCTACTGCGAGAGCTTCAACTCGAAGATGCGTGATGAGTTCCTGAACGGAGAGATCTTCTACTCGATCAAGGAACTGCGCGTACTTGCCGAACGCGGGCGCAAGCACTACAACACCGCCAGACCACACTCCTCGCTGGGCTACAGACCGCCAGCGCCAGAGGCTTGGCTGGCATCAGCCTCTCGGCAGGCGGAGGAGCCGTTCGCTTCGCTCACGCCTCCTCCACCTGCCGCATCCTGCATCGATCCGAACTCGGAGATCACTGCGCTACACTAACAATCCAACTGGTACAAAATATCGGTCAGACCAGTCTCCATGCGTTGCGTCGTCGAAAAGAGCCTGGCTAGACGATCCTCCCAAGGCACTCAGATCTACGGTGACTCCTGCGATGGCGTAGGTTCCCGGAGTCGCCGTGACATATAGGAGCGTCGTGGAGCCGGGAGTCAACGCCGAGGGACTTGCGTTCGCGTTCGATAGCGAAATGGGAGAAGCACTTCCTCCCCCGCCGCCGCCGCACGGAGTTGCCGCTGAATTCAGATTTCGGGGTGCCGGCGCGCTCGCAACACTGAAATCGGAACCATTCTGATCAGTATCCGTGCAGGATGCACTACGGATCACGATCTGCGCTGTTGACGGTGTGGGCGCTGGTGAAGCGCCCTCGGAGCATCCACTGCCAGTGCCGTACGACACCTTATCGACGATGCCATCGCTCGTGGTTGGGCACGTCGAGGTCACTTTCGTGGAATTGCTGAGCAAATATACCCTACCGGCAGTGGAGCTCATGTTCAGCGTTCCGGTTAGGTCTGGCGTAACGGGAAGCACAGCTCCGACGGTCCCATCCGTGCTGCTCGCGATGAGATAGCGCTTACCGGCAGGAAGCATTGTCCCAGCAGGAATGACTGTGGGATTTGACGCAACCGTTCCGGTTGTCGCCGCGTACTGGACGGACCAACCGCCGATGCTCGCGTCGGTGGTGCCCAGATTGAACAGCTCCACGTAATCCGTCCGATAGAGCGCGGTTCCAGATTGAGCTGAACTGCCGCCAGCACCGTACACCTGATCGATCACAACGCTGGTGGACTGGCCAGTGCAGATCTACTAAAAATAATAAGCAGGAGGAAGCCAAGCGATAGGCACTTGATTACTTTTGTTGTAGACCACTTTAGGACCAACGAAAGCCGTTCCGTGGCCAAGCACGGTAGTGTACGCATGTCATCTCCTGAAAAGAGAACATCACTTGCGCACACGGAAACCCATGATCCATCTGTGGTCGGCATACTCAGCGAAGATCCGAACCTAATTGTTTTTGATAAAGTTTCTAGAGAGTAACACCGATTCGGGAAAAGGTTACATACGAAGAGATTATTCTTGGCTATCTTTAGATAGCCAAGAATAATCTCTTGTTGACTGCCCAGCTCCCATACAAATATCGCGTCAAGACCCTTCAGGGATTGATCTGATCCAATCTTCGTGGGCTACCGACTGATTGTTTGGGTCTCACCGTCCGTCGTGGATAAACCAAGAGTTGATCGCCTGCAGCGCGCTCACCTGCACTTCCCGCGAAAATAGAGGTCAATCTTCCAAGGACACGACATCTACCGCGCAGCCGGCGAGCGGGGGCCGGGCCAACTGGAAAAGGGTCTGGGAGAAACCGAAGAGGTGTCTCCCAGCGCAATTTCCCACACGAACGCAGTGGCCTCGGAGGATCCGAGGCCACTCTGTCTCGAGGCTATGCGGCCTTTTTAGGGATGGAGGGCTTCTTGCCTTTTGCGGCAGCCTTGATCAGGGCAGGCTTGGTAGTGGGCGCTTTCTTAGGCTTGGCGGTCTTGAGCTGCTCGGGCGCGAAGATTTGTTCTGCTTCGGCCAACAAGTCAGGTTGATCTTCCTGCGGGATGGCCACATGGTCGGAGAGTAGAAGACGCAGAGCGAAGCTGGTGAGCTTCTCGTCTGGAGTTGCCCCGAGAACCGACGAGACGATCTGCTCGACGGACTGCTCTGTGTTCTCGTCTTCCTTGGTGTAGAAGGCCATGACCTTGTCCAAGTAGTCGTAAGGATCGAGATGGATCAAGAGGCTGAGGATGGTTCGCAGCTGTGCCGCATTGAATGCCTCGGGAGCATTGGCAAGGATGCGCTCGAAGGTGGCCGCCCGGGCCTTGAGATGCCTCTCGCGTTGGACGCGTTCGGCTTCCCTTTCTTGCTCCAACCGCTCCACAGCGGCTTTGCGCTCTTCGCGTTTACGCGTCTCCTCGGCTTCGTACTCAGCAACACGCTGCTCATGTTCCACGATGCGTTGCGCAGCCTCCTCTTCCGTTTCCTCCTCGGGTGCGGGTGGCATAGCAGGCGCGGCGGCGATCTCCTCTTCGTCGTCGTACTCCGGCTGGTTGCTGTGAACGGAGCACTCAGGTTCTAGGCAGACCATGACGGTACGCCCGATTCCCTTCCCGAAGACGATCAGAGCGGGTTTCGCGTGAGCGCAGGGCGGCTCGGCGTCGGGGTTATCGGCGTCGGGCAGCTCGCGATAATCGTTGCGATTGAGAGCGCCGGGGCGCTGGTCTTTGGGGTTGCGCCATGCGGTTTCGATCTGCACCAGCTCAGGCCGCGCAGCCAATTCGCGGTCGAGGTGTGCGGTGATCTTGCCTTGGAAGCAAGCGGCATCGAGACACTGATCGCCCTGCACGTCGGCAAAGAGGCTGGTGTTGTAACCGCTGCGACGAGGGCAAGCGAAGCACGAACCCGCAGAGGGGTTGAGGGTGGGATCGTCCTTGTCGAACGGAGCCGCCTCTAGGTCGAGATAGAGATTGCTCTGAATCCATGCGCTGAGGTGCTTGGCAGGAAGCAGATGGGCTTCTTCGTCCTTCCAGTCCTTGCGCCAGCAGTTAGCGAACGCATCCGCTTGATGCTCCTGCTGCAAGCGAGCGATGAGGTTCGCATGGCTGGCGGTGATGCGCTCCTCCACAAACGCCTTCGCCACTTCGGGGATGAGTTGCAGTAGAGATAACCGCGCATAGATGTGGCTCGCACTCTTGCCGGACTTCAAGGCAATCGCGGCCACATCATAGCCGGGCATATCGAGAAGACGCTGGAAGCCCTGCGCTTCTTCATAAGGATGAACATCTTCGCGCTGCGAGTTCTCGACTAACTGCCATTCGACGGCTTGCGCGTCGTTGAGTTCGACAACACGCGCCGGGATGGAGAACTGTTCGGCGATCACGGAAGCGCGGAAGCGACGCGCACCGGCGACCACTTCAAACCGATTGGCGTGAGGGCGAACGACGATGGGTTGAATCACGCCATTCATGATGATCGACGTAGCAAGCTCGTCGAGCTTGGTTGCGTCGAAGGTCTGGCGCGGGTTGGTGGTGGACTCGTCGATGTGATCGATGGCGATGAATTGGAACGGGCTGCTGTCTTGCATGATGCCCTCCTTGGGCTGATGACGATGGACGTGGTGAAGCGAACACGCTGCCTTGTCTTCGCTCCAGTGGATGGAGGAAGGTTTAGGCGATCTTGGCTTGCTGCTGCTGGAAAGCCTCGAAGAAGCGTTGCTGGCGCAGGTTCTTGTCCCACAGCTTGGCGAAGGCCTCGTGTTGTTCGTGAAGCTGCGCGTGATAGCAGTAGTTGCCGTCACGAATGAAGCGGCTCCATTGCTCTATGCCGATGTAGTCGTTGCGCCAATAGAAGGGGTTGAGATGAGCGCCACCAGCGAAGCCGAGTTCAAAACACATCTCGGGGTCGCGCATGGCATCGCCGTTCTGTTTGCCGTAGTGGGTCACGGAGACGGCGGGAAGGCCACAAGGGCCGCACTCATCCATCGCCTCGATCACCAAGGGAAGATAGGGCTGATTGTCGATTTGGATATGGAGGCCGTGGTTCCAGCCTCCTACAGCTTCGAGGATGTCGAGAAGGATTCGCATTAGGCCGCCTCCTCGAGTTCGGAGTCAGCCGGTTGCTGTTCTTCTTGCGGGTCGCCGTTGGGAGTCTCCAACGCAGCGAGGATGACCGCCGAGGTCTGCTGAATCACTTCCAAGCTCTCGGCCAGCAGTGAAGCATTGCCCTGGTAAAGCTGGATGTAATCTGAGGAGGCGTTGCCATTCACCAAGCCGACAGCTTTCCCGACCACGAAGGCCACGGCCTCGGCTTCGAGTTCGCGAGTGGTCTTGGTGGTGGAGGTGCGGCGTTCCGCTTTGTGGAGAAGTTCGTGCGCCGTCTCATGCACGAGCGTCGCGAACTCTTCGGCCTTCGATTGACCGGGGAGGATGGCGATACGACCGCCGTAGCTCATACCGAGTGCGGGTGCGATCTTTTCGTTGTAGATAAGCTGAATGCCCTTGCCCTTCACGAAAGCGGCCAGAAGTTCGATGTTTTCGCCGGGGTCGCCAGACACTTCATTCAGGCTCGGCAAGTCCACACCGTTGGTCTGCGAGATATCGAAGACATAGGTATTGCGGAAACCAAGCAAAGCGCGTTCGTTCTGCTTGCTGGCATCAGTGGTCGCATCGGTGTCCTTCTTACGGCGGAGGCCGACGATGGGAGCGAGAATGCGAATGCCCTTGGCTCCAGCGTTGACGGAACGTCCGAGGTTCTTCCACGTCCAGAAGCCAGCTACACGCGTGGCTGTGGGCATCTGCCGCGCGATCTCCAAGACGTTGCCAAAGCTGTAGCGATGAAAACGACTCATAGCGGTGAGGTAATTGGTGAGGGCGTCGGACTTCCCTGCCTCCAGCTGCTCGATGAGGAGCTTGATGTTGGCGGCGATGAGTTCCTGTTTCGTGAGGGGCTTCTTGCTGTCGTTAAGGGCGGCTGCGATGGTGGTGCTGTTCATGATGTCTCTCCTTGTCGGCCTTGGCTTTTGCACTTCCGCGTTGAAACGCGGCATGTACATGCCGAACGCCACCTGGCGAAGGCGGGGGTAGCAAGGCGCAAGGGGAGGGGTATCTCCCACCCTTGGAGAGCAAGCGCAGCTGAAACGGAAAGGGCGAAGCGCAGCGGAGGTCTGCACAAGCGAAGCGCGGAAGACTGCGGGAAACCCCTTGCGCCGCGCGATTGGGGCAGCGCCCCTTAGGGAGGTTTGGTTTCCGCATCTGTGCGCTCGAGCGCACAGGAACTAGGGAGGGCGTTGCGGGAAGGAACATCCCGCTGAGGAGGGTGGCAAAGAGCGTGAAGCGATCGTAGCCAGGGAGGAGACACCTGTGCGACTTGAAGCTGTTTGAGTGATTGTTCAACAGAAAGGAGTGAGCTGAACTTGCGGTTCCGTCCGCAGTAGCCTATCGATATCGGCGTAGCTGGTAACGGCTGGGTCGAAAGCTGTCGAGACATTGTGCCTCTGTCGTTCTGACAAGGAGAATGCAGTGAGGTGTTCTCTACCACTGCCAGCGTCAAGGTGGTGGGAGCGCTAGGCAATGTGAATCGCCGTAGGCGCCGTACCTCCAAAGAGCCAAACACGCTGTCAGGCTCTAGCCAAAAGGCACGCAGCCGGATGCATCCACCGGAAGGTATGGAGGCACACGGACATAAAGGCTGCCGGTGTAAAGGCGGGGGCAGATGTCATTCGTGTCACTCAAACGGAACAAGGTAAGCCCGATCCTCCGCCTCTTCGGAGGCAGGTGTCGCCGCAAGGCACGCTGATGGAGCAGCGGGTAAAGGATGCTGGAGAAAGCGAACGCCGCTCTGTAATGGAGCGGATAGTGGTTGAAAGATCACCCTGCGGCGAAAGCAGGCAGACTTCCAGTTGGTTCGTAGTTGACGAGAGAACTTACAGAATCTTCGCAGGAGGAAATCGCAAATGAGTTCGGATGATTGGGACGCCCAGATGCTCTTTTTCATGGGACAGGGTTTCCGTGTCATCGCGCATGATCGCCGCGGCCATGGACGTTCCGCCCAGGTCTGGGATGGACACGACATCGACCACTATGCCGACGATGTGGCGGCAGTCGTGAACGAGTTGGGCGTCCAGGGAGCCATCCACGTTGGACACTCGACGGGCGAGGCGAGGTCGTTCGCTACATTGCGCGACATGGAGAAGACCGGGTTTCCAAGGCCGCGCTTATCAGTGCCGTTCCGCCTTTAATGGTGAAGACAGAATCAAATACCGAGGGACTCCGAAGACCGTCTTCGATGACTTCCAGGCGAAACTCGCAGCGAATCGTGCGCAGTTCTATCATGATGTTCCCGCCGGACCGTTCTACGGGTTCAACAAGCTGCTCACCAGGTCGTCGGAGCCAGTCATCCTCAACTGGTGGCGCCAAGGGATGATGGGCAGCGCCAAGGCCCATTACGACGGGATCGTGGCCTTTCTCCCAAACTGACTTTACGGAAGATCTGAGGCAGATTACGATTCCGGTGCTTGTCATGCACAGCAAGGCTGACCAGATCGTGCCCTATGATGCTTCGGGACCACGTTCGGCGGAACTGCTTCGCAACGGCAAGCTGATTACCTACGACGATTTCCCCATGGGATGCCCACCACTGAGGCCGAAACGATCAACGCAGATTTGCTGGCGTTTATCCAAGGGTCGAGTCGTTAGCGGGCGAACGCGAATTGCCGACTTGAGACCGATGCCGCACTATTGCGTCATGGGTTTTGAATCAACGAATTCGCTTGCCGAACCAACCTGAGTGTTGCGTGTCCTCATGAGCCGACTACAATGACCCAGAAGCCACTTTCGGAGGAGAGATTCATGTCGAGTCCTGTCAAGACACTTCTACTGGTCGAAGATGATCCTGATCATGAACTGCTTGCGATTCGTGCTCTGAAGAAATCGCAGCTGGCAGAGGAGATCCGAGTGGCCCGCGATGGCGAAGAAGCCATGGAAGCGCTCTGTGGGAACGATTCGGTCCGCCCCCAAGTGGTGCTTCTGGACTTGAAGCTTCCAAAGATCGATGGCCTGGAGGTGTTAAGGCGTATTCGGTCAACAGAGGCAACAGCCACGCTTCCGGTGGTGGTGCTGACTTCCTCGGATGAAGAATCGGATGTTGTAGGCAGCTATCGTTTGGGTGTGAACAGTTACATTCGAAAGCCGGTGGACTACACAAGTTTTGCCGAAGCAGCGCGGCAGATCGGCGCTTATTGGATGACGCTGAATGAAGCTCCAAAGCAGAACTGAACGTTGACCTCCGATACGTCGCTGAAGGCGAAGCTGCATCTGAGGGTGTTACCTCAGCAAACTGTTTGGTTCGCACATACGCTCGGCTCTAGGAGGAGCCGTCTATTCATGTGCCACTCAGGCGTCGTGTACCCGTAGGAATCGCCCGGGTATAGCAACAGATGTGAGGAAGCCTCCTCTGGCTGTTCCAATGCTGTAGACCTTTGCCGCTGGCCCATTCCCACCGCAAATCAGTCCTAATCGCTGCGATCTATCTAGCCAGAATGAATTCTTCCCCTCCCAGAACGAGGCGACGGGCGGGTCACGTCACAAAACAACGCCAACCCAACTTCAGTGCCCGCAATCAAAGCAATCTGTAACCCCGTTAACAATTCAACTGCGGGTTGGAGTCTCCATGAAATCTCTCGCGTCACCTACGAAGCTCAAGCCAATCACGAGAGATGACCTCCTGCAGGTCGTTATCGAAACCCCAGCCGGAAGCCGCAACAAGTTCGCGTTCGATCCGGACCAGGGAATCTTCGCGCTGAAGAAAGTTATGCCTGCTGGGATGAGCTTCCCGTATGACTTCGGATTTCTTCCGCAGACACTCGCCCCCGATGGCGATTCCATCGACGTGCTGCTTCTGATGGATGAGCCCGCGTTCCCGGGCTGCCTGGTTCCATCTCGGCTTGTGGGGGTCATCGAGGGAGAACAACTTGATGGGAAGAAGAAGATCAGGAACGATCGCCTTGTCGCGGTTGCCGATGCAAACCATATGTATGCGAACATCCGGAGGCTTAGAGATTTGCCGCCGAAATGGATTAAGGAACTCGAGGTCTTCTTCGTCAACTACCACAACCTCGAAGGAAAGAAGTACAAGTTGCTTGGCTGCAAGGACGCGGAGGCTGCGACTGCGCTGATCAAGAAAGCGGAGAAGAACGCGAAGTAGGGCCGACGCATGTCTGACATCCTGATTCGATTCCTCGTCGGAGGATTGCTCGTAAGCTGTTTCTCCACTCTCGCCGACATCCTCCGACCAAAGAGCTTTGCTGGCCTTCTGGGTGCTGCCCCCTCGGTGGCGCTCGCAACGCTCGCCTTAACCATTCACCATGACGGAAAGATCTACGCCGCCATGGAAGCTCGCTCCATGCTTGGCGGTGCAGCGGGGTTCCTCGTCTACGCGCTGGGCGTGAGCTGGTTGCTGCGGCGCTATCGCCCGTCTGCTCTCAGTGCCGCGGTGAGCATGATGCCGTTCTGGTTCGTTGTTTTTCTCGGACTCTGGTACGCCCTCGGTGCTACCCGATGAGAAAGATTGGATTTAGCTTTTCCTCGCTCAAGGAAACTCGTTTCCATGAATACGTCGCGCGCTTCTTCTTCGGTGGAGTTTGTACTGCGCTCGCCGGAATCATCGCACGGCGGTATGGTCCGGTTCTGGGAGGCCTATTTCTTGCCTTTCCAGCCATCTTCCCGGCGAGCGCGACGATGATCGAGAACAACGAGAAGCGACGGAAGCAGGAGATTGGCGCAGATGGAACCCAGAGAGGCCGCATCGCTGCGAGCATCGACGCTTCAGGCGCTTCGCTCGGTTGTTTTGGGCTGGCCGCTTTCGGGCTCGTTCTCTGGCAATTCATTCCCCAGCACAATGCGCTAGCCACTGTCATGCTCGCGTTCGCAAGCTGGACGGTGGTTTCCTATCTTCTGTGGGCTTTCCGAAAAGGCTGAAACGAGTACGTCACCGTCGAACAGGTGATCGTAAACGATGCGAACTGCATATTTAGCTAGAATCAAGCTTCACAAGACAGTGAAGCCCAAACCATGCTTTTCAGTTCCGGAACAGATGAATTTCCCGCCGCGGCCCTCCGTCATATCCGAGAAAAGGTCAAAGAGATCACCATCGAAGTAGCGGAACCACGGGCAGAAGAAGTAGACCGGCTTGGTATCTGGCCGGAGCACACGATGCAGGCGTTGGCGGCAGCGGGCCTGCTGGGTTTACACGTTTCGGAACGACTTGGGGACTGGGACAAGGGCTACAGGGCCTAATCGCGGCAACCGAAGTTTCAGCGCAAGGGTGCTCCTCGTCCTCAATGTGCTTCGGAATGCATTGCGTGGGCACAGCGGTAATCGCTGCCAAGGCTACGAAAGAGCAAGTGGATCGTTACCTGGTTCCCATAGCCGCAGGCCAGCATATAACGACACTTGCCCTTTCCGAGACGGGCAGCGGCGTCATTCTTATCTTCCTCAGATGGAATTCAGGATCGCCGAGCGGGGCTACAAGCTATTTGGGACGAAGCAATTTGTCACAAACGCCGGACATGGCCGACTCCTATGTGATTTCCTGTATTGAGGCGACTCAGAGCTAGCGAGTGGCGAATTCAGCTGCGTCGTCGCCGACAGCGATGCGGCCGGAATCGAGGTGCTTGGCCAGTGGGAAGGCTTTGGAATGCGTGGCAACGCCTCCCGGCCGATTTGGTTTGACGGTGTGCATGTGGGCGCCTCGCAATGCTCGGCGACACCGGCGCTCAAATCAGGTACGTGTTTCAGGTGGTGGCCCCATATTTTCTTACGGCGATGGCGCAACCTACTGGGAATCGCAGAGGCCGCATTCGATATCGCTGTTGTCCACGTGAAAACGCGTTCCTACGATTCCCTTGGGGAAAGCCTCAGCGACGCTCCCGTCATTCGCCATCAAACTGATGAGATGTGGGCAAGGTTGAGCAGGCAAGACAACTGGTGTATCGGGCGGCGCGGCTGGGTGACCAGGCGATCCCGGCGGCCCTGTGCCAATTCTGATGAGCAAGGCCGTAGCTGGTGACGCAGCCGTTTCCGTTGCGAATGAGGCGATAAGTCTCTGCGGGGGCCGGGGTTACCGTGAAAACGGCAAACTGGCGCGCCTGCTGCGTGATGCAAGAGCGAGTCACGTGATGGCACCCACAACGAATTTGCTCAAGCTTTGGGCAGGAAAGGCGCTGCTTGGACTGCCACTTCTCTAATGGGTCAAATTGTTCCCATCCCGTCACCGAGCGCTTCGCCAGGAGAAAAGGCTCGATTCTGTCGCTCGAACCTGGGACTTGCTCGAACTCCTTTCAGCCTAGATTGAACGAATTTGCTCGACGCGTCGGCGCGGAGGTTCGTGTTTGTGTGGGGCTTTCCGACTGGCGAGTATCGTTTCCTCCAGCGAGGAGGGTTTCAGTCTTGCGTTTCTTTCCCCTACTTTCCGCATGTTGCCGACTCGGCAAGAGCGCTCCATACGGCCTCTCCGCCAACGCAAATCCTCTTTCTTTGTTTCACGGCCGATGAGGATAAGCTTCAATCCGAACTCGGTCCACTTCCTCGGATCGGCATGCACTGGCGTTGTGTAGACCCGGAAGGCGCTGCCTTCGGTCATACGATGGAGACAGCCTACCGGAGCGGAGAGCAGCGGCGAACCACTAGGACGACCTTAGACCGGTTCAATGCACGCCTGACGGCGTCGCCGGGTTCTGTCGATCCGCTCCAATTGCGACGACTGATCATATCGGACCGGTTTTTGGCGAGCATCCTCGAACATGCTGGGGACGCAGTGGTTTCGCTTGACAGCGAAGACCGCATTGCCAGCTACAATCCTGCGGCGCAAGAATTGTTCGGCATCCCGCCAGATCGAGCACTCAATCAACCTATCAGCAGCCTCTGGGCACAGAGCGTTCGGGAACTCTTGAGAGAAGGAGAGACAAAATCTCCCGTCACTCTGACTTTGAATCTTCCGCACCAAGCTCGAACCGTGGACGTTACCGTGAACCCGATTTACGATGACACGGGCCACCGAATCGCCTTCACTCTAACGATTCGCGATATGACCGAGCGGCTGCGCACGGAAGACGCTCTCCGCAAAGCGGAAGCCTTGGCGGCCGCGGGTCGTTTGGCGGCGACCGTCTCCCATGAGATCAACAATCCACTCGAGGCGATCACGAATCTCCTCTTTCTTCTTGGAGCTGAACAGCTCAGCGAAGCAGCGCGTGAATATTTGAAGTTGGCAAACCTCGAACTCGAGCGCGTTTCTCACTTGGTGAAGCAAACGCCTGTCTTCTATTAGAAGCCAGAACCGTGATCCGAACCAGTGTTTCGATGTCGCAGAAGCGATCGAACATATTCTTCGCATCTACGCCACTCGCCTAGCCTCGAAGTCCATTGAATTGGCGACGAAGATTCATTGCGAAATCAAGCTCCGTATGGCGAAGGGTGATTTCCAGCAGGTGATTTCGAACCTGCTGTCGAATGCGATTGATGCGTGCTCTGTCGGTGGCGAGATCGCAGTCTCAGCGTCCCAGGGGGAAGGCCACTTCCGGTTAGCCATAGAAGATGATGGGAGGGGTGTCCCCGAAGATCTCAAAGACAAAATCTTCACCCCATTGTTTACGACGAAGCAGGACGTGGGGACGGGCTTGGGACTTCGGGTGACGAAAGAGATTGTTGAGAAATACGGGGGCACCATCACCATAAAGAATTCCTCACTCGGTGCCATCTTCCTAGTCGAGTTCAGCGATTCTCACTCTCACTAGTTCCTGATGCCATGAATCGACTCAGGGATATCAGGTGCCCCGGACTGTCCTCTCAAGACTCAGTTGTTGGGAACAGACGCTCGGAATTTGTGCGCGGGAAGGAAGCTTTCCCGTACCATAGGGCGTGAAGAATCAGAGCGTTTCCCCCGATGTTCCGGCAGAGGATGTACCTTCGAACGGCCTCCAGCGCTTTCTGAAAGAGCTTGGTCCAGGCATCATCACCGGAGCTGCCGACGATGATCCTTCCGGCATCTCGACCTATTCTGTGGCGGGCGCTTCGTTCGGATACGCGACACTTTGGACTGCACTACTCTCATTTCCCTTGATGGCTGCCGTACAACTCATGTGCGCAAAGCTTGGCATGGTGACCGGTTGCGGTCTGGCGAGTGTCATTCGTACGCGGTATCCGCGGTGGGTTCTGTGGCTGGCGTGTTCGTCGGTGATTACCGCGAACATCTTCAACATCGGCGCCGATCTCGGCGGCATGGCGGATGCCATGCAGATGATGACGGGGATTCGATCTTTTTATTGGACGCCGTTCTTTGCGATGCTCATCGTCGTACTTCTTTTCTGGACGTCCTACCGCCTGATGGCCAGAATCTTCAAATGCCTGACATTGGTTCTGTTTGCCTATGTGGTAACGGCGTTTCTTGCCCATCCCGACTGGTTGGCCGTTCGCCGCTACACATTCTTGCCGCATTTCGAATGGAGCAAGAACTATATCGCAGTGTTGGTGGCTATCCTCGGCACCACAATCTCGCCTTACCTGTTCTTCTGGCAGGCTGCTCAGGAGGTCGAGGAGGACCGGGACCACGGCAAGACGACTGTCGCTCAACGAAAAGGTTCCACCAATGCCGAACTGAAGTCGGCCACGCGGGATGTCGTCACTGGCATGTTGCTCTCTAATGTTGTCATGTATTTTCTGATCCTGACGACCGCTGCGACATTGAATGCGCACGGCCATAAAGGTATCGAGACAGCGAAGGAGGCGGCAGAGGCCTTACGCCCGCTGGCTGGGCAAGGAGCTTACTGGCTCTTCACTATGGGCATGATCGGAACGGGAATGCTGGCGGTTCCTGTTCTTGCTGGGTCGTGTGCCTACGCGGTCGCCGAGAGCGCGCGATGGAGAGCGGCGTCCTTGAACATGAAACCCCAAGTCGCTCGCAGATTCTATGGAGTGATTGCCCTCTCCATTGCAGTTGGTTTGGCGCTGGACTTCGCTCATCTAAACGCGGTCAAGATGTTGTTCTGGTCGGCCATTCTCAACGGTCTTCTAGCGCCGCCATTAGTAGTCATGGTCGTCCTTCTCACCAGCGACAAGAAGGTGATGGGTAACCGAATCAACTCCGCCGGCATGCGGTGGCTCGGCTGGACGTGTGCCGCGGTTATGAGCGCCGCCGCCATAGGCCTTATCGTATCTTCGATCTGATTGGCTGAATCTCAGCCCAAACGTTGGTCAAAGCGTGTATGCCCATTGGCATGACAAAGACTCTGATCGAACGAATCGAGTCGGCGGGTCAGATTACGTGGTGCGATTGCCCGTGACGAGCCGGAAAAGCCATGTGAGGATGACGGCTCCGATGGTAGCAATGACGATGCTGATAATGAGGCCATGCTCATTGACGCCGCCTGCTCCAAGATGACTGAAGAGGAAGCCCCCGATCAAGGCACCGCAAAGGCCGACGATCATGTCGACAAAGAACCCGAAGCCTGATCCCTTCATGATCTTTCCCGTAAGCCATCCGGCCACAACACCGATGATGATCCAGGCAATGATTCCATGTCCCATACATTCCTCCTGAAGTGGCGCACCTGATGGTGGGCACGCACTAAGCCTACCATTCTGGCGTGCCAATGAGATCTGACTAGTGAGATGACCTGTGGAGTGAATGTCGTATGTCTGGGGAGTTCGTTAATCTGTGGAGGATTGTTCGTTCACGTATCGCGTGATGTAGGGAATAAAGATCGTTGCGGCGGTTCCGCTGGCTCCGGAAAGAGTGCTGCTCTCGATCGTCATGGTCCCGCCATAGCCCTCCACAAACTGCTTCGCGACGAACAATCCGATCCCCGTTCCGATGGTGTTTCGTGTCGTATAGAAAGCCTCGAAGATACGCGGCAAGAGTTCCGCAGGTATACCAATCCCGTCATCTACGACGGAAAGGATGACGCCTTCCTCCTCGGGAGCGTCTTTCACCGAAATGGAGATCGTCCCCCGGAGGACAGGGCATACACAGCATTCGCAATGAGGTTCGAGACCACCTGCATCATTTCACCACGGCGAACCACTATCTCACGCGTCGATTCGAAGGTGGTCTTGATCGCGATTCCGCTTTGGAGGCACCGGGGCTCATAGATACGAACTGCGTCCGCTGCAATCTGGCTGAGTGAAGTGGCAGCCGCTGAGGCATGTTCTCTATAGTAGCCAAGCGTCTGTTTGGCGATATGCGCCATGCGTCCCAGCTCAGTCTCTGCGGTTTGCAAATATTCGAGCACTTCCGGATCGACGATCGAACCGATACAATCGCCTTGGGTTCCCGGTACGGTGCCGCACTTCCATTTTATGCCCGTACCCATGTAAGGCGACTGTCGCGCAGCGGCCGGAACGCGTTGTCCGAGGTTTTTTGCTGGTGTATGGGCACGATGAGAGTCTATTGCAAACCCTCTAATCCTTGCTGGAGAGCGTCGGCTACATTGTCACGAGTCTGACAACGAGCGAGGAACTGGACGTGGTCTTCCCTCAAATCGGGTCTTTCCAAACCGTAATCATCTGCCACACTGTCCCGGATTGTGAACACATCAGTTGTCAAGAACGTTTGCTGCCGTAGGGCTGCATATCCCCGTCTACCGAATGGAACTCGGAACATTTCCAGCGGAGTTTCTGGACGCCGTGGATGCGTTGTGCCGTGCAAACTCTTATGAGCTACCTTGACGACCATCAGACATGCGCATCCAGTGTCTTGAGGTCATCGAAGATGGGCAGCATCGCCATTGCCAGCAACATCATCGAGAGCGGAATCGTGAAGAGAAAGCCGACACGGGTGAATCCATTGGCTCCGGTTACCCCGCCGATGAAGAATGCGAATATCAGCGACGTGAGAAGACGGAGCTGCGAGAATTCCTGAGACGTGGAGACAAGGTTGTCAGGTGTCGCCAGGACGAGTCTTCCAAGGGAGATTCCGATATCCGTAATCATGCCTGTCAAATGGGTTGTCCGGATGACGGCATTCGACAGCTTGGTAATCATGGCGTTCTGAAGCCCCATTGTGAAGCAAAGTAAAGCGACCGCACGCAAGAACCGTTCTCCGCTGAAGGCTTTGCCTGTGATTCCGAAGATGAGCAAGAGGACCGCCTCAACAAGCAGAGGCAACGCATATTGACTGTGAAGATGCTTTCGTTTACCCCATCGGATGAACAAGGTCGTGCAAAAGGCGCCGGTCAAAAACGAGGCCACAGCCACACATCCGTTTGCGGCGAGGCTGATGCTCCCGATTGCGACATTATCAGCAACCGAGGACACGATTCCTGACATGTGGGATGTGTATTGATGGACTGCCAGAAAGCCCCCCGCATTCACAGCTCCCGCGATGAACGCAAGATATCGGGCAAGGTGGCGATTCCCAGACTCGGTGCGTTGTATCGACGTGAGTCGCCGCAGATAATGGTGAGGCATTCCTTATGATCTCAGAACCTTCTTTGGCAACGCTGACGGCCGTCTTGCAGTTGAGGCATGGCGCTTGAAAGTGGCGGAATGAAACCTGATCCGGGCAGATTCGAAGACAAGTTGAAGGAGCTATGGTCGGACAGCGCGAGTGCGCCATGTCAAGACTGCAGAGTGCTTTGAAAGCCTTGCAGACGCACGTCCAGAGGATTTGAGTTTCTATGGCAAACGACTTGGTCGATGTGAAGGCCGTCGCGTTTACCGCTATCTATGCGACGGGCAAGCACCGTCCTCGGGTGTCGAAACCCCTTACCACAATGGCCCGCCGCAAAGCGTGTCTAGAAGTCTCCCTCCGCCTTTTGCGTCGGGGAGCCTGTGACGTATGTCCAGGCCCCTAAAGCTAAAGGTCACGGGAGCCGTGTGGTAATGGCTTTCGAACTCCCCGATAAGGATTGACAGGGCATGTTTGCGGGGGGCGTACCGCAAGCGCTTTGCTCATGCCCCCTTGTCGAGGAGCCAAGCTTGGCCCCTCTTGATTCTGAACACGAAATCCGCCGCACGGCACATTGGATGAATGCCGCGCGAGAGCATGATGCAATTCTCCATTTGCACCGCTTCGGGTCTCGGAGCTGTGCGCAAGTTTTTCTTTCTTTCTTCAACTTTCAGCAGTTGAGCAAACCCTTCTGATCCGGGCCGGTTTGCTGCATGACATCGGAAAGATCAAAATCCCGTCCACGATCCTCCAGAAGCCCTCGCCGCTCACCGTAGAGGAGATGGAAATGGTTAGGAAACATACTGATCTCGGCTACGAGATGCTCCTCGAAGCGGGCGAAACAGACGAATTGCTTCTAAGCGCCACCCGCGACCACCATGAGCGTCTCGACGGCAGCGGGTCCCCCCGAAAGCTCAGCGCTCCTGATATTTCAACGGCTGTACGGATTGTGACCCTGTGTGACGTATTTGCGGCGATGACGGAGCCACGCCCATACACCCACAGCATGGAATGGGATGAGGCATTGGCGCAGATGGCGATGAAACGGACGCGGCTCGGTCTTGACCTATTGGGCGGTTTCGCCACAATGATGAGAGCGATCCACGTTCCGCAAGAGCGGTCCAGTTCGATAAGAGGCCGCTTCAGGAGAGAAAAGTCATGATGGTACTTTCCCAGTCCGTTACTAACGAAGAACAACCAATGCGGCAGCTTGTCTATCTGATCGTGCGGCACCTAGTTGATGACGAAGCCGCCGTCCGAGTAGATTGTTTGGACGGCAATGACGGCGTGACAACATTGAACGTCCATGTCGCACGAGGGGACACCGGGAAGCTGATCGGCAAGCAAGGACGTACGGCCCGCTCACTAAGAACGATTTTGTCGGCCGCCCGCATGAAATTGCACCACCGCTACGCACTCAACCTCGAAGAACAAGAAGATGAGGCGTAGACCTCTCAGGCGGACGCGTAAGAACGACGCAGCATCCAATTCGACAAAGTGCCCGCAGGACTGATCGCGATGGCATCATATTCCCGTCTTTCAACGGCACCCATCATTTACGGTTCTACGGCGATTTTGAGGTGGAAGCCACTCTCGCGAGTATCACTGAATTGTCATGTCAGCAACTAACTTTGCTCGAATTCATCTTGGCGAGCCCCCACGTCGCATCAGACATTGCTCGGATGGCACTCGAAACGGATTTGGCATCTCTGACGCTTGCTCATTTCCACGAAAAATATAGCGGCCCGAGCGATTGCGACCTACCCGACTGTTCTTCCGTGCCTACCAGAAGGCGAGCAGTTCTATTGGAATGATCTAAGGGGCGGTCCTGGCGATACTCTGCACAACGAAATCATGCCCGTCTTTTTTGTCTTTGAAGTCCGTCTCAAGCGAACAGGAATCCTGCAGATCTCCCTCGGGCCTGTTGCGCGAAAGGAATCATCGGCATCGCGGCCCGACGCTCATGAGAGTTGATTGCAACTGCAGACTGAACTACCAACAATCTGGAAGCAATGCTCTGGTGAAGTGTCTACGAAAAGACTTCGCGAATGGGAAGGATGTTGATTCAAACGTCGCATCTTTCTAGACGGACAGGCCGTACGCGCTATTGGTCGCTGAATCCTTATTCATATCCGCGGCTTGCTCGTTGCCACGTGTTATCGCTGCCGAAAGTCCCAACGGTTCGGGTGCTGCCTGCGCAGCGATGGGTTGCGCGTTCCGATCAAAGAATTGGCCCTGGGTATCGATGTGCAGCCAGCCTCGGTTCTCGTCGTTCCGGTAACTTTGAATCTCGGCGTGTTCCTTCTGCCATGTAAATGCTTCTGCGTGTTCTAGTCCAATGGACTGAACCAACGGCACCCAATGCCGCCTCTCTTCGACAGTGGGTTCAAGCTGCGCAGCATGACGCTCTGCTGGCATCGCTGGACCTTTATAGGCAAGCTCTGCCAGCCGGTCAGCATAGCGCTCTATGAGCGCACGCTGGTTTTGTTCCATCTCAGTACCTTGCGAATGGCGTTCCATAAAGTGCCCAGCGGGATCCATCTTCAACGTCGTGCGATACCCTGTGCCCACCCATTGATCGTCACAGTTGCCCCAGAAATCGTGGCCCCTGTCGCATCAAACACCGTGCCCGACACGGAGGCCGATTCCTGTGCCATCATCGGCAACGCTACAAACATAGCGGCCCTCGCAAGCGCAGACTTCCTCAATCCATAGCGTTTCGCTATCAGGGAAATACTATTCCTTACGCGTTTCATCATTTCCTTCTTCGGTCTCATCCCCGTCGGGATGGCGCGATGCTTCATCGCGCGCGGCCATGGCGTGACATCAAGCAGCCTTGCCGAGCACAGAGTGCTCCGCTCGCAGCGAGATGATGGTAGGGCTAAAGAATGGAGGAAGGAGGGCCGCGTTTGCCACGCGCACGATCGCGCGCGATGCGGAACGTCGACTCGGTCTGCGCACCCCTGTGGGATGGCTCAGCAAACCAGCGAAGATCATCTTCGCCGCATGACCTGTGGGCAGCACCACGGGCATAGTATGCATCGTTGCCGTCCTCGCCGCAGAGCTATACGGACACTTATAGAGCGGCGCCTCAAACTGCGGCTTGCTGCTCACCATCTTTGCCCGCTCCTCCATGCTCATCATGCAATGGTGTTTGCCATTGCGACGGCAGCACGCAGGCAGGTTTGACTCACTCTTCGGCGTAAGCGCAAAGAGAGACTGTGCGAACTGCAGATCAGAGATGGTCAGCAACGAGATCGCAAATGAGTTTGCGCAGCAGGCTCATTAAGACACCTCTCTTTACTATGCCGCAACTCTCATCGGGTTTATCGCCCCGAACACTTCTCTTCTGGAATTCAGCCCGCGAGCATAATGAAGAAAGCGCGAGCATAGGCATCGCGCAAACCAAGGACAGGAACACCATTGCCCTCCGACTCCAAACGCTCTCGCTCGCTGAGTAGCTTCTCTCATGCGCTTCTTCTCGCCGCTACCCATTGCTTCCCTTAGCAGCTCCGCACTCCAGCGCTCAAGAGCGTAGCGCGATGTCCTCGCAATCACAGCGCTTCTCTGGGCTGGTCCTAGATGGCTCAGGAGCCATGATCGATGGAGCCATCTTGCGCGTCACGCACGGCACCCAGGGCGGCGCACGCATCGTCAGATCGTCCGCGGAGAGTTCTCGCTGCAACTCCACCAGCGCAGTATCTTCTCTCCGTCTCCGCACCAGGCTTTCAAATGCAACAGATCACAATCGAACTCAGCGCAACGGAGACGAGTTCTTCGGCTATTGAAGTGCAGGGGCGCAGCGAAGACCTGAGCGGCATCGCCGACTCTGCCACCCAGGAGTCGTAGGCGCAAGCGAGCTTCAGAACCGCCCCATCCTCCGCTCAGGTGCTAGAAGCGGTTCCGGGTGTGATCATCACGCAGTACGCTGGCGGCGGCAAAGCCCACCACCAGTACTTCCTGCGCGGCTTCAATCTTGATCACGGCACGGACTTCGCCATCTTCCTCGACGATATGCCGCTGAACCTTCCGTCACACGCTCATGGCGAGGGCTACTCAGACATGAAACCGTGATCCCTGAACTCGTCGAGAGTGTGCGCTTTGAGAAAGGACCGTACTACGCTGATGTCGGTAACTACGGCTCCGCTGGCTCAGCCCATCCGGAGTTCTTCAGGACCTTGCCGCAGAGTTTTCTTCAAGTCGAAGGCGGCACCTACGGCTACTGTCGTCTCGTCTTCGGCGCATCGCACCCTCTCGGCGGAGACAGCCTGCTCGTCGGCGGCGAGCCTATCACGACAACGGTCCATGGGTACATCCTGACAACTACTACAGTTCAATGGCCTGATGACTTATAGCAAGGACACGTCCAGTAGCGGCTTCAGCGTTACGGTGCGCGCTTATCATGGTCAATGGCACTCCAGCGATCAAATCGCCGAGAGCGCCCTCTCTCTCGTCGGCATCTACGGCACACTCAACCCTACAGACGGCGGGCATTCGCAACGCTACAGCCTGCAGGGTGAATGGCATCGACAGGGTGAGCACTCGCGTACGAAAATCACCGCGTACGGCTTCTACCACGATCCCGACCTCTTCTCGGAATTCACGTATTACCTCACTGACCTCACGCGCGGCGATCAATTTGAACAGCAGGACAGGCGCTGGGCTGCAGGCATCGACGCCCCCCACCATCAACAACGACTGGTTGGACATCAAGTCACCAACACGTTCGGCCTGCAGGTGCGGAACGATTGGATTCACAACGGACTCTACCAATCCCAGAGCCGGAAGCGCGTAACGAAAACCGACTCAAACTCCGGAAACACGCTTACAGCCACGACGCAGGCAGATCGCTTCACCGACACGCAGATCGGCAACTACGCCGAGAACCGCATCGACTGGTCCGCGAAGGTACGCTCCGTCATCGCGTTGCGCGACGATCTGCAACACTTCGACGTAACCAGCCCCGTCACCGCAGCCAATTCTGGAGCAGCAATCAAAGCTTTACCAAGTCCAAAAGCCAGCCCGATCTTCGGGCCGTGGGAGAAGACCGAGTTCTATACGCAGGCAGGCTTCGGCTTCCATAGCAACTACGGCCGCGGCACGACCTTGAAGATCGAACCTGTCTCCGCCGACAACCCCGCCCCGAACACGCCCGCCACGCCGATCCCTGCGTTGATCCCACCAAAGGTGGCGTGTTTGGCGTTCGTTCTTCGGTCGTGCGGCATCTGCAGTCAACGCTTTTCGTCTGGTATCTGCATACCGCCTCGGAACTGCAGCAGTCCGGCGACACCGGAGGCACGACCGCATCACAACAACCTAGCGAACCCTACGCGGTGGAGTGGGCCAACTATGACACACCCATCCCGCACTGGTCCATCGACTTCGACCTCGCCAATTCGAAGGCGCTCTTCACTGCGAACGATGCGGACGATGCAGCCCCTGACAGCGCAGGTGTTAGGCGCGTGCCAGAGACAGTGGGCCTCGTGATCGCTTCCGGCGTGACGCTGCAAGACCTCAAGGAATTCTCTTCAACGCTTCGGCTTCGCTTCTTCGGCCCTCGTGATCTCACTTCAGAGCGACGCTTTCGGTCGCAATCTACCGAAATGGTCAACGGCGAATTGGGTTACACCTTCCTGCGAAGCTGGCACGCCTCGGCTGAGTTCCTCAACCTGCTCAACCGTCACGATCACGACATTGATTACGCATATCAATCGCGCATCGACCCAACGCAGCCTCTGCGTTCACGGATGTCTTCCATCTCGTAGAACCATTCCAGGTGAGGTTCTCGTTAAGGCGGACATTCTAGTGATGGGTGTACTAGCACCCTCCGCGCTCGGTAGTTGAGCATTCTCGGCTTGCGGAGGGCTGGAGAAGCACCATTTACTTAGCTCAAGAGAAAGCGGTACAGGAGAAGATACTGAGAAATTTCTTGAACATGCAAGGTCGCCACCGAATGAGCCATCAGCGTTCCAAGGTGAATCTTCAAATCCACGTTCAAGCCTTCGTACTTGATCTTTCGATTTCACCGGACATGATTTCTGTGAGTAAAGCGGCTAAGCACGAACAAGCCGCAACATTGTGAATCGCACAGCAAGGTGGGGAGCCGCCACTAGTAAGACTGCAGGGCTACGTGGATAATTCGCCTCGAACGATTTCAGCGCCGAGGCTGAGCGCCTTCAGCTTGCCCCTCGCCACCGATCGAGGCAAAGGCGCCATGCCACAGTTTGTGGCGGCGACGAGCTTATCGGCATCAACAAATCGCAGAGCGTTTCGCAGCACCTTGGCAACGTCCTCAGGCGTCTCGATGACTTCGCTCGCTACATCAATCGCGCCGACCATCACCTTCTTACCGCGAATAAGTTCGATCAGATCCATAGGAACGCGCGAGTTCTGACACTCCAGCGAGACGATGTCGATGTTTGACTTCTGCAATTTCGGGAAGGTCCGCTCATATTGGCGCCATTCAGCCCCTAGGGTCTGCTTCCAATCCGTGTTGGCCTTGATGCCGTAGCCGTAGCAGATATGCACGGCCGTCTCGCGCTTCAGCCCATCAATTGCTTGCTCCAACGTCTCAACTCCCCAATCAGTCACTTCATCGAAGAACACGTTGAATGCAGGCTCATCGAACTGAATAATATCGACGCCAGCAGCCTCCAACTCCTTCGCTTCTTGATTGAGAATCTTCGCGAACTCGCGCGCGAGTTTTTCGCGGCTCTTATAGTGTGCATCGTAGAGTGTATCGATCATCGTCATCGGTCCAGGGAGAGCCCATTTGATAGGCTGCTTGGTTTGCTGCCTGAGAAATTTGGCGTCCTCGACAAACACAGGCTTCTGGCGGCTAACTCCACCGACAACGGTTGGTACGCTCGCGTCGTAGCGATCTCGTATTCTGACCGTCTCGCGCTTCTCAAAGTCCACTCCGTCGAGATGCTCGATAAAAGTAGTGACGAAATGCTGGCGAGCCTGCTCGCCGTCGCTGACGATATCAATACCGGCAACCTGCTGCTCTTGGAGCGTCAGGCGCAGGGCATCCTGTTTGGCCTCTAAAAGCTCCTCATCTTGCAATTTCCAAGGTGACCAGAGTTTTTCAGGATGAGCGAGCCAAGAAGGCTTAGGCAAGCTCCCAGCAGTTGAAGTAGGCAGTAGCTTCTTCATGGTCAATCTCTCTTCCAAGCTATTTCAGTGGCGGCGGAACTCTTCGCCCATTGATCCAGAACAGCCTTATAGGGCTTGATCAAGTGTTCTTCAGTAAACTTGCCTTGCTTAACAGCGAGTTGGCTGCGCTCTTCTCGGTCATAAACAATCTTAGTCACGGAGTAGTCTTGATGCTTCAGGCTGGGCTGATAGAACGCTCCTGCCGCAGCGTTGGCGTTATAGATCTCGGGACGATATATTCTCTGAAAGGTTTCCATCGTGCTGATGAGGCTTATCAACTCAAGATTGGTGTAGTCACTAAGAAGGTCGCCAAAGAAATAAAAGGCGAGCGGCGCTGCACTGTTCTGCGGCATGAAGAACCGAACCTGCAAGCCCATCTTTCCGAAATACTGGTCCGTTGAAGAGAGCTCGCTTTGCCGATACTCAACGCCCAGGATGGGATGGAAATTCCCAGTTCGGCTGTAGGTCTTACTACTTGATGCGCTGATGCAAATCACAGGCGGCTTCTTGAAGCGCTCTTTGTAAGCACTAGACCGTACAAAGTGTGTAAACAGCTTCCCGTGCAAATCGCCGAAATCATTAGGAGTGCTAAATGCAGGCTTTTCTTTGTTGTGTTCAGGCAAGAGCACGCTGAAGTCGTAATCGCGCACGTAGGAAGAAAAATTATTCCCGGTAATGCCCTCGATCCGCTCGTTGTTTTTCTTATCCACGATGGTTGTGTGCAGTATTTCAATCAACGGGAAGGCATCCTCACTACCCTTGGCAGCAATGTCCAACTCCACGGAAATGATTTCAAGCTCAACCAAGTAACGATCTCCCGCCGGGTTATCCCAATGCGCTAGCTCATTGAAGCGTTTGTCGATCATCTGCAATGTGTTGCGCAGATTCTCGAGGCGACGTTCACCGCGGGCCAAGTTGGCGAAATTGGTGGTGATGCGGGTACTCTCTGCTGGGCGATAGTCTTCATCGAAACGAAGGCTCTTTATGTGGAATGCAAAATCTTTATTCATCGTGATCAGCACCAATCTTTTTTGCTACAAAGCCTGAATTTTCGTCTGGCTTTCAATTCCTATCTCAACGGAGATACGACCTCGACACGTTGAAGCGAGCATCTGGATTCCGATCCTACGGAGGACGACCCATGAAGTAAAATGGTCTTATCTCATTAATCCATGAGCTAAAATCATGAAAATGCTTGAACGCATCCACCTATGTATCGTCCAGGAAGTTGAAAAACAGGGATCGTTGACCGCTGCGGCGATCGTGCTGAACCTGACCCAATCGGCTCTGAGTCACAGCATGAAGAAGCTGGAACAGCAGATTGGCACGGACGTGTGGGTGCGTGAAGGAAGAAGTCTGCGCCTTACGCAGGCTGGCCAGTATCTGCTTGCTGTGGCAAACCGAGTGCTACCACAATTGGATCTTGCTGAGGAACGTCTGGGCCAATTCGCGCAGGGTGAGCGTGGTGCACTGCGCATCGGCATGGAATGCCATCCCTGCTACCAATGGCTACTCAAAGTGGTGTCACCTTATCTGGAGGCATGGCCCGACGTGGACGTAGACGTCAGGCAGAAATTTCAGTTTGGCGGGATCGGCGCTCTCTTCGGCTACGAGATCGACATGCTGGTCACGCCCGATCCATTATTCAAACCGGGGCTGATGTTCGAGCCAGTTTTCGACTATGAACAAGTGCTGGTCGTAGCCAAGGATCATCCTTTGGCCAAACAAGAGTATGTAGAGCCGCAGCAACTGACCCAAGAAGCGCTGATCAGCTATCCCGTGGAGATCGAACGGTTGGATATTTTCAGCCTGTTCATGTTGCCAGCTGGTGTCACACCCAAGCGTCACAAAACTATTGAAACCACCGATATCCTGCTGCAGATGGTCGAAAGCGGTCGCGGCGTTGCCGCTCTGCCACGTTGGCTGGTCCAGGAGTACACCGCCAAGCTGGATGTCGTGCCTGTACGACTTGGCCCCAACGGCATCCCCAAACAAATTTTCCTGGGAGCTCGTGAGGCTGACTTCTCCATAGATTATGTGCGCGCATTCATTGAATTAGCGCGAAGCCCGTTGCCTTCCGCCCGGAATTGATCCCTATGCCGCCGCTATGTAGCGCCTGAAGGGTGATAAGGTCCGTTTCGATGCAAAGGAAAGACTTGCGTACCGTCTGCTTGCTCCCAGTGCCCCTTCCGCCCCGCAATCTTGACGACGCTTCGGGAGCATTGCTTGCGCAAACTCATTGCGAGAAGCGGAAGGATTTTGGAACTTGACGCGCGGTATACGAAAGAGGTGTCGAATGTCCATTCCACGCCGACGATTGGCCGCGTCGTCGATCCATCTATGAGCGATGTTTCCTTCGCGCATCAGAGCAAAGCCTGAACCGCTGAGAATCGCCTCTTGCATTTCGTGTGGATGCGAAGTGTGCGAACCAGATCTCGATGGTGCTTCAGAGCACCAAGCGACAGAAGGTACCGACTGTGCTGAATATCCAGCAGATCAACTCGCTGCTCGAACTCCTCAAGGAGCCGGGCAAGACTTCCGTCCTTGTGGACATTCTCACCGGGCTATGTGTCAGTGTGCTGCTGACGTTGAAGTGGTCCGATGTGGATTCCGAGAATCTCGAAATCCCGGTGACCCGCTCCAACGCCGGTCAGCACGTCTTACCGTGCAAGACCGAGGCATCGCAGAAGCCCGTTCCGCTCGATCCGGAACTCGCCGAAGCACTCCTGATGTGGCGGCGCTGGTCGCCACGTATCCGGGGCATGATGACGGGGTCTTCGCAAGTCCGGCAACTTCGGGCAGGTTACCGTACCGTACCAGTCGTCCTCGATTTTGGGGACGTACGTGAAGCCGGCGCTGAAAGAGGCACCATCACCGGCAAGGTAGTTGGTAGACTCGTCTACAGTCCCGTCTGTGAGCACGCAGCGCGGTCCCGCCGACCGAGCTGTTTCGAAGTTCCTTGCCCAGTGGGCCAGATCGTCAGCGGTTGTCTGCAGGCCGGTCATACGTATTGTTAAATATAGCCCGCCCGTAACCTTGCGCACCTGAGCCGCCAGGAGGGTACACGTCCGCGCACCGGCGTCTCCAAGTCCTCCTGGATACGTGTATGGATCATGCCAAGCGGCTCAAGATGCGTTCCCGGCAGAACGCATCGAACTGTTGTCGGAGAGCCGCTGAACCATCTCGGCGAGAAGGACGTAATCGGAGTTGACTTAGTCGAAGCGAGAGCCTGGAGCGGAGTTTAGTCCTCTCTGGTTGAGAGGACGTTCACAGCCTGCGTCTGTGTAAGGCAGATTTTCCGTTTGCCACCTGCCATGCCGTCAGAATACGGATTAGGCGTAGGCCACTCGTATGCGTGAGAAATGGCGCAAAGTAATCGCCACATGAGGCGCAGCCTTGAATATGCTGGGCAAGTGGATTGTCAATCGAAGGCTTCCCGTCTTGTTCGAATAACAGGATTGCAAAGGCCGTGAATTGTTTCAACACCGAGGCCGCGTGAAATACCGAGTCGAAAGTGATGGGGATCTGCTGTTCGATTTCCGCCTCGCCGACAGCAGCGTGATGAATGACTTGTTCAAAAGGACGGCCACCCGCACTCCCGGACCGTTGCGTTTGCTCCATGGCGCGAGAAGCTGGGACACGGCTGCAGCGTACGGATTTGGATTTTCCGCGGAATAGGCAGGATGCAAGCGAGTGAAAGCAGCAGAAGAAGGCGAGAAGGACGGCCCAAGTTGCCCTCTTACTTTGGAAGTTAGTCATCCCAAATCATATAAGCTGCCCATGCGGAAGGATCTGGGGTTCAGAACGAATTCAATCGCGGCCGTGCACTTAAGCCGGCACCATTCATCGATCGCTACGCTGACGCCAATACTGCTGGCACACGTTCATCGGACGGCTCCCGTGTGAGCGCTAAAGCGCAACAAAACCTAATACTTAGGGTTCGAGATTTGTAGACACAAGCAATGGGCCCCATGATTACTAAACCACACGCATATCGTCACTCCTATACCATCACCTACGACCTGCATTATGAAGTGTCAGACAATTTCAAGGCCACACATGCACCCAGAAGTACCGCATGCAGGAAGGGTGGTCTGGATACAAGAGCCTATGCCTGTCTTAGATGAGCGTACGTGACGGGTAGGCGTGATCTCACTTGATCCGCACTCTCTCCACAAATTGGTGTCGTAGCGGGGATATCGTAATAGCGTGCTCTCTCTACTGCTTATCTTCGCGCGAGAGTATGCAGGAACGTCGAACTCGACGAGCGGCAGAACGGCAAAGAAGCGCCCGTATCAGCCAACACCCTTAGCTTCCTTCTCGGCCAGCAGAGCTGTGCACATGGATCAACGTCGAGCTCGAGATGGAGCACCAACTCTGTAAGTTCCTGATCACATGGCGGCATTTCGGATCGATTGAACGCTAGGAGGATTTATGACGGATAAGGTTTGCAAAGTCAACCGTGGGAAGAAGGCTATGCCGTGATTGCGGACGGTGCCGAGCGCGCCAGCCCGCTGACCCATACCTAAGCCGAAGCAATTGCGAAGGCGAAGGAACTCAACCCCAACGCAAAGCCTAATGTCGCGCGCGTTGAAAAGACAAAGGGCGGTGGGCCCGACAAGTTCCGGAAGTCGAAGTAACCCGTCTTGCGACTTACAAGATCTTGTGTGTCATTGAATCATTACTTCTTCACGAGTTCCGCTGGCGGATAAGAGGCGCCCGCCGGCTCGATGCTGACGACGGGCCCATCTTGCTCGAGCGGCCCGATCTCCCGTACGAGTCCGGGCACTTCCCCTTCCAATATCCAGACGTAGATATCCTTCGGCTGCTTCCCAATAACCGGCGCAACGACGCCCGCGATTCCACCTAACTCAGGATGAAGGCGGAAGACTGTTGCTCTGCGATGGACACCCAGGATGGGAGAGAAGGGTTGTTGGCCTACGATGTCGACGGAAAGATTGATGAGTCGGCCTTTGCCGCTGGAAGCGACGAAACCGAGTTTGAAGGGAGCCATGCTAGGTGCGACGTTCAGAAGCACGGTTCCCGTGAACCCGTTGCAAGTGTCTTGAGGAAGATCCAAGTGGCTTGTCTCCACTTTCTTCTTCCCGTCCTTTTCTAGGGTCCTGACCGATAGGTTTCCGGCTTCATCCAAGGAGAAATGAGTGGGCTTTGAGAAGAAAGGACCTTGTTGGGTATGGTGATCGCTGAGCAGATGAAAGACTGTCCCTTGGGTGAAGACCGTCGTCTCATCGTCGACCGAGCCATCCTTGAAGTGATAGGTAAGCCGAGAGGTGATGCGATGCCCACGGATAGTCTGCAACAACTCGCCATATCCCAACACTGCGCCGGATTCCGACCGGACAACGGTAAAAGCATGACTCGCTCCCTGAGGATGTCGCACAAGCATCACTTGAGGTTGTTGCGCTGAGCAGACGCAAGCCATCGTCACAAAGCAGCAGGATGGCATTGCGCGAGTTGGCAAGAATTCGGCTAAGGTACATGGCCAGTCTCCAAGTAGTCAGTATTCGAAAAACCGCCATTGCGGTGATCGCTATAGGACAGGAATCTTCAGCGTCTCTCCAGGATGGATCTTGTTTGGGTCAGCACGATTGTTGGCCTTCGCGATAGCTTCATACTTATTAGGATCACCGTAAAACAGTTTGCTTACCTCACTCAGATTATCCCCGGCCTCTATGGTGTATGACCCGTCCTGTCCGCCCGTGTTCATGATCTCATGCTTGAGATCAGCGTACTTCGGATCGACCTGCTTGATCGCGTCCCACACGCGGTTTAGGACCACTTGGGACGGAACCTGCGCGACGAGATGATATTGTTCTCCCACGAGGTCAGCACCAATGAACTTGGCGCCGTAGCGTTCGAACTTCTTGACTGTGTCAACGACTGGTGCATACTTCTGCTGCAGTGCTTGGAAATCCGCCATGTGAAGCTCCTTTGTGATCGCAGGTTGAACTACAAGATTTTGCCCAAGATCTGGGATACCATACCGCGATACCCGGCTTGAGATGGGGCCTGTTGCCCCCGTTCATGAAGTGGGCGATGAACATCGGGAGAACTGTGGCCAACGCTGCCTTAGCGATTTCAGGCGACATCCCGGCTTTGGCAGCCACATTTTCCGATGAAACCCATCCCGCCTAAACCTTGCTGAATCTGTTCTGGTGTTTCGGTCGGCTGCTGTCCACTGGACCAGTTTTGGATATGATCCGTCATTCCGTTATTGCGGAACGCACCCATCACGCCCGACAGGCCGCCCGGGTGTTTCCTCGAGTGCCTGCAGAACGGCACCCGAGACGCCAGCCCTCGGCCCCGGGTCGCCTTGCCACTGCGCCACCGCCGTATTTTCGATTGAGTTAAGAAAGCTCACGAGTAACCTCAGCGGGTGAGATGCCGATTTGCAAGGAGTCTGCGGAACAATCTACTTCTTGCAAGGCTTCCCCGCATCAGGCCGGGCGCCCTTAGCGATAGCGTCAGGCTCACTCATGTAGGCGCCGTACTTCGTCTTCCCGTAATAGCGGTCTCCGCTGCAGTGATAAACCTTGGTCGCGGTGTTCACCCAGACTTGACCAGGACCGCCACCGGATGTGGCCTGCATTGGAGTGAGGCGAGGATGATTTAGCAGACGAGTTGGTATCCGAGCGAGGAGTTGCGGGCGGGTTGCTGGCGGCATACCACGTCTGCACGCCTTTATGTCCCGAGCACGCACCATTCTTGGAGGTTGCAGTCGAGTAGGTGCCATCCTTGCATTGTCCTGTTGCGCCTGCTGGACTCTGTGCCTTTGCCACTCCACAGCCGGTCAGAACGGCTATAGCAAGAATGATCAAGCGACCGAAATTCATAGTGTTCTCCTGTATGTCAGTCGTTGTGATGCGAGATTGGTTGAATCACAAGCAAGAAAGGGGCTCAGTCGGACTTCATAGGCAAGCAGACGCGGAAGACGGTGCCTTGTCCAGAGCTCCTCAACCTGATCGAGCCGCCGTATTTTTCAACGAGATTCTTGCAAACCCACAGGCCCAAGCCAGGGCCCTTCGCTTCCTTAGTTGAAAAGAACGGTTCGAAGATCCGTCTTCGCAAGGATGTCGGCACGCCGCTTCCGTTGTCCGCGACACAAATCGAGACCACTTGGCCCTTGTTGACCACCATAGAACGAATGATCAATCTCCCGCCTCTTGGAACCGCGTCAAGAGCATTGATGACGAGGTTGGTGAAGACTTGCCGTAGTTCACCGCTCGCGCCCAAACGAGGCGGAACCCCAATATTCTGTGGTCACTTCAACGGCGCGTTGTCGAATCAAGGGACGATGCAAACGCAACACACCATCGAGCGCCTCGCCGAGATCAACTCTTTCTTCGTGACTTGTATCCCGGTAGTAGGAAAGTGTCTGCTTCGTAATTTCGCTAACGCGCATCACTTCATCAATCAGCAGTCGCGTGTAGTTTCGAGCTTCATCGTCCAGGGTCGGATGCTCGGACAAGAGGAAGCCAAGATTCAAAATGGCCTCCAGCGGGTTGTTGACCTCATGAGCGATGGTCGCGGACATGCGCCCGATGGCGGCAAGTCTCTCAGACTCGATCAGTGCGGCCTCCGAAGTGCCTTCGAGCCGTGATGTCGCGGGCAATTTTGGAGATGCCAACAATCTGACCGGAAGCGTCTCGGATCGGCGAAATAGTGAGAGAGACATGGATGATCTGACCGTCTTTGCGCTGACGCCGAGTTTCGAAATGTTCGATGCGGCCTCCGGCACGAAGCTTGCGAAGAATCTCACACTCTTCATCACGCAGTTCGGCCGGTATCAGAGTGAGGATCGATCTCCCGACCATTTCCTCCGCGGTGTGGCCAAATATCCGCGTGGCGGCAGCATTCCAACTCATAACGAAGCCATCCAGATCTTTGCTTACAATCGCATCGTCAGAGGAATCCACGATTGCGGCTAGCTGGAGGCGAGCGTCGATCGAACTTGGACTTCGCTGCCCAGGCGACGTCTCTTCGGATCGTGGTGCTTCCATCTTCGGCGACCATCCATGAGGGTAGATTCTTCTGGATCACCCATACAGATCTCGGGTCGCAGCTGTCGCAGATCTTGAGTGAACTGTCTTTCACGCAATCTGATGGTGGACAGCTGTAGTGGGTTGCTGAGACTTCAGTGAATCATTTGCCAGGAGAGACCCACCACATAAGCTCGATTGGTCGACGTATCGAACCTCCGGCGACTATTTGGGTGCGACCAGTTCCCGAAACTTTGGATTTCCGGCTAATTCTTCGAAGGCAAGATCGTAGAGGGCTTTAAGTTTGTAGGCTTGGTCGATGCCGATGGCTTCTTCCAATCGAACCAAGCATTTGACTGTATCACCTGTGAAGGCGCTTAACAGCGATAGGCCATACAATGCCTGGGCGCTTCTCCCCTCTTGGCGAATGATGTCCTCCAACTCTGCGCGCGCCTCGCGGTAGCGCTGTGCGTTCAGAAGGAGAATGGCGTAGTCGAATTGCTCGTTGCAGTCTTGGAACACCGAACGGCTTGGAGGAGATTCCCTTAGACAAACGACCATATAGGTACGTATCCGGTCAGCAAGATGAAAGGGCGCATCCGGCAACAGTTCCGCAAAGGCCTCATGAGCTTTCGTAGGTTTTCCTTTCCGAAGAAGGTTGAGCGCCAGCTCGTAACGCGACATCATCTTGGCAATTTCTCTTTCGGCAGCCCTCACCTTGGAACCAGTTGCTGGACTTTCCTTTTGCGAAAATACAAGAGGCGCTTTAGATCTCATCGAGTCCCTCTTTCCGCTCCTTCTGAGCACATTGATTTTAGGCGCATAGCAAAGAACTATGGACTATGCAGCATCGGATGTGCTGACAGGCCATGAAGGCAGATTTGCTGAAGAAGGCGCGCACTCGCGGCTCTCGCACTCCTTCCGAAGCCCGTCCACCCAAGAGAGCTACTCTAAGTCGGAGAGGACGGTTACGGTTCTGCAATCTTCACACTCGCATCTCTCCCCTGACAGCCCCGTGGAGCCGGAAAAGACATCCCGAGGCCGAACAGTCGCCTTGCGACTTGTTTAGTGCGACAAGGAATCGAAACGCCAGGGCCTTGCCTGCTCCGTCAATGCGATGAGGCGACCGGTGACTCCCCAAACTGACGTGCACAAGAATCTTTTGGGCGACGACCCGAGCCCCTTCTGCGCTTCCGAGTGCTCCATGCGCGGAGGCGAAATTCGTGCGTCTACTTACTCCTGTCCTGGTTACTCCTGTCCTGGCTTGTTTATGTCGCAGTGATGAATCCAGTGCGGAAAAAATGATATCCCGATTGGCTCTCCATGGAACAGCGGGCTGTCCGCTCGCTCAACCTCTGCTTATCGAGTTGTCGTTTGGCTTACGCAGCATCGAACGCAGTCTGCTCAGTTCTTGCCGCTGCTTTTCGCAGGATGACACGTATACCATAAATAATATAAACAAACAAGTTAGTGTTTTGATATTCTCTATACGAGTTCTACACATATACGAGGATTCAACGACTTGCAGAAAAAACCTGCACAGAATCTGCACTGAACGAGTCTTAGTACATGGAGGCGGACATGACATTCGTCACCGAAAAATCGGAACTCAAGCCGGGATTGGTAATCTTTCGGCGTGGCGACGTGGAGCATCGCATGTGGTATTGCCGGATGAAGATTCCCAAGGCAGACCGCTACAAGACTGTTTCCTTATGACAACCGACGTTGAAGTGGCGCGAGAACGCGTCTTCGACCAGGACGCGGACATCCGGTTCCGGCTGAAGCACGATGTCCCGGTGTTCAACCACCCCTTTCGCGAGGTTGGCAGAGAGTATCTGCTAACGCAGGAAGCCCGAGCGCAGCGTGGGGAGATCGGCGCGGCGCGTCCCAAGAAGATTCACGCCGTCATCGAAGGAGCATTGGACAGATAGGTCGGTTCCACCCAGGTGCATTTGATTGGGGATGTGTTGTGGGGCGATTATCCGGGTGGCTGCGAGTGAACGGCGCGGGACGCCTGAAGCGGAACGGCGTCCGCGTAGTCTGCGAGGAGATGGCGCAAGAGTTCGCGGACAAGGAAGCGGAGCGTCGCACCAAGACTCAAGATTCTCTTGGTATTCGTATTTTGAAACCTATCAAGATGGAGCCGTCCGAGGATCGAACGGTTCCTTTCGTCAGTGATCCCACCATCCGCTTCGAGATGTCAATCTTGGGGGCGGTGTTGAACTTCGCGATCAAGAAGCGGTACGTTCCAGCCAGCCAGCGTTACGACGAACGTCCGAAGCTCAAGACCATGCGGCGGGATGAATTCACATTGGAGGAGTAGCGCAAGCTCCATACGGTCGGCAGGAAATGGATTGCTGAAGCGGATAAGCCTTCGAGTACCTGGTATTGCAACGTCACGTACAACATGATCCTGATTGCTTGCAATACCGGCATGAGGCCAGCCGAGATGAAGAACCTCCGCTGGCGTGACATCGTGCCCGCGAAAGACCGCGAAGGGCGCGAGATCGTTGTTCTGTTAGTACAAGGTAAAAGGGAAATCAAGAAAGCTCGTTGCTCCGAAGAGTGTTGGCGATTATCTGCAACGTATCCGCTCGATCTCCAAAGCTACTGAGTTGGAAGATCGGGTCTTTACCACTGTGAACGGCAAGCCTGCCAAGAGTCTTTATGTCTCTTTGATTGCCGACCTCTTGGACAAAGCAAACCTGCGCGAAGGCACGCAAGGCGTGCCGAGATCGACCTACTGCTTCCGGCATACCTATGCCACGCTGCGATTGCAGGATGGCGTTGATGTGTACTTCCTTGCCGAGCAGATGGGAACGTCAGTGCAGATGATCGAGCAGCACTATGGGCATGTAAACACGGTCAAGCACGCGGATCGCGTGTTACAGGGCATGACAGGATAGGAACTCCCGCATTCGGACGACACCAAAGCTAAAGCGTCGAAGGCGGCGGAGACGCATGACAAACTGAAAAGAGGTCAGCGACACAGGCCGCGCTGACCGTATCGCTCCCGAAGCCGTCTTGAGCCGGAGCCGTGGCGGAGGCGAGCGTAAGGAGGGTTCGACATCAATGACCTCTTTGGATTTGGGTTTGAATTTGCTGCCGCGCCACTGGGGCGTAATTGGCGGCAAACCTGCACGTGCCGCCGCTGGCGGCTGTCTTCGTGCAGGTCAGTTTGTGCGTCTCGATTGGCTCAGCAAACTTAAACATGCGCCCTATTTGTCTTCCTGATTCAGTTCCTCACGGCTTTCCTCTTCGATGCTCAATACGTAGCGACGACGGACCTTCGTGCCTGCCGCTGACAGCACCATGCGCAACGAACGGGCTGTGCGACCCCGCCCCCCCAATAAATGTTCCGGTGTTGAATGGAGCCATATGCACGTTCAGCGTCGCCGAGGTTTTCCCTTCACGCAGGTTAGGTGGACAGACTGCTAGTCATCTATCAGTCGTCGAACGATCTTCGACATGAGTTTCAGAACGGGGTCTCCTTCTAGCCCCACGGGCTGAGAAGTTGTCATGACGCTTCCCTCGTAACAGTTCGGATCTTCCGATACCATGCAAGAGCCTTGCTCGGATCAGCGTTTGCTGCTCTTCACGAGGACATCCCGGAAAAGCAGAGAAGGCAACCTGTTTCAATAGCGAATGATAGTGAAAATGAAGAGACCGCCATCGTAATTGCGATGGCGGTCTCTTATTTCTGGTGATTACTTCCGAGTCACGTTGACCGAAGTAAGAACGGAGTTCACCACTTGCGTGGTTCCCGAAGTCCCAGTCGCCGTAATGGTGACTAGGAACGTTCCTGCCGGAGTGCCGGAGTGCGATGAATCCGAGCAGCCGGCGATCGTTCCCAATGTGCTCAACGACAGGAGCAAGATCGCAAGCATGGAAAACTTCCTCCGCCGACGTCCCAGCGGCAACATCAGAGCGAGCAGTCCAGCGAGGACAATGCCTGGGCGCTGCCCTAACGGGCCAAGATTCTCCAGAGAAGCGGAACCTGTCGTGCCGATGGTCGCTGTGGCAGAAGCAGTACCAGCGGCAGCAAGCGTTACCGTATCCGTACTGAAGCTGCACGAAGCACCGACAGGCAGGTTGCTGCATGCGAAGGTGACCGAACCGGAGAATCCGGCATTGGCCTGTAGCGAAAGGCTAATCGGCGCAGAACTTCCCTGCGCGATATTTACCGTCTGAGGAGTTCCTGTCAGAGTGAACGCCGGGGCAGGAGCTGTGATGTTGATGGTGAGAGGAGCTGCACTTGCAGAAGCGTGTGTGGCATCCCCGGCATAGGTTGCAGTGATCTTGTTTGCCCCGACAGGTAAATCGGACGTGCTGAGAGTAGCCACATTCGAGCTCCATGAACCTGTTCCGATCGGAGTTCCATTCGAGAGAAAGGTGACATCTCCCGTCAGGTTTCCGGTGCTCAATAGATTGGGCTCGACAAACAGGTTGACGGGATTGCCTTGCAAGACTGTCGTGGCGGTCGCCCCCAGCGTAAGGCTCAATCCAGCGTTGTTCAGGAAAAGCACGCTTGGAACATAACCCTGTCCGCCACCCAGAATCACGTCGCCAGCACCGTCACCGTTGAAGTCTCCAGCGAAGATGAGTTTGTCGCGATTCGAGAGGACATCGGAAGGTTGCACGTACATGATGGGAGCATTGAACGCCCCGTTGCCCGCATTGATCAGAACAACCGTGCCTGAGGTCAGGGTGTCCTGCACACTCAACGAGATGATGTAGTCCGGCAAGCCGTCTCCATTCAGATCTTCGGTAACGGCCAGCAGGCCGGTATTTCCTTTCATCACGTAGACGGGAGCGACGAACGTGAAGTCACCATGTCCGATCACATTCAGGATACCCGGCGGAATGGATGTACTGGTAGAAGACTGTCCAATATAGGACATCATCAGGTCGAGGTTGCCATCACCGTTGGTGTCCGCTATCTGTATGTCGGGAACCCGATAGGCGCCGCTCCATGCAACATGTGCAGCAGCAGTGTTGAAGGTTCCATCGCCATTGCCTGGAATGACGGTGACCGCGTTTTTACCGCTGCCGATGTCATCCAGAACGAGGTCGAGCTTACCGTCATTGTTTATGTCGGCGAGCTTCGCTTCATAGAGAGTGGTGCCGAACGGAGTGAAGAGCGAGGACGTAAACCCTCCCTTTCCATCACCCAGCAGCACGGCGAAACCGGAAGGAGAGGTTCCAGTTGCATAGCACGCAGCGTCGCCACCATAGGCGATCACGAGGTCGGGAAAGCCGTCTCCGTTAATGTCGCCAGCACTTCCCAGACTAAGTGCGCAGCCCAGGCTGGTGGGAATTGTCGTGTTGATCGGCGTGCTTAGGGTTCCGTCTCCCTTCGAGAGAAAAACCCTGACACCGGTATAGGTCGCCATGATGAGGTCGTCCTTGCCGTCATTGTTCAGATCGACTCGAATCGGTTCGACAAAATCGACACTCGTAAGGTTCTGCGTATCGAGACTACGGGTGAAGAGAAAACCACCCTTATGATCGCTGAGACCAATATCAACGTACCCAGACTCCTGAGCGAAGATGTCTGTGGCTCCGTCCCCGTCATAATCGCCGACAGAGATCACCTGGAAGCCCACAGCGGACTGGGTGTTGTTAGGCTTGCTTGTACTTGTGTTGGCCGGTGCGATTGCCGGAGCGCCACGGAATGTACCATCACCACGGCCGAGGAATACGTTCACCGAGTTGAAGAAGGGTTCTACCCAGAAGAAATCAGGAATTCCGTCGTCATTGAAGTCGACGGCATCTTCAATCTGATTGCCCCCTAATCCCCCGCTGTACTGCGATGTGGGTGTTTGCTGGAAGCTGCCGCTGCCCGTGCCGAGATAGAGCTGGGCGATACCGCCACGGAACGTCACAATGTCCGTCACGCCATCCTTGTTGAAGTCGCCCACCGTGAGACTTGTGACCACACCTACGTCTGCAACGGCGGTAACAGGATTCTGCAAAGTACCGTCGCCCACGCCATAGCAAATGTCGATGGCATTATTGCCGTCAGCAAAGAGAGCGTCTGGACTACCGTCGTTGTTGAAGTCCTGGACAACCAGACTGCCTTTTCCATATTGCGTAGAGGAAACACTTTTGGCGACAATGGAAAGAGGGCCGAACGTGCCATCGTTATTCCCCTTCACAGTCGCTATATCGAAAAAATAGCTCGTTGTGCCCGGTGGTGGCTGCTGGATTTCCAGCACCGCATCCAGTGCACCATGCTTGCTAAGGTCCGCGAGGGCAATGGAGCGGCCGCCCTGGAAGATGTAGTAGCCAGAGAGCGTATACAACGTCGCCTTCGGAGTGGCGCTGAATGTGCCATCGCCGTTGCCTAAAAAGGAATACAGCACCACGGTCGAGGTATATCCAACCTGCCCACTTCCTGAAATGTAGCTGAGCGGAAGAACGATGTCGATCTTGCCATCACCATTGACGTCGCCCATCGCCATCGCGCCCATAATGGCGGTTCCGGTGATACCCGTCGGAGGGGTGATCTTCACCTTCGTGACCGCACCGAAGACACCATTCCCCTGATTCATCCAGACAAAGTAGCCGGGCAGCGTGTTGCTTGTTGCAACGATGTCAGGAAGGCCATCGCCATTGAGGTCCCGCGCGAACGCCTGAACGATATTGGCACCCGAAGCGGAAGTATTGAGAGGAAGCTCCGTGAAGTTTCCTTTGCCGTCGTTCAGCAGGACGGTAAGCACACCATCTCCCTGAACCGTTGCGACGTCTATGCCATTCTTTCCGTCAAAATCAGCGGCCATGCCACCGCTATACGTGCCGGAGCCGTCGCCGCTTCCGACGGAAGTACGCAAAGGCGCGAGAAAGCCGGGAAAGGTATAGGCTGTCGAGCTCTTCGGCGTGGGCGCCATGGGGTATATGCCAACAGGAGACTCATTGGCCGGAGTCGTGGAAGACGGTGTTTCCCGATCGAACTGTGACCATGGAGTGGGGCGACCGGAGAAGGGGCTTACGGGAGTGGTCTGCTGCGCAAGCAACGTCCCTCCCATCACAGTAGTTGTCAACAGCGTCCGCAGCGCGTATCTAAGGCTCGTCTTGAACATGGGACTCCTTCGAGTAAAAGAAGCAGTATTGGTTGTCGTAAAGCAATCAGGGGCACCGGAGGGTAATCCGCATGGCGTTACCCTCCCTGCACGCATCGGCTGCAAACCAGGAGTGGCGCTCATTTCACCACCACCGGAATGTTCAACGTGATGCTGTTTCCGTTGTTGTCCGTGGCCAGGACGGGCAAAGTCATGCTGTAGGTGACGGCCGCCGAAGCAGCGGCTGACGTAGCGGTCGCGTACTTGCTGTCTCCTGAATACACGGCTGTTACGTTGTGCACGCCAATCCCCAGCTTGGAGGTGGTATAGGTGGCTAAGCCTCCGCTCAGCGACTGCGTCGCCAGCTCTTTGGTTCCATCGACGAACGCGATCTGCCCTGTAGCATTCGCGTTGGAAACGGTTGCGGTAAACGTCTCCGCTGAGCCGTACGCAACGGTCGGGGAGCTTGCTGTGAGCGTTATCGAAGAAGCTGTGGGAGATGATTTACCCGCGCATCCGGAAAAAGTAAGGAAGCTCAACGTCATAGCCATTCCGGCGAAAACCGAAATTGTCTTTGAGCGCTTCCTGAATCCCAGGCCGAGGCAAAGCGCTAACCCTGCCAGAGCAATCCCCGATCCAGTCGATCCGAAATTTCTGTGAATGCCGGTGGAAGCCTGTGTGGGCGCGGCATAGAGCGTAAGCGTGGTTGTCGTTGCACCGGTGCCAATCGGCAGAACTGCAGGGCTGAAGCTGCAGGACAGGAACGACGGCAGAGTAGATGCACAGGAGAATTGAACCGGCGATGTCAGTGCGGAGCCTGAAGGAGTGAGATTCAGGAGGATGGAAGCCGAGCTGCTCGTCGGCACGATCAACTGCGATTGTGCTGTCGTGAGAGTGAAGGCGGCAACAAAGGTAATATTGACCGCTGCGGACGTCGACCCGACATAGTTGGTATCGCCCGTGTAGCTTGCCGTAATGGAGTTCACTCCATCCTTGAGCAGACTTGAGCCGAACGTGTACCCGGCTACCGCTGTCGTATGTCCGGCGGCGTCAAAGGATGGCTGTGCGGTGGCCGTGCCAAGAACTGCGCCGGTGGTCGTATCCGTGAACGTTACGGTACCGGTAGGCGATGTGCTTGTGACGCTTGTACCGATGGTGGAGGATACCGTGACGTAATCGCCGCTGGTTGCCGAAGTACGGCTCAGCGCCATGGCGAGGGTCGTAGGTGCCTGGTTGACGACAATGGAGACGGGAGCGGAAACGCTCGCGATGTATGTTCCGTCACCTGCATAACGGGCCGTGACGGAGTGTGTCCCGGCGGTCAGTTCGTCAGCAGAGAAGGAGGCAGTACCGGCAGCAAGAGTGTACGGTCCGCTCGCATATCCATCGGTGAGCACAGAACTATCTCCTGTGGGAGTTCCGGACGCTCCGGTCACCGTGATGGTTCCGCTAACAGCCGATCCGTAATCGATCGTCGTTTGGGACAATGCGATGACAGTGGTTGTCGCGATGGTTCCTGTCGTTACAGACGACCAGTTGTTGACGAGGTTCGCGATATTGAGACTGCCAAGGCCGGTTGCGAGATCATAGCCAGCACCTGCGTCCCAGCCGGAAAGGATTCCATAGCTATTGCTGCCGACGGTGACGCAGTCCTTCGATCCCTTGTAGCAAGGGACAGCGTTATTGGCTTTCGTCGTGTCATAGAAGATGCAGGAGTTTCCCGTTGCCGCATTTTCAGCGGTGCACGAGGAGGCTGTCGCCGGGTTGTTGTACTGTGTGGCCGCAAGCTGATACAGGACTGAATTCGGATTGCCCTGAGTGGAATTCTGCTTCTGGTTGATCAGCGCCATAATGCCTGCAAAGGCCGGAGTGCCAAAAGAAGTACCGCCAGCGGCGAGATACGCGACATCGGTTGGATTGGTGAAGTCGCACGTACCGTCAGGCGATTCATCCGATTCGCAGATGGCATACGCGCTTTCCCATAATCCGGCACCGGCGAACAAAGACACGTCAGGAATGTCGCGAACGTTGTCGCTCGGGATTCCGGGGACGCCCTTCTGCCATGCGGGCTTGGGAACACCCGAGGTGCAGCTGAAGTTCGAAGAGGAAACATACGTGCCCACGGCACAGTTGCTTGCTCCGCCGCTGCCGCCCTCCACAGCGTGGAAGCTGCTGTAGTACTTCGAGTCGTTGCAAACAGCTGCCGTGGTGGTATCCGTGGAGCCTAATGTCTGGAGCGTGGCGAGAACAAGCGGATTGGCGCAGCTATCGTTCCACGGCACCTCGGGGATATAGGACTTCGCGGACGCGAATGTCGCCGAGTCATTCGTGCTATTCCAGTACTGTGTCGGGTTGGTGTAACTAACGTTGAGATCGGTGCCGCCGATGGCTACGTCATAAGGAGTCGAGGCAAATCCATTTACGGAAAGGCCGTAGTGGGAATAGGTGGCGCCCTGGTCGCAAACATCCGAACCGGCGTCACCGGCGGCCACGATTACGCTGATGCCCTGAGCCGCGGCCTGCTGCCACAGCGCGCTTACGTATTGATTTCCAGAAGTCCCCAAGCCCAGCTCGCATTGGCCCCAGCTCATGCTGAGGATGGGGGCAAGGTTGTGGTCGATGATGTACTCCGAAGAAAGCACGATGCCATCGGTGGTTACGGTATCATTCGCCACCACCAGGTCGATCGTTGCATTCTTCGCCACGGCGCCGGACCACTCGACATCGAGAACGGCTTCTACTTCCGAGCTGGCAAGTCCGGGGTTCTGGCCATCCGCATAGATATGGTTGAGCTTGGTGGCCGGAAGCCCGAAGATGGACCGGAAATTATCGACGTCCGAGGTAAGCACATCGCTCTTGGCGACGATTGCTATCGTCTGGCCTGTCCCGTCTATCCCTGCATCCCAGAGGGGCTTAAGGTTGTACATCGTCGCGAAATCAGCAGGCGCTACGAGATACTCCGGGTTGCCGGAGCTCGTGAGCTGAGGTGTGACCGCTTTCGTTCCGTCCTGTACATCGCGCAATGCAGACGCTGGCGAGGTGAACCTGGTGATCCCCGTAGAACGATTCCGGGTAACGACGCCCACAGTCCTATGCATCGCCTTCGACCGGAAGTCGCTCAGGCTGGCAATTCCCGAAATGACCGGCTGCAGCGCGGCGGGGACGGAGAGTTCATTGTTGACCGCGCGATGGGCAACGCCGTCTGAAGCGAGATAGCGATGCATCTCAGCGCCGAACGTATTCTTAAGCTGACCCGCGGTGCCCGAAAATGTGATCGAAAGGCGGCTGTTCGCCACCGAATTGACCGTGAGGCCATGATTCGTGAGCCAGGAAGTGATCGCGGCCACATCCTGATCGGCGACGCCAAATTGCTTGCCGAACTCTTCGGGGGTCAACCAATGGTGAAATTCGGGAGAGGCCGGATCCTGCTGAGCGGCCATGAAAGCCTGCAACGCTTTTTCCTGTGCGTCCGTCCGCTTTAGCATCAGGATGACGTTGTTCAGGGGAGTCGCTTCGTCGATTGCTCCCTGATCCGCCGCGTTAGCCACTTGCGGGTTAAGCCCGCCAGCGATCGTGACCCGTTGCAGTTCATCGACTGCGTGGGTGATCTGCGGTACGGCACGGGCAGTTGCCTGTGCAAATGCCGGGGCGACTAGGTTGACCAGCAACGCTGTTTGCGCGAACCGGATGAGGAATTTTGAAGCCATTGCCATCGTCATCTCCTGGTGGTAAGGCCTTCCCCGTCTCCCGAGGACATGCCGGGAAACTTTATGGTCTTGTATCCGCAGAACCAGAGCTCTGCAATCCAAGTATGTTAGGGGCTCGACTTTTGCAAGCTTGTGACAAGGACGCCGTCCGATCAATGCCCTCGACATCCTTTCTCGACAAGATCGACATCCCCTATCAACTCTATATAAATGAATAAATTAGACGCCTTCCTCCTTTAAGCGAAGAGTCTTCATTCGGGGTTTGCTTCGGTCCTGTTTCGGGTCCCTCATGCTAAAATCGGATCACTTTCATGGAGGACTGGAGCGAGGGGTCCCTCGACGTCAAGAAAACGAGCCGAATCGTCACCTTCTCTATTTACTCGCTGGATCTCGAGTCTCTGGAGTTCAGGCGTAAAGGCAACAAATTCCCGCTGCAAGAGCAGAGTGCTCGTGTCCTGGCCATCTTGCTCACTCCACCGGGACGCCTCGTCACGCGTGAGCAGCTTCGGCAGCAGCTATGGTCTGATGTCGCATTTTTCGACTACGAGCACGCCATCAATAAAGCTATTTCCCAAATCCGCAAGGCTCTGGGAGACGACTCACGTTCCAGTAGATTCATCGAAACCGTTCCAAGACATGGGTACCGATTTTGTGCCGAGGTACGCACGGAACCGGCTGTGGCAGTGACGACTCTGACCTTCCAGGTAGCTTCGGAGCCCGCTAAGGCCGACCTGTCAGGCATCGCCACTCCGGCGTCTTCGGTAGGCCCGGCAGGTGTCTTGGGTGAGACCGTGCCAGACCAGGCCCGTCCCGAACGCGGCGACGATAAGCCGCCTTCGCTCGTCCAGACCAGGAACATACCGTCAAACTATTGGAAGTATACTTCGCTGGGAACGATCCTCTGCATTCTTGTGCTGACAACAGCATTCTATGTGCGGCATCGCTGGTATCACGAGGTGACCGCGAGCGTCACGAACCCGGTCCGTGTTGCCATGGTGCCGTTCGAAACCAACAATGATGACGCCAAGGCTGTGGCAGAGAACCTGCGCTATGACCTTTCCGATTCCCTTGGTCAAGTTCCCGGACTCGAGGTACGCGCTGCGCACAGCTTCACCAGCGCCCCGCGAGACAATGCCAGCATGATGGCTCTCGCTTCCACCGCGGACCTGGACGCGATCCTTCTGGGAAGGCTGGAAGTGCATGGGCAGGAGTGCCTTCTTCACGTGGAGGTCGTCCGCGCGAATGACAATAGCCACATTGCCGCCCTGAGCTTCGCCGGCGATATACGGCAGCTTCATACGCTTCGTGACCGAGTTCAATATGCGGTGTACACAACACTCGGGGGAAAACCGGGGGCCCTTCTGCGGGTTCAACGGCGTACCGCTAACCCTGAAGCGTACGAAGCATATCTGGATGGGCGGCATTATCTACAGGCGCGCACGGACAATTCGCTGAACCGCGCCATGGCACTCTTTCAGCGCGCCGCCGAACTCGACCCGAAGTTTGCCGGCTCCTTCGCCGGTATGGCAAACGTCTACCTGATCTTCGCGGACCGAGGAGAGATACCCAACGGTTTTGATATGGCGAAGCATCTGGCGAATAAAGCTCTCAGCCTCGACCAAAGCTCAGCGCAAGCGCATGCGATCCTCGGCTGCGTTTCGCAATCGCAAGACTGGGACAGCGTCACCGCAGAGCGTGAATTGCGGCTTGCGGTAGACCTCGATTCCGGTGAAGCGGGGTATCACATCTGGCTGGCGACGCTGCTTTCGATTGAGGGCAAAGCCAGCGAAAGCTTGCAACAAATCAAGCTCGCGGAACGCGACGACCCATTCTGGCCACCCGTATATCAGGCAGCCGCCTTTGTCGCGGCCAATGCCGGGAAGAATGCGTTGATGCTCACGGCAGCGCGAAAAATGGTGGAGCTGACCCCGCAATGGCCTATTGCAGCGGACCAACAGGCATGGGCTTTGTGGTATGCAAAACGCTATTCGGAAGCCATCGCGGAATGGCAAAGGATGGCGCATCTTGCCAACGACCCTGATCGCATCGCCTTAGAAAAGGCCGGGCAGCAGGCATTTGCGAAGAGTGGTTCCACGGCCTACTCGAAAGTGCGCCTCGCAGGCTTGAACACCAAATCGGGTCACAACTATCACGATAAGACAATGGAACAGGCAGAGTGGGATATGTACGCTCAAGAACCCGATCGAGCCATGGATGTACTCTCCTCCATGGTGGGCCGGCACGACCCTGCCTCCATCACAATGGCAGTCGATCCGGCGTTTACCCCATTGCATTCCGACCCTCGCTTTGTTGGCCTATTACAACACGTTGGATTGCCCGTCGTTGCTGTCAATGCCCAAACGGAGCGCTAGGGACATGCGGTTGGATGTTCGCTGCAAATCTTCTCGACCAAGTTCTAAATGAGCTCAGGTACCGCCCGACGCACTGCCTGCAAATCTAAGGAAGACCGCCATATATGGGGCGAGATACTGCCACGAGGGATTCTCGATCGGAACCGGCCCGTTATCATCCGATTGCTGGCTACATGGATCTCGCCATAGGCAGCGCGCAGATCGCATAGCTCCGCTGCCCAAGATGGAGCCGAGAAATTAAAAGCCCTCTAGATACCGCGTTGCAGCATTCCTTGATGAAACGGGACAAGTAACGGCGTTCCGCCTTATGCAGGAGTTCGTGGGCAGTTTCGTGTGCCCGCGTCGAAAACTCTTCAGCCTTCGACTGCCCGGGCAGGATGGCCATGGCTGGCGCAATGTGGGGGTTATAGACAAGCTGGATGCTTGTCCTTGAGAAACGCGGCCAGAAGCTCCACGTTCTCGCCGGGTCGCCGTGATCTTGTTGATGGGGTCTACGGTATTCAGGGTGTTTGCTCCTGGGGTTTGGCTGTTGCACTTCCGCGTTGAAACACGGCATGTACATGCCGAACGCCTCTCCTGGAGAGGGCGGGATACCAAACGGAAAGGTCTTCCAGCGAAACTCTTGGGGGGATCGCGCGTAGCGTGGGGAGCCAAAACCCGCAGGGCGAATGGCCTTGGAGCGCGCGACGGAAGACCCTTAGGAAAAATCTGGTTTCCGCATACGTGCGGGTTAGCGAACAGGATTTACAGGGCGGCCCTTATGGGAGGAACGAGACTGTTACGAAACTCCCCTCGCTGAGCCCGTTTGACCCATCTGGTGCCACAGAAAATGGTTATGTAGTCCGCCACGGGCGAATCCGCGTCTGTGTCATTTACAGACAGACAAACGCCCCGTTGGAGGAACCTCATGCGGCCTGAAATATTGCTGAAGTTGATACCAGATAGGAAGGATAGAAAGCCTGACGAGAAGGATTGGTGCCCACCGCTGGATCGACGCGCAGCACTTCGCATTTTTGGCGCTGGAGCGCTGATAACAGTGGCCGGATGCGGCGACGGGACGAATACGACTGCAAGCGGCGCAACCAAGACTTCCACGGCGACATCACTCGGTGTTTCATCCACGTCCGTAACTATTGGCACCTCCGTCACGCTGACTGCGATGGTCGCTCCATCCGCTGCAACGGGCTCCGTCACCTTCTATAACGGCTCTACGTCACTGGGCAGCGTGACGATCTCGTCGGGCGTCGCCGCGCTCACAACCAGCTTCAGCAGTGCGCAGACGGTTTCGTTGACAGCCGTATACACAGGCGACAGCAACTATTCAACCAGCACGTCGTCAGCCGTAACTTTGACTATTATCGCAGCCACAGTAGGAACAATAGCAACGATCATCGCTCTCAGCACCTCAACGACTCAAACGACAGTTGGTACCTCGGTTACCTTGACAGCGCGAGTCACTTCCACCGCAGCGACGGGCACGGTCACTTTCTACAACGGCACGACTTCCATCGGTACGGGAACGCTCAGTTCCGGTAATGCGACGATCACAACCAGCTTCAGCTCAGCAGGTACAGAGTCAATTACGGCGGTTTACGCCGGCGATACCACGTACGCGGGAAGCACCTCCAGCGCTGTGTCAATCGCCGTCACGACGACCACAACGTCTTCTTGCAGCACCACCACCATCCCCGCCGTGACCGAAGGACCGTACTGGGTGACGGACAGTGCGTCTGGCTATAACCGTTCCACGATAACCTCCGACATCGCAGGAACGAACACGCAGTCGGGTGTTCCGCTCGCGCTTACGCTTTACGTGTACGACGCTAAGAACAGCTGCGCTGCCATGCAGAATGTACAGATTGACATCTGGCATTGCAACGCAGCAGGCGTCTATTCGGGTATCAAGAGCTCGACAAATGGCAATGGCGCCGACTACACGAGCCAGAGTTGGCTTCGGGGGTACCAATTGACCGATTCCACGGGGAAGGTGACTTTCAACAGCGTCTTGCCTGGCTGGTACACAGGTCGCACTACACACATTCACATCCGCTTCCGTTCAACCTATGATTCCTCATCGGACGGAAGCACGAATACGGCGCAGCTCTTTTTCGATCAGACATTCGTAGATACCCTCGATACTACTGTTTCGCCATATTCAAGCGAAGGCAAGAACTCGGTGACGAACGCGGGTGACTCGATTTATACCTCTGAGGGCGGGACAACTCTCTTGAGTTTGAGTGGATCCGCAAGCGCGGGCTATGCAGCTTCTTTCAGCATCTACCTTCCGCTCAAGTAAGCCTTGTAGCAAGCACTTGAAGGGGCACGGCACCCGTTCTTGCGGGTGCTGGTGTTGCCCTTTCGTCAGAGCGGACTTATGCGGCCATGCAAACGTCCGCTCTCTCCGTTCCCGGCGCTATATCTGATGCGAGGATCAACGCTGCCCGATTTCCCGACGGGTTTCTCTGGGGTGTTGCCACTGCCTCCTACCAGAACGAAGGCGCGTGGAACGAAGATGGCAAGGGCGAATCGATATGGGATCGGTTCACGCATATTCCTGGGAAGGTTCGAGGCGGCGTGACGGGTGATGTTGCTTGCGACCAAGACCACCGCTACGCGCAGGATATCGCTCTGGCGAAGAGCCTGAACATCAAGAGCTACCGCTTCTCCATATCCTGGCCTCGCATCCAGCCCACGGGGATAGGCGCTCCGAACATGCGCGGGATCGACCACTACAGTCGTTTTGTGGATACGCTTCTGAAGCCGGGATCCGCCCGTGGTGCACGATGTACCACTGGGATCTTCCGCAGGCGTTGGAAGACCGTGGCGGCTGGCCGAATCGTGAGCTGGCTGGCTACTTCGCGGACTATGCCGGCATCCTGGCGAAGCACCTGGGTGACCGCATCACCGTTTGGGCACCGTTCAATATGCCGTGGGCCATCGCGTTCAAAGCTGTCCGGCGTGGCGCATGGATGCTGTGACTCGTTCGAGTCGAGCCGTATTGTTCTGGATTCATCACTTGGAGCGACCTTCACGGGCGATGCATTCGGCGCGAATACGTTCATAACGCTTGTGCATCACATCCAATTCCTCGTCGCTCAATGACTCGATGTCCATCATCTGATCCCCAGCCGCCTCGGTGGAATAGATAAGCTCATTCAGCTTGAGGTTGATCGCTCGTGCGTCTCGGTTGTGTGTGTTCTGAATGAGAAACACCATCAGGAAGGTCACGATCGTCGTGCCGGTATTAATCACCAGTTGCCAAGTGTCGGAGTAGCGGAAGAGCAACCCAGTGGCAGCCCACATCACAATGACAAGCATCGCTCCCACAAATGCCCACTTCGATCCAAGCCACCCTGAAGCTGAGGACGCAAATTTACCGAAAGCATCCCCCTCTGGACTAACCCTGTATCTCTGTTGCTACGCGTGCGACTGGATCTTTTTGCGGTTTCTCGGTTGGCTTATTCGGCACGCAGTTCGACCTTTCGATTGCGCAAAAACGGGAGCCCGCAGGCTCCCGCAACGGTTAATACAGATGTTTGCTAGCTAGCTCGTTTTGCTGCAGCGTTTACTTGCTTAGAAACGATGCTCAGCTTTTTATCCGCATTCTTCTCCTCAGCAAGCGTTGCATCGAGAAGGGATGCGACGTCACCGAGTCCAAGGATCTTGGCGAACTCACGGGCAGATCCGTACCCGGCCATTTCATAGTGTTCGACGCGTTGGGATGCCGAGATCAGTGCGGCATCACGAACCAGACCCTTTTCGGTATCTTCAAGGACCTCCGAGCCTTCCTCCAAGACACCTTTCATTCCGACGCAAGTCTTGCCAGTCATCTTCTTGCCTAGGAGCTCGCCAATCTGTTCGAGCCGAGCGACTTGTCCCTTGGTCTCTTCCAGATGATTCAGGATCGTTTCCTGCAGTTCTGGCGTAGATGCTGCTTTGGCGAGCTTTGGTAGCACTCGAACGATCTGCTTCTCTGCCGAATATAGGTCTTTCAATTCATCAATCAGAAGCTCCTGCATGGTTTCAATGCTCATGGCTCACCTTTTTCAAATAATTTTTTAACACCCATTCAGATGTCAAAGGGTTGAGGTAAGTTGTCCAATATCGCGATAACCATGGTGATCCGTCTTGCGATGGGCTGGCGGAGTAACGGGCTGGTCCTCTCTCAGGATCAAGCGTGTGAATCGGCCCGGCAACCAACTGAAATACGAAGCCTTGCCGATATCCGTCCAGGATGTCTAGATTCGAGCCTAGACCGAGGACCACAGTCCCGCGCGGCCGGGAACATCTTGCTCATCATCGCGATCTACGCTCATACGGGGCATCAGCACAGCGGAGAGCAGATAGTCCGTTTGAAACGATGTAGGCGCATCGATCGTACCAGCCGTCATAAGCTGCGACGCAGGGCATCCTGCCATCTCAAGAATTACTTCAATGTGTCGGCAATGTGCCTGTCAAAACTCGTCCGCCCGCCAAAATGTAGGCAGAGATTTCAAACCTGCGGAAAATCGTTCAACTAGGCCTCTTCAACCCTACGCAGTAGGCGGTGACCATAATGAATCCAGGTACGCAGACATCATTTCGCAACTGGTAGCTCAGCGTTCTTGAGATTCCCTACCCGACGAGCGCCGAAGTCGACGATCGAGAAGCCACGCTCCAGCATCGGCAGGGCCCAGGCTTGTAAATCCAGCACCAGAACTTACTCGGCCTTGCTGAAGCCCCCTTTACCCGCACACTCACGCAATCGAAGGAGACTGGAGGGACATAGTAGTATCGTGAGATGGCATAGGTCTTCCAATAATCAGAGTCGTGAAGAAGTAGCTGCTGGCCACGACGTATGTAGAAGCTCGTACCTCCAATTTGTCCCTTAAACGGTGAGACTGCAGAGGGCACGGTTCGTGGATGTGGAACTCTTGCTCATCGAGCATTATCACCTGTGATTCATGGCGCCGTCCGCGTGAAGCGCTATTATCACTTCTTCCGTCGCTATGAACCCTGCGATAGTCGCACCAATGGACGATAAAGAAGTGAGCGAGTCCCGGAGCCACTCTACCAGTGCCTCTCCGTCGGCCATGGTGACTGTTCCTCAGCTCCGTGACGCCGTGGGCTGGAGCAGGGCGGGCCTCCAGCGTCGGGGTACAAAAGCGCTCCATAGGCCTTGTGATTCACCTTTCGCCTGATGAGTCGTCGTCTGTTAGCTTTCAGCTAGCAAAATCGCGACGACGGGCTCACTTCCGCACCACCATGAGCGTTCCCGTACTTCGAATATTCTTGCATCGTAGGTTCGGCCGTCATCAAACCCCGCCCTCATAAGCTTGCTCTGGCTCTTGCAGAGAGTCGCAATCTCGACGCCTCGCGAAAGGAGCCTCACCCTTCCACCTGCTACCTGCATCTCGAGCGAATCGCCGGGTTCGAGCAATCCGAGGAGGCCTTGACACTCGACGCCTTTTTTAACGCTCAGTTTGGCCCAGAACCAATCGTCGACATCGCTGCGAACCTCTAGTCTGTCGCGAGCGCCTGCACAGAAAGAGTTTTTCATGGCGAATGCAACCCCGGCGATGATGGAAACACCAGACCGAAGCGTGGCTGGACAAAACCACATACCTTTCCTCCATCCTCTGTCGATTCGGCAACACGACGGACTAGCCAATCGGGAAGAAACCAAGCTGATTTCCGTCAGCATTGACACCTTGATTGTCACACGAGTATTCGTTCTGAGGATTCCTCTCAAGATGCAACTTTCCGTTCAGTTGCGTAGCCCTGAGGCGAGCTTCCATCGGATCGCGTCTTTGATTCCCGTGATCGTAGCGCTGAGCCTTTTTCCCCACCCAGCTCTGCAATCCTGTGCGCTGTGAAAAGCCCCAAAGTCCAAACCATACCCTCTTTCTGCAGTGCACTCTATGCGCAGCGCCGGGATCACGCCGCCTTGACCGATTCTACGCGGTGATCGCCCAGCCCGGAGTTTATTTCTCGTATTCTGCAAGAGTGTTCGTAAGTTTACTATCACCACGCCTCCCTCGCCGAAGCCCCAGCTCCGTTCCTCCGAGAAAGGGCATGAATCCGGCACGGAACTGACCTGGTAATTCCTCTGGTGCGCCCATACCTTCCTGAATTGATGCCGCGCGAAACTAGGATCGAGAGTGTCGGCAAGCGAAATCATCGGACAACCGGGTTGCAGGTATGGCGATCATCGGCGCCATTAGGTCCGGGGTATAGTTCGTCCTCTCTTCAGAATGTGCGTTCTTTAGAAGAATTACACAAGATGCATCTCCATCTCCGCAGCAGGTAATGGTTTAGAAAACAGATTTACCTATCTTGTGTTACATCTCATCCGCTTTAGCAGATCCAAACGCCCTCTATTCTGAAACTTCTCGCAACTGCTCGTAGGTCCAATGTGTGCGCTAAGGCTGTAGTCGGTCTAGCCAGAATCGCCCGTTTACAGGAGCGCGCCATGTCTCTAACGAATGAGCGATCAACCTTCCACCAATCAAACGCAAACGATAACGCTTCTGGCGCCTTAGGCGTTATGTTCCCGAGATAGTCCGGTTCTCTTGACTGCATGTCTGGTCTTGAACGGGAGATCGCATGTCTTCCGAGGGGGTATCCTCCGTCAGATTCGTTAGCTTGTGTTTGGCAGCCATACGCACAAAACGTCCGATTCAATTGACAGTAAGGAATCCTTGAGTGCCTGTGCCTCCTAAGGAGTATTGAAGTCCTAGGGAGCAGCGGCCTATACTTCGCTCCATTATGCGGCTTCCTCCTCTTTTGCCCGAAGAAGATAACCGACTGGCAGCTCTCGGCGAGTACGATGTCACCGCTGACAGCATGGGAGTCGAACTCAACAGAATCGTCGATCTGGTGGCGAATCTCTTCGAGGTGCCGACGGTCCTTATCTCGCTGGTGGAGCGCGAACGCCAGATTTTTCCCGCCAAGGTGGGCCTCAATGCGTGCGAAACCGATCGCAGCGTATCCTTCTGCGCGCATGCGCTCGAGCAAAGTGATGTTCTGATCGTTCTGGATGCTGCGCTGGATCCGCGTTTTTTCGACAATCCCCTCGTCACGGATGAACCGAAGATTCGTTTCTATGCCGGTGCTCCGCTGGTTTCGCCATTGGGCTTCGGGCTCGGATCGCTGTGCATCATCGATACCAAACCACATAATAGTTTCAGTGAAAGCGATCAGCGCAATCTCAAAGATCTTGCGGCCTTAGTGCTCGACAGAATGGAGCTTCGCCGCCTCAACGTAGCTCGACGCGCAAGCCAACTGCGCTTTGAACAGATTGCCGCCACCTCACCCGACGGGATCATTTGCACTGACGAAAAAGGAGCCATCTCATTCTGGAACCATGCCGCGATCCGTCTCTTCGGCTACACGGCAGAAGAGATGAATGGACGGCAGATAGAAACCATATTGCCGTATCCCTTGCGGCATCGTCGCGCCGAAGACTGCGTCAAAGAAAACGAGAACGAAACACCGCTTGATTGGATCGGTAAGACTGTGGAACTGAAAGCTCGCCGTCAGGATGGGTCTGAGTTTCTTACGGAACTCTCTCTCTCGACATGGCGTGACGGCGAGATGATCAGCTATGGGGCGATTGTCCGTGATATCACGGAACGACGCTCCAACGAAGACCGACTCTTTCGTCTAGCTCATTTGGATTCCCTCACCAACCTCCCAAACCGCATGGTTTTTAGGAACCGCATGGTGCAGGCGGCAGCGGCTTCGACGCCAGTGTCAGTCATTGCTCTTGACCTTGACGGCTTCAAGCATGTGAACGATACGCTGGGACACTCCGCCGGGGATGAGTTGCTTCGGCAAGTTGCACAACGTCTACTCACTTGTGTTCGCCCAATCGACACGGTGGCCCGTATGGGAGGAGACGAGTTCGCTCTGCTTCTTCCGGAAGTTGAAGGGGCCGCCTCTGCTGTGGCAGACGCAGCAATTCTTGCACTCACAGAACCATTTTTTCTTGAGGGAGAACAAGTTCATGTCGGTGCCAGCGCCGGCGTTGCCTCGTGGCCGCTGAACAGCGCCAGCGTTCACGAACTGCTCTCCAATGCCGACCTCGCTCTCTATCTTGCAAAATCCGAAGGAAAGCATTGCCGCCGTATTTACACTCCATCGCTGCGGCAAGCAGCCCTGAATCGTCGGGCGTATGAAGCAGAGTTGCGGAGAGCTTTAGACAAGGAAGAGTTTGAGGTCTTTTATCAGCCTCAGATACGTTTAGCCGATGGTGCGCTTGTTGGAGCGGAAGCATTGCTGCGATGGAGGCATCCTGAGCAGGGATTGCTTCTGCCGGGAGCGTTTATGCCTGCGCTGGAATCTGGCTTGCTCGCTGCCCAAGTAGGCGATTGGATACTGCAAGAGGCGTGTGCGCAGACAGCGCTGTGGCGTAAGAATGCTGCTCCTGATTTTCGAATAGGCGTCAATCTTTTTGGTGCTCAATTTCGAACGGGAGACCTTGCAGAGAAGGTTCGTGCTGTTCTAGCGAAGGAGGGACTTGCTCCCACCGCATTAGAACTGGAGATCACCGAGAACATCATCCTCCGCCACGACGATGTGATGTTAGCTCCGCTGCGCGAACTTCACAAAGAGGGGGTAGGTATCACCTTCGATGACTATGGCACCGGATACGCTTCCCTTAGTATGCTAAAGCGCTACCCACTCACACGTCTCAAAATTGACCGTAGTTTTATCCAGGGAATCTGTACCTCTGCCGAAGACGCCGCGATCGTACGCGCAATTCTGCATCTAGGGCGCAGCTTTGGTCTGGCGGTGATTGCAGAGGGCGTAGAGACCGAAGAACAGTGTGCTCGGTTACGCAAGAAAGGCTGTGAAGAGGTACAAGGCTTTTTCTTTGGTAAACCTCTCGCCGCCTCAGAGTTCGAAGAGCACTTCATCACGAAGCGAGCAATCTCTAGTTTTGCCCCTCAGGTTTGGCCGGTTTTTTCTGACTAGCAAAAGGGATCTGAAGAACTGGGGAATGCTCAAGACGTCTCACGTCCTGCGTACGGTGACGTGTGCTCTTCTTGAACTCCTGAACGTATTTCACTCGTACCCACTGGATTGGTGACTTGAATCGACTATTCTTGGCTGTGTAGAAGGTGTGCAGACGATTTGTGTCGCCTGTTCAAGTTGATATTGCAACAAGGTGGGAAGAAGCTAAGGAATTGGGGTTAAATGTACCTCCAGTGGCTTAAGCCACTGGAGGTACATTTAACAGCATATCAACACTTGGATATCGACGATCGGATACAGATTCAAGTTCTCACGAAACGGGCATTTCCGACGCGGAGATCGCCCGCGAGCTGAAGGTTCATCGCTCCACTGCTGGGCGGGAGCGGCGGAACAAAGTGGACGGAAAGTATTACTACCATCTGGCGCAGGACTGCGCGGAGAGGCGTCAACGAGAAAGGCAACGGCGGCGGCGGGCGGCGAAGCTGACACCCGCCGTGGTCGCCTTCGTAGAAGAGAAGCTGCGCCTGGGCTGGAGTCCGGAAACAGATAGGTGGATGGCTCAAACATTGCAGACAGCGCTTGTGCCAGTCGCGGCGGCGGCCGCTATCGTCGCTTCGGCGCAAGGCTCGACTTTATACGTAATAGAAGCAATAGAAAGGGGCCTATTTGCGGGCGCGTGGACATCGACCAGCGGCCCGTCATCGTGGAAGAAAGTTGCGTGTCGGCGACTGGGAACTCGACACCATCATGGGCAACCAGCACAAAGGGGCGTTGGTCAGCATGGTGGAACGCGGATCGAAGTTCGTTCGTCTCGCTCTTGTTCAGGAGGCAAAATCCGATGTTGTGGCAAACGTCATCGAAGCACGCCTCTCCAAAGTCATCGACGAAGTTCTTACTCTGACCAGGGACAACGGAGCTGAGTTCGCGCGGCACAAAGCCTTCGGTACTGCTCTGCACGCAGAGACATTCTTCGCCAAGCCGTATCACGCTTGGGAGCGCGCGCTCAACGAGCACACCAACCGACTTGTCCGCGACTACTCCCCAAAGTCCACAGACTTCACCACAATCTCCGATGACGAAGTGCTCAGAGTGGAAGAGCTTCTGAACAACCGGCCACGTGCCGTGCTAGCCTTCAGAACACCGCTGGAAGTCTTTTCCAATCTCTCCTTCTAAGTCCTGTTGCACTGACCACCTATATGGGCGGAGTCCAGCTGATGAGGGGGGAGAGACCTGCAAGGGTTCTTTCCCCGCGCGTTTTTGCAGCGTGAAAGTGGACGGCAGGTTTGCCGCCCCTAAGTGAGAGCTAACCCCGAATGCGCTTGTCCGTGAAAGCCTCCACGAACCTCTACGCGGCATGGTCGTGTCCCAAAGCCTAGCAAGGCTCTCGTGCTGTTCGCGCAGTTGAGGGTGGAAGCAGTAAGTGCCCTTCTGAATAAAACGGCCCATTGTTTGCCCCCTACAAGGTCATTTCTCCAGTAGAACGGATTCAGGTGTGCGCCTCCCGCAAAGCCAGGCTCGAAACACGTCTTTGGGTCACGCATCAAGTCGCTATTCTGTTCACCGTAGTGGGCTACAGAGACGGTCGGAGGTCCGCAAGGGCCGGACTCGTCGGGGGCTCGATGACAAGGGCCATGTACGATTCGTTCGTTATCTTAAAGTACAGGCCGGGATGCCATCCCCCGGCCTTCCTGATAAGCTCCAGAACGGTCTTCATGCCGCCACCCACGCAAGCTCTGCTTCTGTGGCTGGAGCGTCTTCCTGATTCGCTACGGACGGCTACAAGGCAGCAAGGATCCGTTGCCGTGGTCAAGCTGGATGTAATCGGAAGACGCGGAGCCTGTCACCAGCGCGACATCGTTGCCGACAACAAACGCTTCCTTGACGGAATCCGATTTCCGCTTGCCTAACAGAGCTCAATGGGGAACTCCACGCTTTAGCGTTTGTCAAAAAGGCGAGTGGACGTGCTGTTTGTTCATACATCACCCGGAAACAGATGGCAAGAACAGCGTTCATCGGGACTTGCCCGTCGCTGTTAGAAGGATCCGCTCACAAATTCAGCCAACGCACGCACGTCACGGCGTGGCGGGCGGCCAAACATCCGCGCAACTCGCGGCTGAACTGTAGGGCACTTTCGTAGCCCACTTCTGTCGCGACTGTCTCAACGGCATCGGTCGCAGCACCGTTGAAAGTCTAGTCCGTCGCGGAGTGAACGTGATCTTTACGTATCACAGTCGTCGCGAGGAATCTGATGCTGTCGTCGATGAAACGAAGTCATTTGGCGTTCAGGCTTCTGCTCTGCCTCTCGACACAGGGGAAGTCGGCAGGTTCGAGACCTTCGCTCAAAGTGTGCGCGAGGTGCTTGCCGAAATAGGGCGAAGCGCTTTGACTCCCTGGTGAACAACGCGGGGAACAATCATCGCAACATGCCCCCTGGGGAGTGTCACCGAAGAAGAGATGGATAGCATCCACAACGTCATTCCAAGGGCGTCCTGTTCCTGACGCAAACGCTGCTGCCTCTAATGAAAGATGGCGGCCGGATTGTCAATATTTCGACCACCCGCACTCGCCTTTCGAGTCGTGGTGGAGCAGCATATGCCTCGATGAGGGGAGCCATTGACGTGCTTTCACAACACGTGGCGACGGAGCTTGGCCAGCGCCGCATTACGGTCAATGTCATCGCGCCGGGTGTGGTTGCAACGGACATCAGCGGGGGCATCGTGCGCAACAATCCCGAGTGAACAAGCTAGTCGCTAATCATACGGCTCTCGGTTGTGTGGCTGGGCCAGACGACAATGGACCCGCAATCGCTGCGTTGCTGTCTGACGAGAACGGCTGGGTCAATGGGCAGCGCATCGAGGTGAACGGCGGCCTAATAATGTAGCGTCCTCACGGCGCTGCGGCCTGGGAGAAGCTACATGAAGGCCGGATCGAGTTGTTTTATAGCGGGAAGTCAGCTTGGATTTGCAGAACCAGATGTGGACTGGTGATTTCAGGCGTAGGTTTTGAAAAGATTATCCTCGGAGAAGTCGCGGGATTCATCGTGTCAAGATGCCCTACAAGCGATTCTCTCGAGCTACGACTTCGTGAGCGCACGCACGCACGCACGATGGGCGCAGTGCGCGCATCCTGAACCTGATCGACGAGTCTACGCGCGAGTGCTGCTGATCCGTACGGAACGCTCTGGTCTTCTGCGGTTGTGATCGGAGTTGTGCCCGATGTCATGGCGCTGGAGAGAGTACCGGAACATCTTCGATCAGACAACGGGCCCGAGTTCGTGGCTAGGGATCTGCCCCCGTGAAAAGACCGCTCAGTACATAGCCAATCTGGCCAGCAGCTAAGCTTCGAGAGCTCAGACTTGATGAACATGCTTCAGGGTCAGATGGGCACGATACGCATGGGGTATGTGATCCACTACCCCGAAGCCCAGCTCGTTGACCGTTGGAAGGCTCATATAGATAGTACGCCACTAACGGAATATTCCCGCAAGGCATACGACACCAAAAGAAACACAGGCGAGGAGGATATGCATTTCAACTACCTCTGAATCTCGAAGCGGACGAAGGCGAGATTAGCGTCCAATCAGCGGCGAGGACTACGTCAAGCTGAAAGCGTCGGGGATGCGCCGCAGTAAGGTCATGCGCGGCCGGCACGCCTGCGATATGCGCTATAAGAAGCGGCCAGAGGGCGAATGAGCCGCATCCATCATGCTGCCAGACCGCGTCCCTGCCAAACTGCGCTTTGCACCCGCAGATGACGCGCTCGAGTTTATAGAGAAGCGCCGCGCGATTCCCTGCAAAGAAGACCGGCAAGGCATCGAGCAAGCGCTTCGAAGTATCGCCGACACGGGAGTGACGATGCTACATATATAGACATCACTCAGGTAGCGGCGCTTAAGTTCAAGCGATGAAAGTGAATCGTGGAAAGATACGCGCTTTGAGCTGGCAAAAAAAATCAGTAAACTGATGGAGGGTCTACGGCCTTACTCTCCTCTCACAGCAATGAAGAATAGCCGAGAAATCAACGCGTGTGATGAGTTCAACGCAGGGGCACGAATGCAAGCGCAAACCAACGTTTCATCTGAACCGAACGACATCCTGCTGACTCTCATCTTCACCGATGGCGACCCGACGCAGGAGCTTTTGATCCCGGCCGCACGATATGGTGCCATTCCGTTTGTAGACGAATGGTATTCTGACGCGATTGGAGGGGCACCAACCCACCAGGTAATGGATCGAGTCGTGGACATACTAGGCAGCCGCATCACAGTCCGGCTGGAACTGCGCCGGACAAGCTGATCGCTTGAGCACGGGCTGCCTCTGTCAGCCGACAGATTCGACCCACGGCGTCGGTGTATCTTGAGGGAATGGCACTCGAATTCCCGGTGTACCTTCCCGAGATTCGCTTGGTTCGTAGAGTTGGATGGAACGAGCTGGATCTGAAATTGATTGAAAGCTGTCTCGACCGACTCCCTCAAGGTCCGTTTCATCGAGTGCCGAGCGAGTACGGCATCTGTTACTCCGCTTCTACCACCACAACTCTATTGCCCGGACTCTACAAATGCTTCGTGTTCGAGGTTCTCAAGCATCCATACGGCGTGCAGATCCACGAGTTCGAGGTGCTTGCGTACGGGGATGAGCCGCATCGCCGGATGTCGGAAGCCACGTCTTGTCCGATTCTGCGCAGACTCGGACAAGACGGCGAAAGCTAAAAAACTGGGAGAGTGTCGGGTTGCGGAGGATCGACTAGCCTAGACAGCTCGATCTTCCGAAGCAGAGCAGTGACCATAATCAAACCTGGCACACCAATACCACTCGGAACATCGTAGCTCAACGTCCGCGCGATGACCTGGCCAACGAAGGGTCTTCCGTCCTCATAGCAATGACGAACTATGTCTCCGCTGCACGGCAGGAGGAAATCCGTCACATCTCCCTGTACACCTGTTGTTGCCGCCGCTGTGGTTTCGTCTTCAAATTGAAACTGGATGATGATCCGCACCGCGCCCCCTGCACGTTCAACTGCTAGCTTGAGCGGTTGGATGCAGGTCAGCGTCTATCGGTTGATGGCACAGAACCAGCAGGGGCATGTCATGCGCTCTGCGACGCTATTGCGGCGATCAAATCTCGGAACAAGAGTGACGCCTTAACTAAACAGATGATCGATTGGACCTGCTCCAAGCTTGCAGCAAAGGATCCGCCCATCGAGGGGCCAGAGAGGTCCGTGAGCATTTTCTTCTCTATGCCCTTCCCTTTCAGTCCGTAGGCCGCGGCAAATGGCTGCGACCTTCAGCGCGTTGCCAGTGAGTACACGCATACAAACAGACACGGCGGGCGATTCCCGCTTCACATGCGAGAGTAAGGGAGGCTGCACGGCGGCAATGGGAGGACGGGGTGACGGCAAGTCGATCGGCGCGCCCAGTAGCTTCGCCAATTCACTGACGAGCTCGGCCGCACGGTCCAGCTTCACCAACCTCTCTGCTTTGCGACCGGCTGCAGCCGTCGCCTCATTCAACAGTTCCTGGAGCTTCTCTTGAATCTTCGCGATCTCCTCGTTTGTTGTCCATCTGCGCAGGCTTCTTCAGCTCTGCCTCGAGCGTCGCGATCCACGCTTTCAACCGCGCTGGATCATTCGCTTCGACGGCGACGTGATCATGTTTCCTGAGTTCCATCAAGCCGCGAAGAAACATGTCCGCAGTGTAAGGCTGCAGGAGGCCGCAAGTGCGCTCATCCTGGTTGATATCAATGATCGATTGTCGGATTTCTGCCTGAGTGGCTGACGCGATATGTCAATCCCGCACTTCTCGCTGGAGGGAGTGCTCACTGCATGGTCTGTGGCATCGATGCGGCGGATAGGAGTCCTATGCGGTCGCGGAGCTGCGTAGTTTGGCAACACGCCCCAGCGCCCAGCATTTAGTTCACAAAGCCGGTCGCTAATCGACGACGGAGCGGCGCGAACAACACTCAGCGCGGCTAAGATAGGCGCATACCTCTTCAGGAAAACCGCAATTCGCCGCGGGACATCGGTCTCGCAGACGTGCGGTGGAAACGATGGACTGCGTTGAGCCGAGAAACCGGAGTTGCGACTACATATACGCCGCCGAACGATCGGCGCTTACGCAATCGCGATCGGCGGTGCGACCATTGCGGCGATAATGATGTTTGTCTGCTGGGGGGCGAGCGTTAAACGATGATCGAGCTTGGTCTCTACACGATCATATTCCTGGCGTTCATCTACGTTGCACTGTCGCGACCGACGGGCGAAGGTAAGCGGTTCGGTTGGAAGGTTGGAAGTGGACGTGAGCTGGGCAAGCAACTGACGATGTCGGCGTATGACTACCGTCGACACGTCAACGACGATCCGGGAGGTGGGCGCGCGAAGGTCATCGATTTCGGACACCAGAAACAATTTCCAGATGACTGGGTCGTTGAGACACTGTCCGAACCAGTGTTGCATCGCTGGTGTCGCCCATTCATTAGCGCAAAAGCTTCGGTTGACGGCGTCGAGTGCCGTTTTCACGCCTATCTTGATCCTCGCTCCACGAGGCGCTGTGCAATGCTCTACTACTTCGTAGAAGCTCCCTCGACGAAGCACTCCGTTCGGGGCGACTTCCATGTCAGTGGTGACTTCCGATGGATCGGCGACCGGCCAGCGGACTCGCTCTTGATTCTCTACACATTGAAGCAATGGCGTCTCGATCCAGATTTCGAGACTTTGCTTCAGACTGAGATCAGCAGGATTCCCGATGTGCCAACAGTTCATGATTGAAGATGACGCTAAGTCATCGCTTTTTTTCCGGAGACACGGCACTCGAAGATTGATCGGTGAAGCTTTCATGCGTCTCGGCCGATGACTCTCCCGCTGCGCGTGAGGTGACTCGGTTTGCTTCTTCACTCCTGTTCAAGCGCGGCGAGAGTGACACTAAGCGGCCTTCTTCACGATGAGCGGATTGTGCTTGTTCGGCGCTTCGAGCTTCAGCACCCATGCCTTGGGATCGATCCGGAGCAGGTCAAAGTCCGACTCAACGATCGGAATCTTTCCCTGCTTAATTTGCTTGTAGACGGTTGCGCGCTTGCACTGCAGCAGCAGCTCCACGTCTTCGACGGTGCTGGTGCTTGTGCAGCGTCGCAGTGTACCGATCAGCGAGATGCTTCGCTGGGAATCGGAGCGGGAACGCCGCTCTTACGCTCGTGGACGCGGCACGTGGTGGGCTCGGTGTCGATACGGCTACGGGGCCTCCTGGAGAAAGGTTCCTATTGTTGCCGTACCGATCGACGGGCGACTAATATGAGAAAATGGAGGCAAGTTATACGCAGCGCGCGACTAGCGTCAGCCGCGCTGCGTTTTCCGTATGCCTGCGCGAGGTCACATGAGCATAGGAAGTGGGCTCTCCCGCCTGTTTCGGCGTGAGAAGGTTATCGTCAGCATCGTGCCGATATTGGAAGTCAGCCCAGATAAGACAAGGTCGCACTCAGCCGCCTTCCAGCAAGGACATCGAGAACATGCGGGAATACTCCCGACTGAATTGCGAAGAACTCTCTTAGTGGCCTGACCGATGTGTTGTACCAGTTGGACTGTTAGTGTAGCGCACCGATCTCCGGGTTCGGATCGATGCAGGATATGGCGAGTGGGGGAGGCGTGAGCGAAGCGAACGGCTCCCCCAACCGCCGAGCGTTTTCAGTCAGCCATGCCTCTGGCGCTGGCGGTCTGTAGCCCAGCGAGGAGTGCGGTCTGACGGTGTTGTAGTGCTCGCGCCAGCGTTCGGCAAGCACGCGCAGTTCCTTGATCGAGTAGAAGATCTCCCCGTTGAGGAACTCACCCCGCATCTTCGAGTTGAAGCTCTCGCAGTAGCCGTTCTCCCATGGGGAACCGGGTTCGATGTAGGCTGTCTTCGCACCTGAATCTCGTAGCCACTTGCGCAGGTCGTGCGCGACGAACTCAGGGCCATTGTCTGAATGTAGATGCTCGGGAACTCCCTTCATGACCATCACATCGGCCAGCGCAGCGATGACCAACGCGCACGACTACCTGCGTTCCACACGCACCAGCAGCGCCTCGCGCGTGTGCTCGTCGATCAGGTTCAACGCACGCGCCATGCGGCCGTCATGCGTGCGCACGCTGACGAAGTCGTAACTCCATACATGGTTGGCATGCGTCGGCCGAAGCCGCCTGCACGAGCCATCGTTGAGCCACAACCTGCCACGCGACTTCTGCTTCTGCGAAACCTTCAGGCCCTCGCGTCGCCAGATGCGCTCCACGCGGTCCTTGCCAACCTTCCAGCCCGCTCGCACCAGCAACGCCGTGATACGTCGATACCCATACCGGCCATACTGGCCGGCCAGTGTGACGATCGCAAGCGTCAGTTCGTCTTCCTCCGCCCGTTGCGTCGGCCGATAGCGCTGCGTGCCGCGTGGCTGCTTCGCCAACCGGCACGCTCGCCGTTCGTCCAGACCATGCATCTGCTGTGCATGATCCACGGCTTGACGCCGACGCGCCGGGCTTAGAAGTTTTCCGAGGCGAAGTCCTTCAACACAAGATTGTCGAGGCTCAGATTCGCCACCAGACGCTTCTCCTTCGCGTTCTCTGACTCAAGCTCCTTCAGCCGCTTCGCCTGGTCCACCTGCAACCCACGGTACTCCTCGCGCCAACGGTAGTACGTCTGCTCCGTGATCGACGCCTCTTTGCATGCCTGAACCGTCGTCTTCCGGTTCGCGACAGCCACCTCAATCTGCCGAAGAAGGTTCACCACCTGCTCCGCACTATGCTTCTTGCCCCTCGGCATGTCCAGCTCCTTGTAACCAGTCTCTATCACTCACCCTGGTACAAATTTCGCCGGGCAGACCACGAATGCGATGCAAAGGTAAACGGGGAACCAGAACCTTCTGACGGTTCGTCCCGCCCTAAGAATTTGCATAGCCTGTCTACAATGAAAAAGAAGAGCTGTCAGAGCTAGCGCAGCGACCACTCCCCAAACGGTTTGGTGCAGATGAGCGGGTGACATAACGACCATTGTGCCACTCCCAGACCTACAGTCCTGATAAACGCTCTTCCCGTCAGCGACCGTTCCTGATGACCAGCCGACTCGTAAGAGAAGGGGAGGACAGTGTCGATGAAATCCTGCGACACGCCGACGTGGCGCTGTACAGCGCGAAAGCCTATGGAGAAATCAGGTTGTTCGATTCAGCGACAATTCGGAATCTCTGTGCACGATAAGACGTTAGCGAGATTGCGGTCACAACACCTAACGCGAACGTCCATTGCAGCCCGCTGAGTGTGAGACTGATGCAAAGAGGCGAACTTGTGATATCCCCGACGCAGGGCACGAGGCCGGTGTTGTTTTAGCGTGTTGCATCGTTTCAGCAAATCGTCGATCTTCGTAACAATGCTCGGCTCTGATAGCCTCGCGATATAAAACAGGTATCCGTGACCTGCGCCCTGTTCACTCGATGTCCAATGGTGTACCTCCGTGTTGCGATCACAAGGAGAATCTCTTTCTGTGTACACACAGACAACAACCGAGGAAATCATCGCGCGGATCGAACAGGTACGTTCGTTTGTACGCGAACAGCGTCTATCGAGTGCCAGCGAGCAGTGGATGCGGAACGAACAGAAGCTCAAAGATCTCATTAGTAATCTTCGCCGAACCGATGGACGCGCAATGGTTCAGATGATGGATGAACTGGGATCCATTATGCCTCTCACGAAGGACGGCGTCTATCGTCTATTCGGCTATGATCTTGACTCCTTGCGCGACGTGGATGACGCCATCAATGGTGATAGGACCCACGTGATCGAGTCCTACGTGTTCCAACGTGATCAACCTGTCGAACTGCCGCTAGTGCTTGCATCGGCTGAGGCATTCGAGAAGAATGCAATGCTCGACAAGCTTGTATTGCGTTGGCAACGCAACATTCCGATTCGATCACTAGATCGATCTGGCTGGCGCCACGTTGGAGCGTTCTACGTGCGTGTGGGGAGAGAAGACAGTTTAGGCTCGAGCCTTCCTCCTGGCTCGACCGCTCTCGTGGAGCCGACGACCGAGCAAGAGCGACTGCGGCCAAATCCTCGAGCCATCTATCTGCTCCAGTTCGCTAACGGTTACCGCTTTAGCCGATGTGTCGCAACGCATGGACGTCTTCAGCTCCTAGGAGACAACCATCCCTATCGTGGGCCGGAAATATTCTCCTACCCAAGCGGAGTTCGCATCGCTGGCCGCGTTCGCAGTTACGCGGTCGCACTCCCGACGCAAAAGACGGATTCGCCTCGTGGCCTATGGACCTATCAAGGAACAGCAGATCTGATTCTGCCGTGGGAACATGCGACCCGTTGGAGTTTACTGTCAACGAAACATCGAAGGTTCGTGCGTGATCGTAAGACGGAAAAACGAATCCAAGAAGCGCTGGCCCAGCAGCTACGAGGATCGCTAAGTGATCGAAGCCGCCGACGATATCGACGTCCGACCGATTCACAGCCTCATGTGGATGGGCTCATCCAGCTCTCGCTCGAAAGCTTAGCTCGATTCAGTGACTTGTTGCGTCTCGGGGCTTCTGGCCTCCGCGATGCTGGCCGCCTATCTCTGGAGCAATTACTAGCGGCATCAACAGCCGCAGAAATGCCTGCATCCCGAACGCGGGCTCAGATGCCGGAGCCTGCCGAGGTTTGGCATGAACGCCAGCGAGAGATGCTTGAGTATGGATCACTGTTCGCCTTGAAATTCCCTCGTCCAAGCGAGCTCCAAAAAGATGTCATGCGCGTGAGCCATCTTCACGCCGCTGACACTCTCCCCAACCCGATTCGACCAGGATCGTGGTTAGCCTTAGAGCCCACTCCGACCAATGTCATTCAGCTCTTGGATTCCAAGTATCGCGCTTCCGCTGAGCAAACCTACGTACTCGAACAGAGCAAGGGGCTGATTTGCGGCAACCTACAGAATCGAAACGATAGCCTGTGGTTGAGGCAAGGCTCTCATCGCGAGGCGCATGAGGTACAAATCGAGCCAAACAAGTTCGGTGCGCTCCGACGTGTCTGTGGAGCCGTCATACCGGCCTGAAGCTTTGCAAATGACGCGCCGGTTAGAGGAAGAGTAACTTTGGCCATCTGCGCACTTTGACGTTGTGATCCCCTACAACTTGACTCATGCTCTCTTCACGCAGCGGTTCGAGATGTCACCGAATCCGGCGGTCGAGGTAGCATGCCCCTCCATCTTCCCCATCTTCGCAGCGTAATCAACTCCGATGGCGCTGCCATCTTCGACGCTGAGCAAGGCACACTTACGACGCTCAACGCGACGGGCGCGATGCTTTGGCGCGGAATAGAACAAGGACACAGCAAAGAACAACTGCTGCAGTCCCTTGCCGATGCCACACAACTTCCCGAAGAGCAACTGCGCCTCGATATCGAAGAGTTTCTCGAACAGCTCACAGCGCAACACTTGATCACGAGCGAGTGATAGGAGCGAGTCTCATGATCGGTCCAGCAAAAAAGGATTGCGTGCTCTATCGGGTTGTTGTGGTTTGCGCTCATTCGCGAGAGCTGATTCGCAGAACGGATGGCCGGCTCCAGGTCCTACACGTTTCCATCCCTTTCGGACATCGTCCGGCCCAAGCATTGTGCGCAGCGATGAAGAATCTCTTTCAGATAGAGGCACTGATGGTAGATCTGCTCTCCGAAGAGGACGCGCTTGAGCCGTGCGTGTTGATGGAGACACTCATCGGCTCCCATTCGATCGGCAATGGCTCTGGCCTGACTTCAAATCTCTGCTGCGCTGATCTCAGCGATAGCGAGATGCAACGGCTTACTGCACTTCTCAATGATGAGAATGCGTGTTCTGTGTCGAGCATCGGCTGGACGGAACGCGCACGAAATTGGATTGCGGAGTCGGCTGGCTACGGGGTGGAAAGGATCAAATCGATCCAGCAACTCAACGCCGGTAAAGGATTCGCGCTGCTTTCCTTTATTACAGACGATGAGAGGCGCTTTTGGCTCAAAGCCACGGGTTCGCCGAACCAGAAAGAGTTCGCCATCACCCGACTTCTCGCGGAGAGAGCTCCTGATGCGTTGCCACTTCTACTAGATACACGATCTGCGTGGAATGCGTGGATAATGGAAGACGCGGGGCAGTCTCTCTGCTCCGACCCACGACAGACCACAGCGTTACGCGCAACTCGTTGCTTTGTTTCCTTGCAAGCGAGGCTCGTTGGCAGTGCGGATTCCCTCTTCGAAGCAGGGGCCATCGACTTGCGAGTTGAGCACCTGATGTTCTCGATTGAACGGGTAGTCGACTACCTCCTCTACTCAATGCCACGACAGACATCGACCAACTCGATGCCGCTGACCAGCTCGCGCGTGAAGGAGCTTGGCGCCATCCTTCACAGTGCATGTGAGGAGCTTGCGGCGTTGAACCTGCCGGACACAGTGCTTCACAACGATCTCCATTGCGACAATTTTCTCGTCAACTCAGATCGTTGCTGCGTGACGGATTGGTGCGTCACGGGAGTGGGTATGCCTTTCCTCTGCTGCGATGATTTATCGCGTGCGACGAACCATCCGGTCGATTCAACACAAGCTTGCTATGCAGAGATGTGGGGCGGGAAGACTACCCAGACTGGTTTGCGCCTCGGATCATTGCTGTCGCCTTACGCCAAGATTCTCGCTCACGGTCGATGGATTGGCGATCACGCTAGACAGCCGGCATGGTTCGAAACCTACGCACGAACCATGGCACGCCAGTTGGATCGCGCCGCACAAAATGCCGCGGAGTCCGGAGGCTTCCAGTGATCGAAGATGGTATTGAAGAAATGCTCCATGGGGTCGCTGTAAAGGATCCGTATCAGTGGCTTGAAGACCGGAACTCCACCGAGACACAAGCGTGGATCGACCAACAACAACTGCCCCTCGCGGACTACTTCCGCCAGATCGGAGTGCCCGAGACGATTACGCTCCGTGTTTCACAAGAACTCGGAAACGTCATGATCGATCAGGTCGTTCGTTGCGGCGACCAATACATCTATCGCAAGCGGTTTCGTGCCGGAGAGCATCGCTGCCTCTGCATCAGCGATGCCTCGGGTGACAACGAAAAGATCCTCGTCGACCCGCAAACGCTTGGTCCCTACCAGTCCGTGAGCCTCTATCGCGTATCCTCCGACGGGCGTTTTGTGGCCTATGAGGTCATTCAAGGCGGAAGCGACAAGCGCACCGTCCGCGTCATCAATCTGCTCGATGGAGATCAGAACCTAGCCACCATTGACCTGGGGTATCCTCGTGGACTTGCGTTCACAGCGGAGGGGTTTTTCTTCAGCCAAGAGACCACCGCTTCCAGCGATGTTTATCGTATATGCCATCGGCGTTTCGATGCGCCCGGGGAAGATCGAACGGTCTTTGAGATCCCAAGATCTGAGTGCAGCAGGATCCTCCTGCTCTCCGACGATCATCGTCTGGGTGTGATGGTGATCCGGTTTCATGACGGAGAGTCGTACATAGATCTATGGGTAGCGACGATCGACGCCCAACCGAAGTGGTCTCTCCTCGCCCATGCGCGAAAGGTTCCTTTCTCACCAATCCTCGCCAATGGGCAAATCTACGCGGTAGTCGGCGATGGAGTGGCCTGCACTCGAGTGGTCAGCTTGTCGGAGAACGGAAGCGAGTTGAACACCATCGTCCCATCGTTAGACTCCTCACTCAACCGAGTGACGATCACAACGCAGGGCATATTCGTCGGATCAAGCTACGGATTGGATAGCATTTTCGAAGGCTGGTCCTTTGATGGTCACCGCACAACAGTGCTTCGGTTTCCGAACGCGACGCTGCTTCTGCTATCCAGTTTTTGTGCAGCACCATCGACACTTCTCTTTAGCCTCGAATCCTTTGAGTCAGCCTCACTCGTGTATGAGTATTCGAATGGGCAAAGTGTGCTGGTTCCGAATCAGCGCGTAACGGACGAGGAACCGAGTGCGTTGTGGACTGTGAAGCAGGACAGCGTGGCGTCTCGCGACGGCACCTCTTTCGCTGTATCGGTGATCTCCAAACGAGACGCCAATCTTTCTCAAAGAACTCCAGCCATCATGACTAGCTACGGGGGATTCGGAAGATCGATGACACCGATGTACTCGGTGTTCGTGAAACTGCTGGTCGAGATGGGAGCCGTCTTCGTGATTCCTCACATTCGTGGCGGTGGAGAAGAAGGCGCAGCATGGCATGAAGCAGGTCGAGGGACCAAACGCCAAAACACCTTTGATGATTTCCTCTGCGCGGCAGAGTGGCTTCGCAACGAAAGGATCTGTGATCCCAACCGGCTTGCCATCTTTGGAGGCTCGAACTCCGGGCTGCTGGTTGCTGCCGCGATGACACAGCGTCCTGACCTCTTCTGCGCTGTGCTCTGCATCGCTCCCTTACTGGATATGGTTCGGTACGAGCGCTTCGACCGCGCTGCGAACTGGCGAAGCGAATACGGAACCATCGACATCGCAGAGGAGTTCCACGCCCTCCACGCCTACTCTCCCTATCATCGTGTGTCCGCCACCCAGAATTATCCGGCGTGCCTGTTCGTAACGGGTGACAGGGATGATCGCTGTAATCCAGCACACGTACGAAAAATGGCCGCGCTGATGCAAGGCCGTAAGTGTCAATCGAATCCTGTCCTTGTGGACTACAGCCTTGAGCGAGGCCATGCAGGTTCCCTTCCGCTCTCCGTCAAAGTCGATGCCCTAACCCGGCGCATTGCCTTCCTGTGTCACGAGCTTGGAATCGACATGCTGCGAGGAGGATCCGATGAAACGCTACGCGCTTGAAGGTTGGCTGCTCTTGGCCTATATCGAATGGGTCATGAAGTTCGGGGCATTCAAGGAAATCAAGCAGTTCGTTTGCGAGCAAGAAGTGGCTTCAAGGGAAAAGCGCGACGAAGTGGATGTGCAGAACCTGTGTCATGCGATGGATCTAGCGTGCGTGTTCTATTTCAAGCCCGTTCTGTGTCTTCAGCGCTCGGCGGCGACAACCGTTTTGCTCAAACGTCACGGGTGGAACGCGACGATGGTGATCGGCGCCCAGATTGTCCCCTTTCTATCCCATGCCTGGTGCGAGGTCGCAGGTTCGGTCGTCAACGACAAGCCTTACATGCGCGAGAAGTATGCCGTGCTTGAAGAGTTCTAAGGGAGGTTGTGATGAGCCAGATGTTTGGAGTCCTCCAGCCCGGGGGAACTGTTGTCGATAGAAGTCGACTTGTTGCGATGAGCTACGCGACATCAGGCGCGCCGCCCGATGCCACTCACTTCCATACTGCAGGCCGTTTTGGAGTGGGGACGCAACTTCGGTATGTACATCAGCGCTCGCTAACAAAGAGTGGCATTTTTGCGGATGCGTTTCATTGCGTGTCGGCGTTCGAAGGTCGACTCGACAACCGCGCCGCGTTATCCCAGGAGCTGGGCTTCGATGACGCTCAGGCTTCGGACTCAGAGATTGTGGCCAAGGCTTTCCGGCTCTATGGAGAAGAATGCTTCGCACACCTGAAGGGTGATTGGGCAATCGCTCTCTGGTCGCAGGATGAAGAAACGCTGTTCTTAGCTCGCGACCATGCCGGAACGAGACCTCTCTACTACCGTCACCAAGGCGGAGAAGTTCTGTGGGCTTCTTCACTAGCAACAATCTTGGAGGAGTTGCCTACGGCCCGGCCGTCCATTGAATTCGCACGTGCCTATCTCGCGGGACAAAGGATCGGTGACAGAACTCCCTTTGAAGGGATCCATGCGGTGCCCTCCGCGTGCGTCGTACGGCTGGCCAGAGGTGGCTGCCTTACAAAGCGCCATTGGACACCTTTGCGAGAAAGTGAAGCCCGCTACGCCAGCGATGAAGCTTTTGAGGAGCATTTCCTCGACCTCTTCTCCCAAGCCGTATCTCGCCGCGTCGCAGGTGCTGAGTATCCGGTGATCGCAGAGTTGAGTGGCGGCATGGACTCCAGCTCCATCGTTTGTATGGCGGACAGAGTGTGCCAGACGAGCGGAGAGGTCGTGGATCCCATCAAGACGATCTCCTACTTCGACGATGCAGAACCGAACTGGAACGAAAGGCCGTACTTTACCGCAGTGGAGAAGCAGCGCGGTCAGCCAGGCGTCCATGTTGAGTTCCATCTGGATCAAGAGAGATTTGAGTCCCCTTCTTTCGACTTCGGGATAGAGTATTGGCCTGGAACAACCCAAGCGAATGCAAAGCAACGACGCATCGTGGAAGACTGTCTTAGGAGCGTTGGTGCACGCTCGGTTCTTTCGGGGATTGGCGGAGACGAACTGCTCGGCGGCGTTCCTTACGCGATCCCAGAACTGGCAGATTACCTCCGATCCTTTGAGATCTCGAACCTGCGAAACCAAAGCATGAGGTGGTGCCTGGAGAGCAGGCGTCCGTTGCTTGGATTGGCACAGGAGCTGCTTTCGTTCACCGCGAGAATGTACCTCGGAGGTCCCCGCTCGGCCTCTCATCGGTCACCATGGATCCGCGAAGATAAACCTGCCGTGGAACACGATTGCAGTTTGTTCACGCCCAGCTTTGCCCAGCGGATGTCGGCGCGCCCGAGCGCCATTGCAAACAGCTTTGCTTGGCAGACGGTGGTCGAGAGCCTCGCCAGCAACTCGGGACGGTGCAGGCCCGAGTTTGAATACGCTTACCCATATCTGGACAAGGATCTCGTTGAATTTCTCTTAAGTCTGCCGCGAGAGCAGCTGGTTAGATCCGGCAGACGACGTTCACTGATGAGACGAGCAATGCGTGGCACCGTGCCGGTTGAGATTCTGGAGCGACGTAGAAAGGCCTTCGCGATCCGCGGCCCACTTCGCTCCATGCAAGAGTCCGCTCCCTGCCTCGCGTCTCTTTTCTGCGATTCCCGATTGGCAGAACTGGGGTTGATCGAACCTGCGATTCTTTCCGACTGTGTGGCAGAGGTCGTGCAGGGCGCAAACATTCAATGGTGGCCGGCCATCGTCCGAGCCGCCCTCTATGAGATCTGGCTTCGTTCACTATTTCCGACGGAGACGAGGCTTTCAAAGCAAGCTACCTCTTCCGTCACGGAAAGAAGCCACCATGCTCACGCACCGGCAGATTGATCAACTGCTTGTTCGCGGGAATCTGACGAAAGGAGGAAAGAGCCATGATGAACTATTCCAAACCGTCCGTTCTTGCAACGGTCCCGGCGTTGGTTGCTGTCCAGAGCGATATGGTCAAAGACAATGCGCTGCAGGACAATCCCCAACCGATCGGTACTTCAGCCGCGTATGAAGCCGATGAGTAGTAGCTTCATCTGCCGATAAACACGCCGGGATCCTACGGGGTCCCGGTGTGCGTTCTGAGTACGGAACTGTGAATCTGATCATCACGCATCCTTTCCCAAGCGAGCTTCTCCTCGGCAGGCACGGTCGGACAGTGCCCCGACTCTGATCGATCGAGCAGCCAGAAGCAGAACCAGGCCACATTGCCCTCTTGCGAAGACATACGATCCGCAGGATTCTGCAGAATGTGTTGCCCATCTGGAATGAAGACGAGATCGACGGGCTTTCGTTGTTGCCGCAGAGATGAGTAAGTCTCCCACTCGCCGAGCAGAGACATCTTTCCGATCGTCTCAATGCGAAGAGGGGTTTTCACTTTGCTAAGCTCGAAGCCGACCGCCGTATCCATCCATTGATGAAGTCCCTCTCCGAACGGAGCAGCTCCATTGATCCGGTCGAATTCTCCGGCAAGTCCTGCGTTGCTCTCGCCGAAGAGCATGTACTGCGTGTAGCTCACGTCCACACCATCCGCTATCGTGGCTGCAGCGAAGAGTCGAGGATCGCGCACGAGAGCGCCTTCGACGTGCCAGGCCGTTCGGCTGAAGCCGATGATGCCGACCCTTTGTCTATCCACAATGCCGTCCTGAACGAGGTGATTGATCGCCGACTGATAGCCCAGGAGTTGATCGCCAAGTTCGAGCGGCGTAACGAAGTGGTCTGCATTCGAGCCGAGTTGCAATACGGCGATTCCGGCGCTCGCGAGAGGAAACGCAGCCATCGCCGTTGGATACCACCCGTCGGCGAGGAAGACATGCGGAGCAAAGCCGTGGGTTTGAATCACAAGCGGATATCTATGCGAAGGATCGTAATCGACGGGAAGGACAAGGCCTCCCTCCCACTTTCTCCCGCTCGAGTCGGTCCAACGGTAGACTCGCGCCTGACCGAGCGCGACATGGCGCAGTTGAGGATTGGGATCGAGCAAGAGCTTCGCCGAACCGTCCGACGGAGCTTCCGCTTTCTGAACCCATAGCGTCGGTGGTTGATTCATGGCCTGATGAACAGAAACGAAAAGCGGCTGAGCAGCACTCGCGTGAAATACTTCTGAGACCTTCTGCCATCCCTTGGTGCCATTCACATAACGCTCTTCGATGAGCTCTTTACTCCCGTTGCGAGCGAACACCAAGAGGATCGAGTTCGTGACGCTACGGTCGTACCGCGCGCTGATGAGGTGCATAGGAATCTGAGCTTCACCATTCACCCTGGATTGAACATCGCGAGTCAGAGCGAGACACTGTCGGCTACCGGTGGCGATCTCGATCGATAGAGCCACGCATGGGAGATGGCCCCGTCCGGAACGATCTTCGCGAGACAACGGTACGAACGTATTTGTCACAAGCACATTCGTGCCATCGGGAGACCACATGGCCACGGCCTTGTCGGAGTAGCCGAACCCATTCGCGGAAGGCGCATCCAACAGTGGGCGACTCCGCCCGGAACGTAGATCGACAATGGAATAAGCCCGCGTCCGCCAATAGTTGAACGATGAAGTTTGCTTTGCATCGCCCTCTCTGAAGCGCAGATGCTCAAACATCGGGAGCGGATCGTAGTCCTTCCATGAAGAAGGGATCGATGACACGGGCGCAAGCCATACCGCGTGCCGGCTGTCTGGTGAGATTGCGAGCGTACGCGCACTCAAGTTATCGGCGCTGGGACCACCTAGACGATTCGCGTCGGCGATAAGCTTGGGCGCAGAGCGACCATCCGCCTTCCATAACGAATCGCGGCGAGGACGCATTCCATTCTCAAGCTGTGGAAACAAGAGTTGCTGCAGCGGAATGCCTGTGACGACTCGGCTTGATCCATAGAGCGGAACGCCGTTCAGTTCACTTGTCGAACGGGCGACCTCATCAATCCTTTCGCCGAAAAAGTAAACTTCATGATGCGAGCCAAGCTCAAAACTTCGTACATCTACACCCTTGGGGTTCATCGCGCGGGGTGCCGGATCTTGCAGCCCCACTCGATAGAGCGTTCGCACGCCGCTCGCGTCGGACCCCAAGAAATACACCGTGCGAGAATCTGGAGACCAGCGTAGCGCTGCGATCACAGCGGCATAGGGTCTATCGACAAGGAGTCGATGCGTCCCTCGGATCGTCGCAAGATGCTGCGGCCTTGGAGGCTGCGCGACCGCAGACGAAGTCAAATACCTCGTGACCTCCGCCACGTCATAGACAAGAAGATCCGATTCGATCTGACTGGTAGCTACTATTCCTCGTGTGGTGACGACCAAGAACTTCGAACCGTCTGGGGAGAAATTGACCTCAGGATGTTGAACAACTTGGGCCGGATCGCTGATCGTAACCATCTCGATGGAATCGCGGACAGTGAAGCGATGCTTCTGTGCATTCAAAGACTGAGCACACAGAAACAGGAACGCGAGCGTGTTCATGCCACACATGCGAGAGTGCAGTCTCATGGTGTCTCCGAAGATGTCTAGGGTGATCGGTGCGCTTGCCTAGAAGCTCGCTCGGAGGGAGAACTGCATGGAACGCGGTCCTCCAGATTGGTATTGCGCGCTCAGCGTTCCGAGGCTCTGATTCAGCATCTTTGTGGCCTGACCGAATTGAGCACTCGAAAGCGTGGGGTTCACATAGCCAAAGTTCGGATGGTTGAAGAGGTTGAAGGTCTCTGCTCGAAACTGGAGATGAACATCACCAACGATGTGGAAGTTGCGTCGAACGGCTAGGTTCACTTGTTCAAGTCCAAATCCACGAATGGAGTTGCGGGGAGCATTTCCCATTGCGGCGCCCACAGGCAGGCTGAAGGCCGCGGGGTTGATGACCTTCCCACCCGCATAGGTGGAGCTGTAGAGGTAGAGCGGCTTGGTGGGATCGATGTTCACACCCGTGTAGTAGATCGCACCGGTGGCATCCGTTTGTGAGCTTCCATTCAGCGTGATCGGGAAGGCGGTACGAGCCATGAACCGTCCATCGACGCCCCAGTCACTAACGATTGGGCGAAGAAGCCCCTTACCGGCAGAAGGAATATCCCAGCTCAAGCCACCACTCAGATTGTTGCGCACGTCGAAGTCAGAGTTTCCCCGCACCACGGGATAGGTCGTGCTGTTGGAACCGAAGTCGATGGAGTGAGCCCACGTGTAGGAAACGAGGACGTGCAGTCCGTGGCTGATGCTGCGTTGGAATTGAGCTTGGAGCGATTGGAAGTTCGATGTGATACCCGATGGCGTGAAGTAGATTGAGCCGAACAACGGATTGCGTGAGCTTACGTTGATGAGTTGGCTCTGCAAGAGGCGGCGACCACTCGCCCCAACATACGTGAGCGTGAACGATTGATTGCGTCCAAGCGCTTGCTGCAGGCTCACGTTCCATTGCAGCGTATACGGCAACTGCAGATGCTGCGGATAGGCGTACAGACTCGCGCTCGTGTAGGGAGCTTCGGTCGAGATCGGAAAGGAGAGTTGGGCTGCGGTGATTGGAAGAGCCGCCTTCGTTAGTGTGGACTGCGCGAGGAATCCGAGGCCCGTCACGCCGAGAGCAGCAACCTGGTTATCGGTGTCGAAGAAGACGCCTGCACCGGCTCGCAGAACGGTCGTATCTTTCCCATCGGTTCCATGAGGAGTCCACGCAAAACCAAGACGTGGAGCGAAGTTGTACCACGAGGTCTTCCAGAGCGGTGTGCCCGCAGGTGCCACGGTCAAAGTCGAGGGCTGCGAGATGTCCCCCGCAAGTGTGTAGAGCGGATTCCCGTTGCTCGATGTAGGAGGAGGATTCACCTCCCATCGAAGACCTCCAGACAAACTCCATCGTGGTGAAAGGCGCCACTCATCTTCAACGAATGCGGCGGCCTCATGGAAGAGCAGTGAGCTCTGGTTACGCTTAATGAGGAAGGTTAAGTCCGAAGAGTTGTTGAGCAGCGATGCGGCTGAAAGGTATTCGGCCTGGATGACCGGTGACACGGCCGTAGTCGGCGACTCGATGCGACGGAAGTCAAATCCGTATCGGACAAAATGGTGTCCGCGCACCATGCTGAACGTATCAACGATATTCCACTGTCGGCTCCGATTCGCTGCTGAATTGTAAGAACCTAGACTACTGGTACCAATGCCCGAGATGGAGATAAAAACGAATGGCTCCATCGTGGCACTCGTGCTCTGAGCCATCGCCGATCCAAGATCAATAGGAGTTGCTCCTCCGAAACTGTCGAGTGCTTGGGAGCTGACCGAGTCCGCCTGAGCATAGCCAAGGCGGAAGTCATTCGTAAGGGCATCAGTGATCTGCGTACTCAGACCGAACGTATACGTTCCTGTATTCACGCTCAGAGTGTTGAGTGCGGAAAGAGTTCGGCTTGACGTAGAGCTGGGAGTGTTACCCCACCGGAAGAAGGCAGAGACACGACGATTGAATTGATGGTCAAGCCGAGCACTCGTCGAATCGATGCGGCTGGGGACAGCATACGTTTGGATGAACTGTGCCAAGCTCGGCGCTGATGCGCTTCCGTAGTCAGTGGCACCCGCGGTGGGTTGAGGAAAGGCGTTCAAGATAGGCTGCATCACTGAGCTCGCTTGAGCTCCCATGAAACTGTCGGGGACATATTGAATCGTCGCGGCTTGAGGTTGCGTCAGACGCAGTCCTTCGTAGGCGACGAAGAAGAAGGAGCGATCTCGTCCGTCATACAAGCGCGGGAGAAGGACGCGTCCTCCGAAGGTTCCTCCGAAATCGTTCTGACGCAGAGCTGCAATTCGCACATGATTGTGATCGTTAAACCAGTCGTTAGCGTCGAAGTAGTTGTTGCGCAGATAGTCATAGACGCTTCCGTGAAATTGATCCGCGCCGCTGCGTGTAGCAAACGTGAACTGTCCTCCCGGGCTCCGCCCAAACTCCGCAGAATAGGTGGAACTCAAGACACGAAACTCTTGAAGCGCATCGAGTGGGAGAATGCTTTGAGTAGTGCCTAGCGCGGTAGATCCAGGCAAACCACCGCTCGCACCATTGGAGGAACTACCAGCGGTGTTCCCTGCTCCAATGTTGGCGGAGACACCGTCGACCGTGTAATAGTTCGACTCGGAACGTTGACCATTCACGCTGAAATCGCCAGTGTGCTGAATACCGGTACCAGCCTGCGCTTGCGGGCTGACCGTAACGACACCCGGCGTCATCGAGATGAGATCCTGAAAGCTTCTTCCGTTCAGCGGAACGTTCTCAACAAACTTCCTGTCGATCACGGTGGAGACCGAAGCATCCGTTGTGTTCATGGCGGGCGAGGCTGAATCAATCGTGACGCTTTCCGACGTGGCACCAATTGGAAGCTCGAAGTTGAGCGCCACAGCACTCTCAACGTTCAACACTACATCCGCTCTAATGATGGATTTGAATCCCGGCTTCGCAACCTGAACGTGATAGTGCCCGGGCGGCAGGATCGGGATCAGGTACATCCCGACGCGATTCGTCTTGGCGTTATAGACAACCCCCGTCGTATCGTTCTTGATCAGAACATCCGCGCCAACGATGAGATTGCCGGACGGATCAGTAACGCCACCGCTGATCGTTGCATTGGTTGACTGACTGAACGACAGGCCGGGGAAGATGAAACACAGCAGCAAGACAAGAGATTTCACGAAAGGTCGCTCCGGAGGTTGGGAGTGTTTTGAATGCACTCCGTATACGGACGACCTGGGAAAGTTGTATCAATCTTTCTTTTACGGATGGTTCGGTTCGATCTGCAAGTAGGCCCGAAGAAGCTGCTTCCCGGTGGGCTTGTTGCTTCCACCCGATGGTTCCACCGTAACAAAGACCATGTTCAAACGCGACAGACTCTTCGAGTCGTTGCAGCGAAGTACCCAACGCTTATGCCCATCATCTTGATAGAAGAGCCCGAGGCTCACGGGATCATGGTCACTTCCACTTCCCCACACTTGGTACGAAACGGCGCGAGAGAGAGAAGGCTGTTTGTCGAGGTCGAAGCCGTAGAACACCAGCGAACGATCTTGCGTATAGAAGATACGTCCAAAGGGCTTGGCCGTCTTCCCTTTCTCTGTCGTGTCGTAGATGTCGGCGATGTACAGATTGCGCGAGCCGATAAGGTCTCGGATGTCCTTGTCGTGGGAGAGGAAGTCTTTGTCGAGAGCAAGCATCCGCTCCTTGCTCTCTAAATTCGTGTTGAGGTCGGCAAGCTCCGCATTCAAGCTGCGGATCTTATCCGTCAATGCGACTATCTGAACGTCCTGCTGCCCAGAAGCTGCGTGCGCCGCCGCGAGCTGCTCGTGAAGGGTCTGCACGCTTCCCTGTGCCGCGTTCAACTGCACGGTCAGAGCCTGCTTGTCGGACGAGGCCTGGTCGAGTTGTAGCCGGTCGGCGTCGAGCTGTTTCTGCAGATCTGCCTGTGCCGATCTGGCCGCAAGAGCTGCCTGTTGAAGGTCAGTAAGCTGCTTGCGAAGCTGAGCATTCTCGCTTTCGCTATTCTTCGCAGGAACCACTTCTGTGGATACTACCGCTGAGCTGGCAACAGTCGGCCTCGTGATCGTCGTTGCAGATCTGGTCATCGTCGAGCGATCCGCTTGATGTTGTATGTAGCTCCTGACGCCATAAGTGGATGCAGTGAGACCGCACGCCGCGATCGTGCCATACAGAAGCCAGTTTCCCTTTGCGCGCGGTTTGGCTTGCGGAACCGGCACCGTATCCAACTGCGCGGCGAACCTTTTCGCCGCCGCATCGAACTGTTCCTGAGACTCTAGCGGTGCCTGCGCAGCGGCAGCCTGCGCCATTGCAGGAATGACCTCTTGCGAGACGTGAGCGAACTCCTCAAAGGTCGCACGGCACGAATCGCAGTAGGCCATATGCACCTGCAGCAGCGACCACTCTTCTTCGGAGAGTTCTCCGGAGTAGAAGAGTGCGCACATCTCTACGAACTCGTCATGAAGTCGCGGGTTCACAGTGTCGACTGCCTCACGGGAAAATTGTCAGCCCATTCTCTCACCCTATCCCCGTTTCTTCATGAAAAGGCTCGATCTTAAACGATCCAGAGCCCGATAGTAGTGATTTCGGACATTCCCGATGCTCTGAGCATTCCGTTCTGCGATCTCCTTGAAGGAGTATCCCTCGAAGATGTGCAGTTCCAGGGCTTGTTGCTGATCTGACGAGAGCTCTCCGCGCAGACGTTCCAGAATGGCTTTGCCGTCAATGTGGTCCGTCGAAGGACGAGCGAAAAGAGAGCCAATGCTCTGCTCGTCCAGGTCCTTGGTTCGGTAGTGCTCTCTGGAGATCAGAGCCCTCCTTCTATCAATGGCGCGATGATAGGCAACCTGAATAATCCACGACGACGCAGAGCCCTTACTCGGGTCATAGAGGTAGGCTTTCTGGAAGAGATAAAGAAACGTCTCTTGACGTAGATCGTCGGCCTCCGCGTCATCGCGCAGAATCCGCCACGACACGTTGTATACGGCTCTTCCGTGCCTTCTAAATAAGACAGAGAGCGCGTCCTTATCGCGTTTCGCTACCGCCTCAAGCAGAGCTTCGTCAGCGGGTGCATCTGTCTCGCCTTTGATATTGGCGACGTTATCCAGCTCGGTGGGAAGATCGGCCAACAAGGTGGCAATGAGTGGCAGCGCAGATTCGGAATTCACACGCCCTCCGATCGTGCCGTGCCCAGCACAGCACTCACCATATGGCAACGATAGTTGCTGAATCGGAGTATACGCAACTATAGTTGCTGTTTCAATATTTGCTTTGAGCGGACGATTTAAAGTGTGTCGAGGCGGATCGGAGTAACGAACACGCGACGAACCAACACTCCTCGAGAGCTTTTCGGTGCGGCCATAACCGCCTTACGCATCAAGAAGGACGTGTCGCAGGCTGTTGTTGCGACGTCGGTGGGTTGCAACGAGTATTCGTTGCGCAACGCTGAGCAAGGCAAGGAAAACATCAGCTTCGATGTCATGTATGCCATCGTGATGTATTTTTGAAATGCTTCCAATGAGCCGTTTTTGGCTTTACGCAGAGGGTTTCGCCACAGCGCCGGACCAAACACCGGGTCCTACTTCATGTGACTAGATTTGCCTGAGAGCTTTTCTGCAAACATCCAAAACTCTCCGATGCTCAACCCGAAATAACGGCTGATAGCTGACATAACGTCACAAGTGGCGTTAGCCTCGCCCCGCTCGATGCGTCCTACGTAGTAATTGCTGTAGCCCAAGGAATCGGCAAGAGAAGCCTGAGAGAGATCACGCGACAGCCGCATTTCAGTGACGGCTCTGCCGAACACCTGATTAGGTGTTGATCCTTTCCGCTTTTTCTCTGCTCCAACAGGCTTGGCCACAAGGCCATGCTTTCGTTTAGAGCGAATCCGCACCAGCAACTATAGTTGCTGGTTTCCCCGTTGACCCTCAAGTCAACAAAGAATCACTTCCCTGCTTTCTGAGCAGCCCACCGCTTCTTTTGCGCTGCTGCGATACGAGCACGAGCTTCCGGGCTCATAGTACGCTTCGTGCTTTTGGTAGGTACGCTAGTTGACTTCGGGGGACGTCCTGGACCGCGACGCACAGGTGCAGTCGATTCCAAAGCGACCAGCGCTGCACGAGCCTGTTGAAGGCGCGCGATCTCAGCATCGATCTGAGCGAGCATAGCTGTGATATTCATGCGGCCATTCTAACCACCCAAGAGCATGTGCGGCGAAATGGGCATAGCGGGGATGAACTCGCAGAACCGCTTGCATTTTGTACCACGAGCAATGCCGTAGCCACATTCACTTTTGCGTCTTCTCGCCTAGATCGATCCTGAATGACCGAGCTCGAACGATTTGGATAGGGGTCGCGTGCCATGAATTTAACCATGCAAATCTTCCACGCCATGGCATAATTACAGGGATGATTCAACGCCGAATAGAGCCACGTGTTGTTGAGCGACTCCGTGAGTTCCCTGCTGTCGCACTCCTCGGCCCTCGTCAGGTTGGAAAGACGACGCTGGCTCATGCCATCGCGGACAAGATAGGGAACGACACCCTGTATCTCGATCTCGAACGGCCAGCAGATCGCGCCAAGCTAACTGACCCTGAGCTTTATCTAGAACAACACGAAGCAAAGATGGTCATTCTGGACGAGATTCATCGCCTTCCGGGACTCTTTGACGTTCTTCGTGGCGTAATCGATCGCCGGCGCCGGAAAGGACGTAAGGTCGGCCACTTTCTGTTGCTGGGTTCAGCTTCCATGGATCTGCTCCAACAGTCTGCTGAGACCTTGGCTGGGCGCATTGCGTACGAAGAACTGACCCCGTTTTCGGTGGATGAGATTCCAATCTCGTCACTCGATCAGCTTTGGTCGCGTGGCGGATTCCCTGACAGCTATCTCGCGACGTCGGATGCCGCCAGCTATCGCTGGCGCAGTGCGTTCATCCAGACCTACTTGGAGCGCGATGTGCCATCCCTTGGCCCTCGCATTCCCGCCGAAACGCTACGTCGCTTCTGGCAGATGCTAGCTCACAATCAAGGCCAACTTCTCAACGCGGCACAACTCGCAGGCAGCCTCGGCGTCAGCGGGCAAACCATCGCACGCTACCTCGACATCATGGTGGACCTGCTGCTCGTGCGGCGTCTTCAACCTTGGGCGAGCAATGCGCAAAAGCGGCTCGTGAAAAGCCCCAAAGTTTACGTCCGAGACAGCGGCCTGACCCATGCCCTTCTCGGGATTCACAATCAGGAAGAGCTTCTGGGGCATCCCGTCGTCGGTTCTAGTTGGGAAGGTTTCGTGCTCGAAGCCGTTCTCAACATGCTCCCCGACACCGTTCGGCCCTCGTTCTACCGAACTGCGGCAGGTGCGGAGATCGACCTAATACTGGACTTCGGGAAGAACGAGCATTGGGCCATTGAGGTCAAACGCTCAGTCAGCAGCCCCAACCCGGCTAAGGGCTTTTATCTTGGCTGTCAAGACGTCGCCGCATCACGACAGATTGTGCTCTACCCCGGTAACGAGCGCTACAAGCTGGACGCCGATACCGAGGTGATGCCACCCACCCAGTTGCTGGCCGAACTAACCGCAAAGCTTAGCTGAGAGACCCTTGCCCAGGGTCGTACGATGCAACAGCGCGAGATTCCGAGATCCCCCTGACGCAGCCTTCGTAGTTTGGCACGTGCGATCACGATCACAAAGGTCAGGAATTCTCGGTCCGGAAACATCGAACAGGCGCAGTCATTTCGGAGGCGGAATGCAGCGGTAGATGGTGTGCCGCACGATCACCTCATCCAGAAGTTATGGATGACAACCACGTTCGTTTACAGTCGGCTCCTTGCATGAAACGTCATTCCGTCCCAGAAGTCGCAGATTGGGCTGTCGACGCCGCGTTACCAACCTGGTCGATGCGTGCATCGGCGATTTGATGCCTGCTGTTCCGTCCGTAACGGCGACGCACTTCCGTTTTAGCTGCATCGTCAGTTTTCAACCGGGGAAGGCTTCCCCCAGCCCCTCAGCTGTTGAAACGTGTTCCCACTCTTTCCATGTCTTAAGTCGTTGACCTCGAACTGCTGGCGAAGCTGCTGTTCACTTAATTCCTCAACGGCTCCAAATGTGCCGAAGCCCGCGTTGTTTACGAGAACGTCTAGACAGCCGAAATGCTCCTTTGCCTGCCGGACTGCTTTCTGGACTGCTTCCCTGTTCGTTATGTCGAGGCTCAGGGGAAGAACGAGATCGCCATACTTCTCACTCAGGTCTACAACGGATTGGAGATTGCGGCTGGTAGCAGCGACCTGATCGCCGCGTTCAAGAGCCGATTCAACAAACGCGCGGCCAAGTCCACGGTTCGCACCAGTGATAAACCATACCTTTTGCATGTTGCTAACCCTTTCGGCGGTCTGACCGCCTGTTGTTCCTTTGTGTTAAATGAAGCCGATGACAGCACTACGATTCCTCGTTGTGGCTTTTCAGTCGTGCGTACAGGGTATGCAGGAGATCGACGCAGTTGGCGATGCGCGATGGGTCGAGGTCTTTACTCAGCGCATCCGTAAACGGACCCTGCAGATCTCTCGCGGAAGCGTTGGCTCGCTTCCCCTTCGGTGTGAGCCTCACGAGGCTGGCGCGCTGGTGGGCCGGATTATCCGCGAGTCGGACCATCCCCGCAGCTTCGAGCTCACGAACGATGATGCGTACATTCTGGCGAGTTAAACCCATGCTCTTGCCAATGGCAGCCACGGTGAGAGGATCCGCGGCTTTCGCGACCGCTCCTAGCACCTGCCATCGTGCGCTCGTGAGGCCGATGGAAGCGGTAAGGCGATCTCCGGCAACAAGCAGTGCACCGTTGACCCGAAAGATGCTGAGGATCAACTTCGTCACTTCGTTTTCGGAGTCCTGTAGAGAGAGAAGCTCCATCGATATCACCTCCAAGCGTGCTCACCGTCGAGAGTCAATTGCATCAGCAAGTCGCATTGACAACTTATTGTCATAATGAGACTATCGCAGAAATGACAGTACATTGTCAATTGATAGCTCTGACTAATTCCTGAGTGCAACCGCTCAGTTGCTTAATAAATGAAAGAAGACTCCCCACATGCCAACTGTCATGACTCGCATCAACCCCCTGGCAATCCTTGCCGCAGCCTTCGTCGTCAGCATGCTCGGTTGGGTATGGTTCACTGCGCTTTTCGGAAAGGTCTATTCTTCGGTGCTCGGACGCGAGCACAATCCCGCCGCTAAGATGCCCTCCCTGTACTTCGTAGGCCCGATGATATGCATGCTGCTCACTGTGGTGACCAGCGCATGGTTGATGCCCGCGAGGGGCATCTCCTCCCTTGCTTCCGCGATCAGCTTCGGTGCGGTCGTTGGAGCCGGATACCTCGGTACCACTGCCGTCAACATGGGTATCAATCCGAACATCCGCAGGCCTCTTGCCTATGGTTTTCTCAGCGCCGGTTTCTTCTTTGTGAGCAGCGTTCTCATCAGCGCAACACTTTATCTGCTGCGCTAATGGCAAGCGGCCATTGCAACCCAATGGAGCAAACTGACGGCTTGAGGTCGGCTAAACGCAAGGTCGCGCGACTTCCCGTCAGAGCATTCGGCACAGGCGCAGCCCTTGAAAAGTGGATCGGTCAACAACCGATGGATGCACCAGGAATTTGGGTCAGACTCCGAAAGAAGCGCGAAGGATTCCAGCCGGTCTCGCAGCAGGATATGATCGACTCGTCTCTCTGTCATGGCTCGATTGATGGACAGGGGCTGGGTTATGACGAATCTTCTTATCTGGTACGTCTGACTCCAAGGAGGCCGCGCAGCCAGTGGTCGCAGGTCAACCGAGAACGTGCCACGGCGCTTACGCAGGATGAAGGAGAGAGGCCTGGAGGTGGTAGCTGCGGCAAAAGCAGACGGGCGTTGGGATCGAGCGTACTCTTCCGCGAGAACTGCACAAATGCCGGCTGACCTTACCGCTGCTCTTGACGAGCATCCGAAGGCAAAGAAACGCTACTTTGCCTTGTCCAAGTTGGCTCGGTATGACATTTTGCGGGGTTTGGAGACGGTGAAGAAAGCAGACACGCGAAATCGCCGAATCGCGGCTTTCATTGGACGACCATCCTTGCTGATCCACAACATGATTCTGCACAGCGATTCGCGGGCACGGTGCAACTCGCAGCAGTCTAAACCGCATACGGCGCTGACCGTGAGTCATTCAGGAACCTTGGTCGGACTATGCAAGCGTGAACACCGACATGGGATGGGCCGGTATTCACGCTTGACCACATCATTCGCTGAGTCGCACCGCTACATTTTCTGTGTATTTACCGATCAGGAAAGGCTTCATCTGCTCGACGATGTGGGCTACGTGAGAGCTGGAGTGATGTGCTTGGTAAGTTGCCTCGCTCGCCCACGCATCGACGATATAGAACCTGCTTGCTTCGTCCCTGTCCTGAAAGACGTTGTAGGCCAAGTTGCCTTCTTGCTTTCGGGACGGGTCAACAAGCTGAAGAAGCAACGCTTTCACTTCGCTCGCGTGAGCAGGCTTGGCGTTGAGTTCACAAAGGATGTGTCGTTCCTCTTGCCTGGTTTCGGACATTTCTATTCTCCATTCTTTCCCGCATACACCTCGGTTAAGCCTCCATCGACCACCAGGTCGATTCCACGGATGTAGTCACTCGCATCCGAAGCCAGAAACAGGACCGCATTGGCGATGTCTTCGACTTTTCCCACGCGGCCCGCTGGAATGTCCTTTGAGACCTTTGCGGAATAATCAGCGATCTGCTCCTTGCTCATTCCCTGTTCCGTATGGAAACCTTCGGTTGGGACGATACCCGGGCTGATCGAATTCACGCGGATGTTACGGTCCTTGAGTTCCGTCGTCCAGGCTTTCGCGAACGCGCGGGCGGCTGCTTTGGTCCCTGCATAGTGCGCGAAGCCCTTCAACCCCATGTCGACAGTGACCGAGGACGTCAGGACGATTGACGCACCATCGCGCAAAACGTCGAGCATCGTCTGAACCGTGAAAATGACACCTTTGAAATTTGTGTCGAAGGTCCTATCGATCTCTTCTTCAGTAAGCTCGGGCAAAGGCATATTGTGAGCGAGGCGCCCAGCGTTCACCTGCAGGAAGTCGAGCTTTCCGTGTGCCCTCTTGATTTCCTCAGCGACGTGCTTCATATCCTTCTTAACGCCGGAGTCCGCGAGAATTGCCGTTGCTGAAGGTCCTAGCCTTTCCTGCGTCTCAGCAAGTGCCTTGTCGTCCAGACCTGTTACGTACACATGAGCCCCTTCTTCGATAAGGCGCTTTGCCGAAGCGAATCCCAATCCGCTGGTGGCGCCGGTGACCAAGGCCACGCGGCCCTTCATGACTTGCATTTCCATGTGCTGTCTCCCTTGTATTTGTTGGTACGAATGAACTGATGTGCGCTAGCGATTCACGAGCTTCTGCAGTTGCTCGTTATACCTGTGTCCCTGCACCGGCATGCTTGTCAGCGCAGCATCCAACTCCTGGATATCCTGTGCCGTGAGTTCAAGATCAGCCGCCTTCACGTTTTCTTCCAGGCGAGCGACTTTAGTCGTACCGGGTATCGGAACGATCCAGGGTTTCTGCGCCAGCAGCCAAGCTAACGCTATCTGTGCCGGGGTTACGCCCTTGCAGGATGCGATCTCTCCAATGTGAGAGACCAGCTTCTGGTTCGCGATGCGCGCGTCGCCCGCAAAGCGCGGAAGAGTTTTCCTCACGTCGTCATCCGCGAACGTAGTCTTGTCGTCGATTTTGCCCGTGAGAAAACCCTTGCCGAGCGGACTAAACGGAACGAAGCCAATTCCCAGTTCCTCGAGCAGGGGCAGGATTTGTTCCTCGGGATCGCGGGTAAACATTGAGTACTCGCTCTGGAGCGCAGTAACAGGCAAAACTGCGTGTGCACGCCGGATCATTTCCGGCCCAGCCTCACACATGCCAAAGTGCCGTACCTTACCTTCCTGAATAAGGTCCTTCACCGTTCCAGCAACTTCCTCGATCGGAACCTGAGGGTCGATGCGGTGCTGGTAAAACACGTCGATGACATCGGTTCTGAGCCGAGACAAGGATTGATCCGCCACAAGCCGAATGCGCTTCGGGCTACTATCGAACCCTGTCTTGTAATCCCCATTCTTAAAGCCGAACTTGGTGCCAAGTACGACCTTCGAACGGAATGGTTCGACCGCCTCACCAAGCATCTCCTCGTTGGCCGCACCATAGGTTTCAGCTGTGTCGAAGAAGGTGACCCCACGATCGTATGCGGCTCGGATCAGCTTCACCGCTTCAGCTCGATCTGTTGCAGGCCCGAACTGCATCGTGAGCCCCATACAGCCAAGACCTAGGGCCGAAACTTCAAGTCCACTGCGGCCTAGTACACGCTTTGTCATCATGCTGTTCTCCTCATCAAGCCATAGGATGAAGAATTGGAATGTGAGCTTTGCCGATCCTGCCTAAGGATTGTCTGATCCTGTCGCGAACGCGCGTTTATGACTTGTTTTGAGTAAACTGTCTTCGAAGAGACATCGGCATGCGACATGCCGCAAGGGTCATATTGAATCGTGAACGTTCATCAACGGCTATCAGCGGGCGCTGTCTGCAGGGGCTAGCAGACGCAATTGCGTCGCACACTCCTTCAACAGGCGAGACTCTCACTGTCGATCCAGCAATGAGCCTCTTTTGTAAGACCGCTCCGGACGAATGCCATCGTGTGTCCTATGAACCAAGTGTGAGTGTCTTTGCTCAGGGCAATAAGCGAATCAATCTGGGAGGCACCATCTATCACTGTGATCCTGGATCGTTCTTATTGGCATCTATCGATGTTCCCGTCGAAAGCCAGGTTGTGACCGCAACACCTAAGAAACCTGTTCTGGCAATGATGCTTCGCTTGAATATGCAAATCGTTCGCGAGGTCATCAGTGAGGCTGATCTGGCCGGCCCTGAGATCCGTATGAGAGGGACCGGATTGGGAATCGGGCAAGCGAACGATTGTCTGCTCGATATATGCCGCCGGATGGTGACGCTACTCGACAGGCCGAATGATGTTCGCTACCTGAGCAGCTTGCTCCATCGCGAGTTTGTCTACGAGCTTCTAAAGACACCGCAGAGTAGCCGTCTGAGAGCGATAGCGACCTCGGGCGATCTCAGTCGGCAGACGGCGAAAGCAATCGCTTGGCTAAAGAGCAATTATGAGAAACCGCTCCGAATGCAGGATTTGGCTCGGATCGCAGACATGGGCGTCTCCACCCTGCATCATCAATTTCGCGCACTCACGTCCATGACTCCTCTGCAGTACCAGAAGCAACTTCGATTGCACGCAGCTAAGCAGCAGATGCTCGTAGAGGGAATCGACGCGACCACGGCAGCGTTTGGCGTCGGCTACACAACTGTCAGTCAATTCAACAGAGAATACAGTCGGCACTTCGGTCGACCGCCCATCCGAGATATCCAAGCTCTCCGAGCTTCTGCATGAGGCTTCACATAGCGCCTGAGGCTGTTATCTCGCAAGCTGCACCGGGTATGTTCCATGCGTAAGGAAAGTGACATTCTGCTTCAATCGTCGCGTGAGCCAAGCATCATTCCTGCAAGCAACAAACCCAACTGGGCAGGAGTTGCTTCGCTTTTCGTTGGTGTCTTCGGCCTGGTCGCCTCGGAGTTTGCGCCCGCTGGGCTTCTGACACCGATGGCGACCGATCTTGGCATTACGCAAGGGATGGCCGGTCAGGCGATCTCCGCAAATGCCATCATCGGTCTGGTTGTGAGTCTGCTGATCTCCGTCATGCTCCGCAGCCTTGACCGTAAGCTTGCGGTGATACTTTTTCCGTTCTGCTTACCTTGTCCAACCTGATGGTGGCCTTTGCACCAGGTTTCCCGCTGCTCATTGCAGCGCGCCTGATACTTGGAATCGCAGTGGGCGGCCTGTGGTCGATGGTGCCTGCCCTCGCTCTTCGTCTGGTTCCGCCATCTCACGTCTCGAAGGCGCTTGCAATCATCTTCGCAGGAGTCTCGGTTGCGACCGTGGCGATGCTTCCGCTGGCCACGGCACTTGAGACTAAGGTGGGTTGGCGTCCAATCTTTCTCGGTTTCGCCGTTTTTGGCGTACTTGCTGCACTAGGCCAGACGTTAACGCTGCCTCGCTTACCGGTCGCGCTGCCGCCGCGTGGTCTGCCGGTTTTACGCGTCATCAAGCGTCCTGGCATCGCGCTTGCCATCGGAACGATGCTCCTCTGCTTCTCGGGGCACTTCGCTCTGTACACCTATGTGCGGCCGATGTTGCAGCAGATCGCACACTTCAGTGCAGATGAGATTGCCAGCGTTCTGCTTCTCTATGGTCTCTCCAACCTGATCGGTAATCTGCTTTCGGTTCGACTGCTGCGTGCATCGTTGCAAGGCACTCTGGTCTTCATGCCGATTGCCTTGGCGACTGCAGCCTTCGCACTGGTTTTGGTGAGCGGGCACAAGCTCTTCACCGCCGCCATGATGGTGGTCTGGGGGATGGCGTACGCAACCTTACCTGTTGGATGGTCGACCTGGATGGCGCGAAGCGCACCGGAAGAAGCGGAAGCGGCCGGGGGGGCTCTACGTTGCCATCTCCAACCTCGCCGTCGTGATCGGTGTGGCTGCCGGTGGTGTGCTGTTCGACTTCAAGGGCATAAGGGTAGTCTTCGCCACAGCGGGTGTTTCATTGGTGTTGTCAACACTCGTTGCGCGCCGCGCATCCGTCACACATTGACACGCAGTGCTAACGAGCAATATCAGAGCTCAACACTAGGAGTGAGTAGTCATGGAAAAGCGAAGTGAAGGACGCGGCGAGATCATCATTGATCCCACACTCCCCATAGTGGACGCTCATTTTCATCTGTTTGACCTTCCTGAAGCCCGGTACATGTTCGATGACTACCTTGAAGATGTGCAGGCTGGACACAATATCGTCGCATCGGTATACATCGAGACGGCTGGCTTCCTCCGCCCAGATGGTCCGGAGGTCCTGCGTCCGCTCGGCGAGATCGAGTTCGCGAACGGTGTGGGTGCCGTCGCGGCGAGCGGAAGGTATGGAAAGACGCTCGTCAATGCGGCTATCGTCGGACACGCGGATCTACGACACGGCAATGCGGTCGCTGAGTTGTTTGATCGCGGTCTTCAGCTTGCGCCAGACCGTCTGCGAGGCTTCCGTCAGGTTGCGCTCGATCATCCGAGCGACGAGCCCTACAAGTTCATGCTCGCCCCGCCGCCAAAGGGACTTTTGTCGAACGCTGCATTTCGGGACGGGTTTCGTCATCTCGCCGAGCGGAAGCTGACTTTTGATGCCACTGTCTTTCACACACAATTAGCCGACCTTATCGATCTCGTCGATGCGTTCCCGGATACCACGATCATCCTTGATCATCTTGGAATGCCCATGCAGTTGGGCGCTGACGGCGAGCGCGCCGAACGCTTCAAGCATTGGAGGAAGGAAATGGAAAGACTATCAGAAAGACCAAATACACGCTGCAAGGTCGGCGGCCTCGGCATGCCGTTCTCCGGCTTCGGCTTCGAGCAGAAGCAGGAACAGGTCGGTTACCGTGAACTGGCAGATGCTTGGGCGCCCTACGTCGAAACGGCGATCAAAGCGTTCGGCACGGAACGATGCATGATGGAGAGCAACTTCCCTCCTGATGGATACTCGGCAGGGTACGTTCCCGTCTGGAACGCTATGAAGTACATCACGCGCGACTTCACCGCAAACGAGAAAGCAGATCTTTTCCACCGCACGGCGATGCATACCTACCGCATTTCTGTGCCCGGCCTGTAGCTTTCCACGCGAGTTGCGGCCCAGTCTGATGACCCATGATCGGCGCGGATTTGGGCTCGTGGGTGTGACGAGTAACTGGAGGCGTCATAGGCAGGAATTGTGTCTGCTTACCTTGGACAGCACCCGATGGATTCTGCCGCTGCATCGAGAATAGAGACGCAAAGCCCTGAGCAAAGCCGTCAGCTTTGCAATGAGAGCCGTGATGAAAGGCGATACACGGTGCGGACCGGGATGTAACGACTCAGCGTGCGCGTTCGATCACCTTGTCGCGCCTTGGATCCTTGTCGATCGGTGGGACTCCTTTTGTTCCGTCGTGAGAACCCGCCACATCCTGCTGGCGGCGGAGCGCGCCTGTGCCTCGATCGCATCCGGGTTGACTTTGACGAGACCATGCAACACTTGTTCGTAGAATGCACCACGCAGCAAGGCTTCGTAGAGCGCAGCATCCTGAGCAGCATCTCGTTTGAGCCAGGACCGCTTCCGGGCAACGCTCTTGAGGTAGGCGATCAGAATGCCAGTTCTGCCGCGAGCAATGTTCTTCTGGTAATGCTGTCCCAGTTCCGGGAATTGATCAGCGTCTCGTGTCACCACGCGATAGAGTGCCACCTGCTCCTCCGAGAGCAGGTGCTGAAGATACTCCACACCCGCTCGCGCGAGCCCAGGCTGCGTTGCGTTTGCAAACCAGGCAAACTGCTTCGCCAACGCTTCCTCAGGGGGAAGAGGCTCGGAGAGAAGATGGTCGGTGCAAGCAGCGACCATGACATGGCTGAAAAGCTCGTTCTTGTTTGCAAAATGGCTGTAAATCGTCTTCACGGAGACACCCGCAGAACGCGCGATCGCATCCATGGAAGCCCCTGAAAATCCGTCCCGCAGAAAATGCTCACGGGCGCTCAATACGATCAGGCGATCCTTCTCAGCCACCATGGCCGTCTTGGAACTCTCCTTCGTCGCATTCTTCATTGATTCGTCACCATTCTCTAAGAATAGAGAAGACTGAATGAATCAACAACGATCGTTTCCGCATCTCATGGGGAAACGGTCGTTTCCGCATAGCAGCGGCACGCACGCACATCAGCAGCGATAGGGGAAAGACATGCAGGTTGGAATCATCGGAGCGGGCAATATTGGATCTGCGCTAGCGCAGCACTTTCAAAAGCTCGGTCATACGGTCTTCATCGCGAACTCACGCGGACCAGAGACGCTTTCGGTCGTCGCGCAGGAGACGGGTGCAAAGCCAGTCGCCATCACGGAGGTCACGAACGGGGCCGATCTGCTCGTCATTACCATTCCAATGAAGAGCATTCCTTCCCTGCCCGCGAATCTTCTCTCCGCTCTCGCCGCCTCGTCGCCGATCATTGATACCGGGAACTACTATCCCCTACGCGATGGAGATATCTCTGAAGTAAACGCCGGGATGGTTGAGAGTGAGTGGACCTCTCGCATCCTTGGTCGCCCAGTCATCAAAGCATTCAACAACATTACTGCGGATAGCCTCCTACACAAGGCCCTTCCTCATGGGTCGGAAGGGAGGATCGCTCTTCCAGTCTCCGGAGAGGATGCTGGAGCTAAGCAACTCGTCATCGGTCTGCTGGATGCGATGGGTTTCGATGCGATCGATGCGGGGCCACTCTCCGAATCCTGGCGCTATCAGCCTGGAACGCCAGCGTACTGCCCTGATCCGACAATCGCGCAGTTGCCCGCGCTGCTGCGGAGAGCCGATCGAGCCAAAGCAGTTGCGAATCGGGACCAGGCGGCGAAGCTGATGGCAAAGCTGCCTCCTGACTTTCCACCGCAAGAACTCGTCCGTATCGCCCGACTCTCCGCCGGTCTCGATACGTGGAAGCCTCGAAGCTGGTTTGCCATCCTTCACATGGGTTTCGCCATTCTGACCAGATCCCGTGAAGCATAACCTCACAGGATTGGTGACGCAAAATCGCAAACGTGCTAATCGAGAGCGGTCGACGAGCGCATCGACCTGTTCTCGCCAGTTGAGAAACACTCCGGGAGCGTCTTCCCATATGCCGACTTCGCGGTAGTTGTTCCCCCGTATACGATTAGCGTATTCCGTGGTCTGAAGAGCAGAAGCGCATTGGTCGGTTAGAGCTTCAAAAGCGCCGTGACACCACTCCCATATCCCGGCGTTTGGCGTTGCTTAAAGCTCTGCTATCGGCGTTAGGAGCAGTGCTTCTGTCCTGCATATCCGTTTTTGCAGCTGTTCACGTTTCGAGTAGACGTCTTCATGTGGAAGGTGGCTTGGCAGCTGCCATCAGCATAATGGTGACCTTGTTCTGCTCGTTGCTGGCGTACGTCCGTTTCCTAGACTGGCATCGTGGAGCCAAGAGCAAGGCATAAAGATCGTCCTGCATGACTCCCTATAATGCCGCTCTCGTCAGTTCGTGATTGCTAGCAAGAAACGCCGCTAGCGGAAGTTGAGTGACCGCCCGAGAGAGCGGGCAACAACCTCGTCGGATCACTTCCGATATGCCGACTTGTAAGGACTAAACGGGCGAGCCTAGAAGGCGCTGCATCCATTCCAATAGGAGAGACCGTTCGGCGTCTGAAAGAACGTTTGACGTTCCGCTCAGGTTTCCCAGCAATGCGTGCATCTGGTTTGCTACGGCGGGGAGCGTTGAGCTTGAGATAGCTTGTGATGTGTTCGTGATGCCGCTTAACGCATGATCGCGCGCAATCGCAGACAGTCCAAGGTCGCGTTGCTCCGGCGCTTGTGACAGCAGAAGCATCACAATTCCCACCGCGGCCGCGTGATAGAGGGCACAGGCTCTTGCCACGCTCACTCGAAGCCGTCCGGCAGCCGCCACGCGCTGCATGTGTTGGTCAAGAACTGCGAATGCCTTTTGCGCGGCGGGGCTTTCTGCTCCCGGTCGAGGATTAGCGTACATCAGTAGGTAGAGCTCCGGGTTTCCTAGTCCAAACTCAACATGGAGGTCCCAACCGACACGGAGACCTTCTACAGGGTCACCGCCCGACGCAGGCGATTGCTTCTTTGCGAGGTAACCGGAGAAGCCGTACGCGGTGACCGCATCGAGTAGCCCGTCCTTGTCTCCAAACAATCGATACAAAACAGGCGGCTGCACCTTTGCGGCTTCGGCCACAGAACGCGTTGTTACCGCGTCTCGGCCATGTTTCGTCAGCAGCGCCAAGGCGACCTTTAGCACCTTGTCCCTGTGAGCCTCCGTGCCCGAAGCGTTTCGCATAAGATCATTCTCCACGTGTTTACATAGGATACAGCATACTGTTATCGTTGAAAACATTTGGGGGTTATTGATGATTGTCGTCACTGGAGCAACAGGTCATTACGGACGCAAGGTCGTGGAGGGTTTGATCAGCAGAGTGCCGGCATCGAACCTGGACGTCAGTGTGCGCGACCCGGAGAAGGCAACGGGCCTGACGGCCAAAGGTATCCGGGTCGAAAAGGCTAGCTTCGCCGAACCTGCAACCCTCGCCGCGGCATTCGATGGCGCAGAGCAGGTGTTGCTTGTGTCCGCAAACGTCCTGGGTGACGAGGCAATCCGGCTCCACGGAAGTGCGATTCAGGCTGCAAAGGATGCAGGCGTAAAGCGCATCCTGTACACGAGTCATCAGGCTGCAAGCCCTACCTCCAAGGTGGCGTTTGCGCGTGACCATGCGGCTACCGAGGAACTCCTGAAGGCTTCCGGTGTCGACTTCGTTTCCTTGCGCAACGGCTTTTATGCGGAATCCTCTTTGTACCAATTGGGCGGCATCCAGGCCACAGGCAAGCTCGCGCTCCCCGGAGATGGCAACGTGTCCTGGACCTTGCGGGACGATCTCGCCCAGGCTGCGGTCTCTGCCCTGATCAACACAAGTTTGTTTCAGGGGATCACCGCTCCACTCACCGCATCCCGGACCTACACGTTCGCCGAGATCGCGGGGCTCGCCGCAGGTGCCCTTAACCGCGAAGTCGTTTTCGAACTGATCTCCGCAGAGACCTACCGTCAAGCTGCGCTGCAACGCGGCTTTCCGGAGCCCATGGTCGGCATGCTGCTCTCCATGTTCGCAGCTATCCATGACAACGAATTCAATATCGTCACCCCAACACTCGAAAGGGTGTTGATGCGGAAGCCCGCCGAGTACCAAGCCGTTCTTATGCCATATCTGACCAACGGCGGTGTGCCGCAAGCTCATTAAGCTCGTCCAGCCTGATAGATAACGAGAAACGCCGTTCTCTGAAGTTGAACCGCATCGCCTCTAGCAAGCCGACTTCTCATTACAGATCAAGCCCCGGTCAGGTTCACGATGATCGAACCTCTCCGAAGCGACGAATGGCCCGCGCCGTTTTTTCAAGTGCGGCGATCGAGTTATCGACTCGCAGGAGGGGAACTCACTGCGAAATGCGTCCGGGCCCTTCTGTACATAGTCGGACGCATCCGACCTCAGCAGAAGATGCAGAGGCGGCGCCGGCGCGTTCAGGAATTTGAAGATGGCTGCGCCAGCAATCGCTGGATCTACCGATTGTTCCGTTTGTCGCCCGGAGCGCGGCCCGGATGGGATTAAAGACCGCATCGTAGTCGGCTATCTACATCCAGACTTTGGCACCTGAAGTCCCTGTGGCAATCAACTCGATTCACGCAGACTTGACCCGCACAAAAAGGACACTGCCGCCCCGGAAAACGCCAAACCCGGCGTTACACAGGCACAACACAGCAGCCAAGCCAAAGTCCGTTGGAATCGCGAAGTCGAGATTTCGTGCAAGGATGCGATGGAGTCGCTGAAAGGAGGGTGCCCTATGCTTTTGAGATTGTTGGTGGACCTGATCGGGATCGAACCGATGACCTCTTCCATGCCATAATCGACCGTTCTGCTAACTTATTGAATCATTAAGGCTCTGGTCGCTCCATAAGCTCTGAAAACTCCGGTGGACAAGGATATTGTTCCCATGATGTTCCCAGATTTTGCATTCTGTTCCTACGCCATATCGCATTTTGGAGCAACCATCGGTTCAGGCGACAGGTCATAGCGATAGGACCGGCAGCGAATCTGGAGCGGCGGGATTTCTCGTCACGAGCCCACGGATCACTCCTAAGATCCGTGTCACCCACGAGTTTGTACATAGCTCATGAGTGACGCGGACATTTTGGCAGTATGCAAACGGGTGAGGCTCCTAACTCGGTAGCTTCCTGCAAACGGTCCCAGTCGCGCCGCTCAGGCGACGCGAATCAATTTCTTATTCACGAACTCACCGATGCCAAGATCAGAAAGGTCACGGCCATACCCCGAGTTCTTTACTCCGCCGAATGGCAGATCCGGAGCGGTCCATGTTGCCTGGTTGATAAAGACCATTCCGGTTTCGATCTGTCGGGCTACTCGTTTCCCACGCTCTATGTCTTTGGTGATCACAGTTCCACCAAGACCGTACGGGGAATCATTCGCAAGCGTCACCGCCTCCTCTTCGTTCTTCACGCGGAACATCAGGGCCCCGGGAGCGAAGAACTCCTGATAATAAGCAGGATTGTCCGGTTTGATGTCGGTCAGAATCGTCGGGGCGAGGAAGTATCCCTTCCGGTCCAAACGCTGTCCTCCGTTCAGCACTTTCGCGCCACCATCTACAGCGGTCTTGATCTGCTGCTGGACGAGATCGAGAGCGCCAGCGGTGCACAATGGCCCAAGTGTCGTCTTTTCTTCCATCGGGTCGCCGGGAACGAGCTTTTCTAGCTCTTTTCTAAATCGATCGACGAACGTATCCGCTATCTTCTCGTCAAGGATGAACCGCTTAGCAGCCACGCAGCACTGGCCGGTGTTGTTCATACGGCCCCAAACACCCCACTTGATGGCCGTATCCATGTCCGCATCGTCGAGCACGATGAAAGCATCGCTGCCGCCCAATTCCATCGTGCTCTTCTTGAGCGCTTTGCCTGCCTCTGCGGCGACTGCGGCGCCAGCCCTTTCGCTACCACTCAGAGCCACTCCCTTGATGCGCGTATCCGCGATCGCTACAGCTGATTGCTCACTCCAGAGGAAAACGTTGCTATAAGCTCCGACGGGAGCACCGGCATCAAGGAACAGCTTCTCGAATGCTAGAGCGCACTGTGGCACGTTTGGGGCGTGCTTCACGATAAGCGTATTGCCCACCATGAGGTTCGGCCCTGCGACCCGCGCCAGCTGGTAGTACGGGCAGTTCCAAGGTTCGACGCAGAAGATCACGCCCAGCGGTGCACTCTCGACATAGGCCTCGCCTTCCTCCACCTTCAGCTTTTCGGGTGCAAAAAGTGCCTCGGCATTATCGGCGTAGTAATCCAGGATGTCGGCACTGAGTCCACTTCGCCCCGCGCTTCCCGGAATAGTTTGCCCATCTCGAGAGTGATGGGTTTGGCAAATTCGTCACGTCTTCCCGTAGGATCGAAGCCGCCTTCTTGAGAATCGTCCTGCGCTCAGCCAGAGTCTTCCGGCTCCAGTCGTTCTCGTAGGTCGACTGAGCCCGAGCGATGATCTCTTCCATCTGTTCGTCGCTATGTTCCGGAAAGCTCTTGATCAACACATCGTCATTGGGATTGATTGTCTGATAGGTCATAGAGGCTATCCTCCTTTCGATTCATTCCATTGGTTGTGAACAAGCTAAGCCGGCTGCATTTTCGCTGACGCGCGTTCCGCCTAGCTGGGCCGACGCACAGATTCGGCCATCGTTGTGTCTCTGACGGAAGAGACAGCGCGGCGCGAGATCAGATCCAGGCCCGGTTCACCGTTGAAGCTGTTCAACTCATCTTGATGACCGCACGGCCGTTGATCTTTCCGGCCTCCAGATCATCGAGTGCCAAGAGAGCCTGATCGAAGGTGTACGGGGTGAGGTTTGCCCTGATCCTTCCGGTCTTTGCTAGCGCTACAAGGTCGTGCAGGTTTTTGTGCGTCCCGCTATACGGGCGAGTAATCGAAGCGCCCCATGGAAGCGAGGTGGACAGCTGGTTCGTCTCGAACTGAAAGACGCCGTTACTGAGTCCCGGCGCGCGGATGGCTCCGTAAGGAGCAACGACCGCAGCAGCTAACGCCAGCGTGGCGGTGTTTCCTACGATGTCGAAGACCACGTCCGCACCGTAGCCTTCGGTTACCTTCAGCACCTGCGCGGCAACCGCCGGATCGTCGGAGCGGAAGGCGTAGGAGACCTTATCCTTGATGGCGGCGAGCAGGTCGTCCTTGATGTCGAGAGCGATGACTGTTGCTCCCGTCAGTTCACGGAGGAGTTCGATGGCGAACTGTCCCAGCCCTCCGATGCCGATGACAACGACCGTCGCTCCTGGACGGAGCAGGTCTTTGGCCGCCTCGATCGAATGGTACGGAACCAGGCCCGCGTCCGGAAGGACGGCTGCAAAGACCGGGTCGAGGCCTGCAGCCGGCACCAGCGCAGATGACGGCACCGCAGCGTACTCAGCCATGCCCCCGTTCACGGAAACTCCGGGCGTTGGTGGTGGATAGAACCGCCCCCCGGTGTTGCGGCAGGCGTTCTCCTGGCCCGCAACACACATGCGGCAGATGCCGCAGGACCATACCGGATGGACGACAACCTGGTCACCGATCGAGAAGCGTTGTACGTCGTCGGCAATGTCGACGATCTCTCCCGCAATCTCATGGCCCAGAATGGTCCCGTCCGGAATCATCCGCTTGGTGGATCGCCGAATGTGCACGTCGGTCTGGCAAATGCCGGCGGCGGTGACGCGGAGCAGCACCTGCCCCGCCACAATGTTTGGCTTCGGCACTTCGGTCTGAACCAGATCTCCAATGCCCTTCAGTTGGATAGCTCGCATGTATCTTCCTCCGTTACTGGGCCAGCATGCCGCCGTCGACGATGTGTTCGGTACCGGTGATGAAGGACGCCTCATCCGAGGCCAGGAACAGCACAAGATTGGTGACTTCACCCGGTTCGGCGATGCGTCCTTGAGGAATCAGACTGAGTGCGTCTCCGCCCTTTTCATCGGTTGCCGCCACCATCATAGGTGTCTGGATGAAGCCCGGGTGCACGGAGTTCACACGGATATTCTTCGAAGCGTATTCGATTGCGGTGGCCTTCGTCATGCCTCGTACCGCGAACTTGCTGCCGACATATGCAAGGTTCGGGAAGCCATAGTTGGCTGCGATGCCCGCAATGGAGGAGATGTTGACGATGGAACCGATGCCCGCCTTCACCATCGAGGGCAAGACAGCCTTCATGCCCAAGAAAACTGATGTCTGGTTGATCGCACAAACCTTCAGGTAGTCGGCTTCGCTGATATCGATTGTCTTTGCAACTGGACCAAGTACGCCGGCATTGTTCACAAGGATGGTGATGGGCCCAAATTCTGCCTCGCCCTTCTGGATAACGGTTGTCCAGTCCTCAGCTCTCGTCACATCATGGTGAAGGAACAAAGCGTTCTTCCCGAGCTTGGCAGCGAGCGCCGACCCTCCATCCTGATTGAGATCGGTCAGGATCACCTTCGCGCCTTCTGCGATGAAGCGCTGGACGTGGGACTCGCCCATCCCCTGTGCGGCTCCCGTAACCAATGCCACCTTTCCCTGCAGTCTGCTCATATGCCATTCTCCCTGCACCCGTCCGCTCGGAGGAGTGCTACTCTTTGTTAGACGCGAGAGATCGTTGATGCGTCAACTATCTTTATGTCTTATAAATCGAGCGACGAATGGGCGGTCGCCTTGACCTGGATGGTTCTTCCAGCCGGCCGCGCGTGGCAGAAGGCCGCTGGAGCGGCTTTGGAACGCTTTGGAGTTTCTCTCTCTGTGGCAGCACCGATTCTCGTGGTTGCGCGAATGGGCAACGGGGTCCAGCAGAAGGTTATTGCGTATGAGGCCGGGATCGATGAAGCGGCAGTCGTACGCTCCGTCGATCAACTGGAACGGGATGGATTGTTATTACGCAAACCCGATCCCGGGGACGGGAGAGCGAAAACGATCCATCTAACGCCTAAGGGAAGGGGCTTGGTAAGAAAGCTCGACAAGGTGATTCGGGATCTTCGTGACGATCTGCTGCGGGAGATCAGTCAGAAGGACGGCATGGCAGCGGTTCGAGTTCTGCGAGAACTGGAGCGTGGCGCGAATCGAAACCTAAGCGGTTCGATCCAGCCCGCGGAAGGCAATCCGTAGCGCTGCCGTGTCGGATAGCCCAGTAGAAGTGCAGAACGCAACTTGGAACCCGCAGTGTCAAGGCGACTCGTTGAACGATTTGGTGCACCCTCCGAAGGCAATTCCAGGACCTGCTCTATACGCAAGTCAAAAAAAGAATGCCACGGATGAACGGCTATCGCACGACATTGCTGTCACAACATTCACTTACATGGCTCCCCAGAGATTGCGTCACGGAACTACGTGAGGAAGCTCAGGCTTCGAGAATCGCTCGATCTGTCCTTTGTAGGTGTCGTATACCTTTTCGGTCGCGGTCCGAACGGGCTCTGTAGCAACGCGATAATCGCTCCCAGGCTTGAGCTGCAAAGCTGCTGTATGCCACGACGGCGCTAGGAATGACGGTCGTGATTACGGAACTGGACGAAGTTCCGAGGGTCGCACCCACGCCGGACCTGCTTCAGAGTGAAGCTTCTACGGAAAAAGCGGAGGATGGTGCTTGGATCTGGCAGCGGGAGAAGTCGACGAGTTGTCCAGTCTCGCTCATTCTCAGTGGCGCCGATCGCAGATTGATCGTTCTGCGCAACGGGATTCTGATTGGATCTTCTCCTGTAACGATTGCCGGAGAGATCACAGAAACCGCGGCATATAGCTTGACACAGGTTTGATGCCAAAGGATTTCACTGGATGCAGCTGCCCCTGCCTGGAGAGAACTGGGTTGGGAGCAAAGAACTGAGCGACTCGGAACGTCGTCGCGTTCACATTCCAGACGCGTTTCGCGCGCTACTGGACGGGGAACTTACTCCAGGGGTGACGCTGGCAGTGACGACGGACTCCCTTCGAACGGGTGCTACCGGCCGCAGCCTGACGGTGTTGGAGGCGCAACCCTGATGTTGACGAGTTCCTCTGCTTTCCCCTATTTCGTCGTAAGCAGCCGATCGAAGATGGAGCAGATCAGCTTGCGCGTCCCCTTGACGGAGATCTCCGATCCAAGCAGGCGTTGGCTCACGGCCATGCCATGGGCGAAGCTAAGCATCGCCATCAGGAACTCGTTCGGAGGCAGGGTGAACTGGATTCCAGGTTGTTGAGCCAGTTTCTTGAGGATCCGCCGCCCATCCTTCAGCATGCTGCGATACAGCTCGATGTAGGTCTGACGCATCTTCTCGCTGCGTAACGCGCCAGCCTCGAATTCTGCTTCCAGAATGATCCATTCCGGATCGGTGACCCGGTCCGCAAGAGCTTCGCGAAGACGCTTCAAGAGGCTCTCGACGGGTTCATCGCTTTCAAGGATCGTTCGGAACACGCTGAAACGTTTTTCCTGATCGTCCCGCACGATGGTGAGAAAAAGATCCTCTTTGTCGGTGAAGTTGCCATAGAATGCACCCCGGGAAAACCCTGCCTCTTCAGCGATACGTTCCGCAGCAGCGTCTCCGAGCCCCTCACGCAGAATGTGGCGCCGCCCCGTCTCGATGAGGCTGGCGCGCGTCTGTGTCTTGCGCTCCTGGCGGGAAAGACGAGGTTTCCTCGCTGGAGCGGTATGAGTAGAAGCAGATTTCCGAGGCATTTGCGTAGAGTACCAAGTCGCCGATTGTGGCAAGTCAACATTTTATCCGTAGGGAAGAGATTCGCATCAGTGAACAGCTTCCCCCGCGGGGGCCCCTTCGCCGGGACGGTTCTTGCTGAGCATGAACGCCGCCGCGATCATGGCAACGGACATCCACGACAACCATCGATAGATGTCCTGGTAGGCCTGCGCGGCGGCTTGCTGGTTAAGTTGCTGGTAGATCGTTCCCCGGGCCATCTGGACAGCCTCCGGATGGCTGACCATCGTCTGGAAATAACCGGTAAGGGCGTTCACCTGATTCGTGAAGGCAATACTGCCTGGCTGCATCGCCTCTTGCAGCCGCGCCTGGTGGAAGAGCGAGCGATTGGTGACGATGGCACCCGTCACCGCGATGAAGATGCTGCCGCCCACATTGCGAACGAAGTTGATGATGCCTGACACCTGATTGCTTGCCTCTTTCGGCAGACCGACATAAGCCGCATTGGTGATGGCGATGAAGCAGAACGGGATTGGGATCATCTGGATCACCCGCAGCCAGGAGGCAAAGCTAAAGCTCATCTGCAGGCTTAGGTGGGTGGACGCGTAATAGTAAGCAGCCGCGAAAAAGCAGAATCCGACTGCAGCAAGGTTCCTCGCGGCGAACTTGCTTGTCGCAATTCCCGCCATCGGCATGACGAAGAGGAGAGTGACACCTCCCCACGTGAGCGCCTCCCCGGCACTGGTCGCCGTGTAACCCAGCAACTGCTGGAGGAATTGTGGCTGGAGCACGGTTGCGGCGTTCAATACGCCACCCACCAGGATCATCAGAGCGCAGCAGATCGCAAAGTTCTTGTAGCGAAAGAGCTTGATGTTCATGATGGGATTCTTCGCGCGCCACTCCCACCAAATCAGACCTACCATGCCGACCACAAACATGGCCGCAAACGCGCGAATGAAATTGGACGCAAACCAGTCGTTCTCCTCGCCCTTATCCAGGAAGATCTGCATACCACCCATGGCCAATGTCAGAAACGCGAGGCCAATGTAATCCAGCCGCCGAAGGTTGTTGCGATCTGCTCTGATCCAGGGTGGATCTTCGACAAGCCTGGTCACCAGAACGAACGCCAGAATACCAACCGGAAGATTGATGTAGAAGATCCATCGCCAGGAATAGTTGTCCGTGATCCAACCTCCCATAGTCGGTCCGATGGACGGAGCGAGAACGGCGACGAGTCCGTAGAGCGAGAACGCCAATCCGCGTTTCTTCTCTTCAAAGGAGTCGGCCATGATGGCCTGCGCCATCGGCTGAAGACCGCCTCCACCGATTCCCTGAATGATGCGAGCTAGCAGCAGAATCGGAAGCGATGGGGCGATGCCGCAGAGAAAACTGGCGACCGTGAAGATGATGATGCAGAGCAGGAAGAAGTTCTTGCGCCCGATGACGCTCGAAGCCCACGCTCCGACCGGCAGGATGATTGCGTTCGAAACCAGGTAGCTTGTGAGCACCCATGTTCCCTGGTCCTGGCTGGCACCCAGATTGCCTGCGATGTGGGGAAGGGCGACATTCGCAATGGATGTATCCAACACTTCCATAAAAGCAGCTAGCGCAACGGTCGCCGCGATAAGCCACGGATTTGCCTTAGGTTGCCATCGTTCCGCATTTGCCATCGTCCGCTCTCCGATAGGTTAATCGATTCTTCATGTACAGTACGTATATCAAATCGAATGCTGCAAGGGGCACAATCGTTGAAGCGGATAGGATTCCATGAAATACGAGAATGATGAATCCGTCGCGCGCCAGGCTTGTAATGGGGATGAGAGAGCCTTTGAAGTGCTGAGCGAGCGGTGGCGCGAACGCCTGCTCCGGACCGCAGAACGATATACTCTTAACCGGTCTGAGGCGGAAGACGCCGTTCAGTCCGGACTCTTCAAGGCGTGGCGGAACATGACTACTTTTCGCAATGAGTCTCTCTTCTCGACGTGGATCACGAGGATCGTCATCAACGAGGTCTATATGATTCACAGACGTCAGGAACATCGTCGTATCGAGTACTCCGATGAACTGACGACGATGGAGGCTGCCCTTATCCGAAAGGGCCGGCTTCCTGCAGGTGAGTCCATTGAGGAACGGCTCATTCAACAGCAGAGTATTGACCAGGTTCGCTCGGCGATCATGTTCCTGCCGGCTTCCTTCCGGACCATCCTTCAAATCGAGCTTACGGAAGAGGTTCCTCTCCCAGAGGTGGCAAAACGCTTGAATCTTTCGCTGGCAGCCGTAAAATCCCGGCGCCTGCGTGCGCGCCGCGAGCTGCAGAAGAGAATGTCCGCCGCTGCGTCGGTTTGGCATGGACGCGCGTCGGCCCGTATCCGCGCGTAGACGTCCCTACAGCGTCACCTCGCTATTGTCGAGTTTGTGCAGGATGACACGCGCAGCTTCCGAGTCGAGAAGCCTTTCCTGAACCAGGCGGTTGATCTCGTGCCTCTCCGCACGCAGTGCCTCCATGCGAAGCCTCTTCTCCTGTTGCCGATGTGTATTGGCTCTTTCACTGCCCGCACCCTGACCATCAAGCCCCACGACCCGCCTGCGATAGTAATCCTTCAGACGGTTCGAAACCGTTGCTACGTCTTCCGGCAGACTGCTTTCCTTTGCCGACTCCTTTTCAAGCTCGTCGAGCCTTCGAATCGCTGCATGAGCCGCTGAGATCCGAGCTCTTCGACTCTGCGCCGCAAGAGAAGACTCTGGTGGATCGTGAATCCCTTTCATGACCATAGGCAGCGCCACTGAGGCCGACACGAGAGAAAACAGAATCACGCCGGCAGCGAGGAGAATCGCCAACTGCCGTCCGGGGAATGGCGTGCCATCGTTCAAACTGGTAGGTAGTGAAAGTACCGCAGCGAGCGTCACCGCACCCCGAACGCCAGCGAAGGCTGTAGCCACGAGCAGTCTTTTGGGCGTGCGGGTCCGGACGTCCTCCTTGTGTCTCCTCAGGAGAGAAGTCCATTTTAGGGAGGACCATGACCAGAAGAATCGCAGGAACCCGAGAACGATTGTGATCCCCAAAACAAATGCGCCCAGAACCCACGACGAGTGAAGATGATGTTCCTCGATGACGGCCGGAATGCTCCTCGCGATCGCGGGCAGTTGCAGACCAAGAAGGATGAAGATGAGGCCGTTGAAGGTGAATTCGATCATATCGGTGATGACTTCCGACTTGATCCGGGTCTCTGCTTCCGGGATCTCCTGGAGGACAAGATTGCCGATGAATCCAGCTGAGACGGCCGATAAGATGCCAGAGAAACCCATGTGTTCCGCTGCGAGATAGGCAGCGAACGGCAGCAACAGAGTCATCAGGATCTGGGAGGCGGGATGAGAACCGAGTCTCTTTCCAATCCATCGCTCCCCTTGCATCACGAGAAAGGCAACCACTGCCCCGACAGCAACGCCACCCAGTGAAACCTGAAGAAAGGTCATCAGAGCATGAGTCGCGGAAAATACGCCCGTAAGTGCTGCCGCAACCGCGAACCGGAAGCAGACAAGCCCTGACGCATCATTAAGAAGGGCTTCTCCTTCCAGCAGGTGAAGCAGACGAGAGGGGATACGCACACCTCGAATCGAACCTGAAAGGGCGACAGCGTCCGTAGGCGACAAGACGGCGGCGAGGGCGAAACTGGCAGCCAGCGGCATGGATGGAATGAGCCAGTGAATGAAGTAACCAGCTCCGACGACGGTGAACACCACCAGGCCTACAGCCATCCTCAAAATGGGAGTCCGCAGGCTGACAAATTCCGCGCGAGGAAAGCGGTAGGCGTCCACGTAAAGTAGGGGCGCCACAAATAATAGAAGAAACAAGGATGGCTCCATAGCGCTGTGGACGCGAAGAGCGGCCAGAGCTATGCCGAGACCGATCTGCAGGAGCGGCAATGGGATTCGCGATACGAGCGAAAGCACACCCGTTACGCACACTGCAAAAAGCAGAACAAGAATCGTAGTGAGTTGTTCCAAGCGCGGCCCATTCCTCAATAAGTCCGCAGGGCGTATGAGGAGGTGTATCTCCTATGCCCTGCCATGGGTTTGATGAACCCTCGGATAGGACAGTCGCATTTCTGGTTCACTTCAAATGAAACTTGACCAGAAGGTAGAGGCCCGCGACGACTTCCTTATCGTGACTCACCACCTGAGGCCGGTGGCGCTCTCGATGCAGTATGTATATGACACAGGCACCTTGTCGGCAGCTTTGGAAGCTTAGGCTCAATTCCTCTCAACGGGAATCCGTCGTGCGTTCGAAAAGACGGTACCGTATCTGCGCCGTCGTCACGAAACCTGAACGTCCATGACCAAGAAACCCCTCTCGTTCAGAACCGCGGCAGGTACCCTGCGTTCGTTTCGGATGTGATTGGCGTCACAAACCCTGCCTGCGGAGCTTGTTAGGGCTTGCATATAGTCTGTCTCAGACAGTCCCTCATTGATGAACCCGGTTCTACGTACTTCTCATTGCCGTGAGACCGATTACCACCCCGTTCGCCTTTCGTATACAGTATGTATAGGGATGCGTATCGCTCGAAAGTGTAAGCTCATCCGAAGGACTCCGAGTGAAGTTCTGCGACTTTGCTGCAGCGAGTTGAATCTGAGAAGTACGCGCGGTCGGCCGACAAAATCGTTCTAGTCCGCCCGCGAATTCTCTAGTCCAGGACCGACCGCTGACAGCATGAATGACACCCCTTCTTCGCAACAGCCTCCTCAACCCGCAGCTGGCATTGCCATAAAGCCGCCATCCAGTATCCCCACGGCTCCGTCATCAGTCCACCGCCTGATTAGGGGAGTCGTGGCTGTGCTGATTGTTGCTGTGCTGGCTACTGCGGGATTCATTGCATGGCTACGCCTGCGGCCGAAGACATTAGGTCCGGCCTTCGCGAGCGGGAACGGACGCGTGGAAGCCACCGAACTGGATATTGCGTCCAAGAATGCCGGACGCATTACCGAGATGCTGGTGAACGATGGTGACTTCGTCACCGCTGGCCAGGTGGTAGCCCGCATCGATACGGATGTCCTTCAGGCACAACTGCAGCAGGCAAAGGCGGAAGAAGCCGAGGCGCGGAACGCGATCGAGGCCGCGCTTTCGGTTGTCGGTCAGCATCAGAGCGAAGTCGCGGCCGCGAACGCTGTTGTCTCCCAGCGGGAGGCGGAGCAGGTCTCGGCCGAGAAGACCGCGGAACGCACCAGGGTTCTGTCTGAACAGCATGCGGCCTCCATCCAGGAGTACGAAGACGACATGGCTCGCCAGAAAGGAAGCGCGGCAGCTGTCCTTGCAGCCAAGGCGCAGGCCGCCGCTTCAAAGGCAACGGTCACCGCAGCGAACTCCCAGGTATTGGAAGCCCGCTCTCATGTGGACGCCGCTATCGCCACGGAGAATCGTCTGAAGTCAGAGATCGCGGACAACGAGCTGCGCGCTGCGCGGTCCGGAAGGGTCCAGTTCCGCATTGCCCAACCGGGTGAGGTCGTCTCCCCAGGCGGCAAAGTCCTCAGCATGGTCGATCTCAGCGATGTCTATATGACCTTCTTCCTGCCGGAGACGGTGGCCGGAAAGGTGGCGATGGGATCTGAAGTTCATATTGTGCTGGATGCTGCTCCGCAGTATGTCATCCCCGCCACCGTATCCTTTGTCGCCAATGTCGCTCAGTTCACACCAAAAACAGTCGAGACCGAAAGCGAGCGCCAAAAGCTTGTCTTCCGCATTAAGGCGAGGATCGATCCCGATCTGCTGCGCAAGCACATTACGCAGGTGAAGTCCGGCTTGCCCGGAGTTGCCTACGTTCGCGTGGATCCCTCTGTGCCTTGGCCTGACAACCTGAAGACAAGGATCACCCAATAATGGCTCAGACCTCTTCCGTGGTGCGCCTTCAAGACGTAACGCATCGTTACGGCAAGACGCTCGCCACCGACGGGGTCACGCTCGATATCCCCGAAGGAAAGATGGTCGGCTTTATCGGCCCCGATGGAACCGGCAAGTCTACCGTGCTGGCGCTAATCGCAGGAGCACGAAAGATCCAGAGCGGTTCTGTCGAAGTGCTGGGCGGCAGCATGGCGGATAGCGGCCATCGTGAGCGCGTCTGCCCACGGGTTGCGTACATGCCGCAGGGATTGGGAAAAAACCTCTATCCCACGCTCTCTGTGCTCGAAAACATCGACTTCTTCGGGCGCCTCTTCGGTCAATCGAAGTCGGAAAGAATGTGGCACATCGACGAGCTGCTTGAGAGCACAGACTTGTCTGCCTTTCGCGACCGTCCGGCGGGTCAGCTTTCGGGTGGCATGAAGCAGAAACTTGGCCTGTGCTGCTCGCTGATCCATGATCCCGATCTGCTGATCCTCGATGAGCCCACCACCGGTGTCGATCCTCTCTCACGTCGTCAGTTTTGGGAGTTGATCGACCGGATACGCTCGCGTCGTGCCGGCATGAGCGTGATCGTTGCGACCGCCTATATGGAAGAAGCGGAACGCTTCGACTGGCTGGTCGCCATGAATGCTGGCCGCGTTTTGGCCACAGGGACCGCAGCGGAAATACGGCAGCGTACCGGTCAAACGACACTCGACGCAGCGTTCGTGAAATTACTCCCGGAACAGGACCGGCAGGGCCACCGTACGCTTGTGATTCCGCCACGAAAGCCGAATGCGGAGGTGGCGATTGAAGCGCGTGACCTGACCCGGCGTTTCGGCAAATTTACCGCCGTCGATCATGTGACGTTGACCGTGGAGCGTGGGGAGATCTTCGGTTTTCTCGGATCGAACGGTTGCGGCAAGTCGACCACCATGAAGATGCTAACCGGACTTCTTCCGGCGACCGAAGGCACAGCACTGTTGTTCGGCAAATCGGTGAGCAGTGACATCGAAACCCGCCGCAATGTCGGATACATGTCTCAGGCGTTTTCGCTGTACACGGAGCTTACGGTCGGGCAGAACCTGGTACTTCATGCGCAGCTCTTTCAAGTGCCTAAAGAGCAGATCGATGGGCGTGTGGATGAGATGGTGCAGCGTTTCGATCTGGCCTCGGTCATCGATCAACTTCCTGAAGGATTGCCCTTGGGAATTCGCCAACGCCTGTCGCTCGCGGTCGCAGTCATTCACAAACCTGCGATGCTGATCCTCGACGAGCCGACCTCTGGGGTCGATCCGGTAGCACGCGACACCTTCTGGGAGCTGATGCTGGACCTCTCCCGGAGTGATGGCGTGACGATCTTCATCTCGACACACTTCATGAATGAGGCGGAGCGGTGTGACCGGATCTCGCTCATGCATGCGGGACGAATCCTGACCACCGGAACGCCCGCCGACTTGGTCGCAAAGAGCGGGCAAAAGACACTCGAGGACACATTCATCCTGTATCTCGAGCAGGCCCAGGCTTCCGATGCAAAGCATGATGCCACTCCGGAGACTGCTACTCAACCAGCTCCAACGCAAGCTGGGAACAAAACGCGACAGCACAGGACCTTCAGCCTGCAGCGGTTGCTGAGTTACGCCTATCGAGAGGCGCTGGAACTGCGGCGCGATCCCATCCGCATTACCCTCGCTCTGGGCGGGACGCTGTTGCTCATGTTCATCATTGGTTACGGCATCAATATGGACGTCGACAACCTGACCTTTGCGGTGCTCGACCACGACCAGAGTGCAGCCAGCCAGGACTATGCGCTCAATCTCTCCGGCTCACGCTACTTCGTAGAAAAACCGCCGATTTCGGACTATCAGGAGATGGATCGACGGCTCCGCAGCGGCGAGCTGAGCCTGGCCATCGAGCTTCCGCCGAACTATGGACGCGATCTTCTCCGGGGTGCCCAGCCGGCGATCGGCGTGTGGCTCGATGGCTCCATGCCGCAGCGGGCCGAGACGGCCCTGGGCTATGTGCAGGGCATGCATGGGGGCTATCTCTCCGACCTTGCGGTCCACCGCCTCGGCGCCAGCACGGCGGGTCTCTATTCTCTCGAAACAAGGTACCGCTACAACCCGGACGTGGAAAGCCTGATCGCGATGGTTCCCGCAGTGATTCCCCTGCTTTTGATCTTCATTCCGTCCATGCTGACGGCTCTTGGGGTCGTGCGTGAAAAGGAACTTGGGTCGATCCTCAATCTTTACACCACGCCGGTCACGAAGCTCGAGTTTCTACTTGGAAAGCAACTGCCGTACATCGTCGTTGGCATGATTAATTTCGTCCTTATGACCCTTATGGCAGTATTTCTGTTTCGTGTTCCAATCAATGGCAGCCTGCTCGCGCTTGCCACAGGCGCCGTTATCTATGTCACAGCGTCGACCGCCTTCGGTCTGCTCACCTCGACGCTTATGGAAAGCCAGATTGCAGCGATCTTTGGGACGGCTATGGGAACCCTACTGCCCGCAGTCCAGTTTGCGGGGCTGCTGAATCCTGTATCGTCTCTTTCCGGCTTCGGAGCATTCATCGGCCATATCTATCCCACCACACACTTTCTCACCATCTGCCGCGGTGCCTTTTCGAAGGGACTCTCCTTCTCCGATCTGTCTGGATCGTTCTTCGCCTTGCTTGCAACGATTCCGGTACTCACCATCGGCAGCGTATTGCTGCTGAAGAAGCAGGGAGAGTAGCGATGCTCCGCAGCCTTGGGAATATCTTTCATCTCGGCATCAAAGAGTTCCGGAGCCTGTATCGCGATCCTGCCATGCTGATCCTCATTGCGTGGTCATTCTCTCTCGGGATCTATGTGGCGGCTCACGCCCAGCCGGAAACGCTGCAACGCGCGCCCGTCGCCATTGTCGACGAGGATCGGTCCCAGCTATCGATGAACATCATCGATAGCATCTACCCTCCCTACTTCAATGCTCCGACAATCACCACGCAGCAGAACGCGGACGCGGGTATGAATGCTGGCCGCTATACCTTCTCCGTGGACATCCCTCCCAACTTTCAGAGGGATGTGCTCGCGGGGCGCTCGCCCGCGGTTCAAGTGAATGTAGACGCAACTCTGGTCAGTCAAGCCTTTATCGGTGCAGGCTATCTGCAGAGCATCGTGAGTGGCGATGTCACCGACTTCGCCCAGCGGTATCGTTCGGTCGAAGCAGCCCCTATATCGCTCGAACCGCGCATGATGTTCAACCCTAACCTCACACAGTCCTGGTTTTCCGGCGTGATGGAGATCATCAATAACGTCACGATGCTTTCGATTATCCTTACGGGCGCCGCGCTGATCCGCGAGCGCGAGCATGGAACCATCGAGCACCTGCTGGTGATGCCTCTTACGCCGTTCGAGATTATGGTCTCGAAAGTCTGGTCGATGGCCCTGGTGGTTCTTCTCGCCGCCGCATTCGGACTGGAAGTGATGGTCAAGGGAGCTCTCGGAGTAGTGATCTCCGGTTCCGTGCCGCTGTTTCTTGCCGGTGTGGTGATCAGCCTGCTCGCGACGACCTCCATGGGCATCTTCCTCGGTACGATTGCCCGCTCGATGCCTCAGTTCGGCCTGCTGATGATCCTCATTCTCCTGCCCTTGCAGATCCTCTCCGGTTCACTGACACCACGCGAGAGCATGCCGCTGCTTGTGCAGAAGATCATGCGGGTTGCACCCACCACGCACTTCGTGAGCCTGGCTCAGGCGATTCTTTACCGTGGGGCGGGATTCGATGTTGTGTGGCCACAGTTCCTTGCGATGCTTGGGATTGCCGCTCTCTTTTTTACAGCCGCGCTGGTGCGATTCCGGCGGTCGATTGGATCGATGCAATCATGACGCAGCCTATACAAGCCAACAAGAAACGGGGCCGAAAAACAAAGCCGGCCGAAATTGCCGGTCTTTCTGTCGCCAGCATGTTATTACTCAGCGGATGCATGGTTGGCCCTCACTACAAGCGCCCCGCGGTTGTGGCCCCGCCCACCTACCGTGACGCAGAGCTGGTGACGAAGGATCCGGGAGGGCAGGCCTCCGTAGCTGATCTCAAGTGGTCAGAGGTCTTCAAGGATGAAGATCTGAAAGCTCTGCTAGCCGAGGCGATTAAGAACAACTACGACGTACGCATTGCGGCGCAACGTATTCTCGAACAGCAGGCTCAGGTCGGGGTGACGAAAGCCCAGATGCTGCCGTCCGCGAATGCCGGAGCGGCCTACAGCGCCGTCGGCATTCCCAGCGGACTTCTTGGCAACGAGACCTCCCCAAAGTATTACGGTGGGGGTTTCACTGCAACGGCGGCGTGGAACCTCGATTTCTGGGGACTCTATCGGCGTCAAAACGAAGCCGCACGAGCCGAACTGCTGGCGACAGAGTGGGGCCGCCGCGCCACGCTTAGCTCTATTGTCATCAACGTTGCGTCGGCCTATGTCCAGCTTCGTGCGCTCGACGCCCAGCTCGAAATTACAAAGGCCACGCTTGATTCCCGGAAGGCGTCCCTGCGTCTGGTGAGTCTGCGGGAGCGGACCGGAGCAACCACGATGGCCGATGTCCATCAGGCGGAGCAGCTTCTGTATGCTGCCGAGTCAGTTCAGCCGCAGCTTGAAAGCCAGATTCGCCAGCAGGAAAACAGCTTGTCACTCCTGCTGGGACGCAACCCAGGGCCCATTGTGCGCGGCAAGCGCAATACCGAGCAGCCTCATCCGGAAGAGATTCCGACGGGGATTCCCTCTCAACTCCTGGAGCGGCGTCCCGACATCCAGAGAGCCGAAGCAGAACTGGTGGCTGCCAACGCCCGCATCGGTGTGGCCCGCGCGCAATTCTTTCCTCAGATCAGCCTCACTGCGCTTGGAGGAACGTCAACAAGCCAGCTAAACAAGCTCTTCGATTCAAGCAGCAGCTATTGGCTTGCGAACGGCGCGATCAGCCAGCCGCTGTTTGCCGGCGGACGACTGAAGAACGATCTCAAGGCGGCTGAGGCCACGCAGCAAGAGGTGGTCGTCAACTACCAGAAGACGATCGCCTCCGCATTCCGGGATGTCTCGAATGCTCTGATTGTTTACCAGAAGTCGAAGGAAGACCGTATCGCACAGGAGAAGCAAACGGAAGCTGCAAGTCAGTCGGTGAAGCTTGCGCGGCTTCGCTACGACAATGGCCGCAGCAGCTATCTCGAAGTTCTTACAAACGACACCAATCTCTTCTCCGCGCAATTGAATCTGGCAAGTGTGCAGGAGCAGGAGGCACTTTCTCTCGTCCAGCTATACGCCGCCCTCGGTGGCGGATGGCAGTAATGTTCTCGGCTGCGACCCCGCTGGACGGGTCTGGTGCCGTGAAAACTGAAGTATGTGTCTCGGCATAGAAGGAGAGATGCACCAATGGCTCAACGGGCGGTTAAGAAGAATGCAATTACATCTGACGGAATCCGCAGTGGATTTCTCAGCCATCTCACCCACACGATCGGGAGACCTCTCGAGTTCTCCTCGATGGTCGAACGGTATCACGCGCTCTCCCATACGGTGCGCGACCAGTTGATGGAGCAATGGATCCAAGCCGTCGAGAGCTATAAGAACAAGAACGTTCGCGTGGTCGGCTACCTCTCGGCCGAATATCTTCCCGGACCTCACCTGATGAATGATCTGCAGGCATTGGACGCGACCGAGTCGTGTCGCGAGGCCTTGGTTTCTCTGCAGGTCGATCTCGACGATCTTGCGCGCGAGGAACCGGAACCTGGGCTCGGGAATGGTGGATTGGGACGGCTTGCGGCCTGCTTCATGGACTCGCTCGCCACTCTCGGAGTCCCCGCCATTGGTTATGGCCTCCGTTACGAATTCGGAATCTTCCGCCAGGAGATTCGGGATGGCTGGCAGGTGGAACGAACAGACAAATGGCTCCAATTCGGCAACCCATGGGAACTCCCGATCATGGACGCCAGCTTCGAGGTAGGCTTCGGCGGTCGCACGGAGACCTATACGGACGACTCCGGTCTTGTACGCTGGCGCTGGATTCCAGGACGTAAGGTGAGAGGGGTCCCACACGATACCCCGGTCCCGGGGTATCGGAACGGTTTCGTCAACCGGTTGAGGTTGTGGAGCGCTGAAGCCGTGGACTCGTTCGACCTCTCCGACTTCAATGCCGGCGACTATATGGGCGCAGTCCGTCAGAAAGTCGAGTCGGAGACCATCTCGAAGATCCTATATCCGAGTGACGACAACGATGCGGGCAAACGCCTCCGTCTTGCGCAGCAGTACTTCTTCACTTCTTGCTCTTTGCAGGACATGGTTCGTTTGCACAAGCTGCAGGGTAAACCGATCACAGAATTTCACCAGAAATGGTCGATCCAACTGAACGACACCCACCCTTCGATCGGCATACCGGAGTTGATGCGGATCTTGCTGGATGAAGAATTGCTCGGATGGGAGGAAGCCTGGGAGATTACGCAAGCGACCTTCGGCTACACAAATCACACACTGCTCCCTGAAGCATTGGAACGCTGGTCGCTTCCGCTCTTCGCCGCCCTCCTGCCTCGCCATCTGGAGATTATTTACGAGATCAACGAACGTTTTCTGGACCGGATGCGGAACCGCTTTCCGGGTGACGCAGACAGGATCAGGAGGATGTCCATGATTGGAGAGGAAGGCGAACGAACTGTTCGTATGGCCAACCTCGCAGTCGTGGGCAGCAAAGCGGTCAATGGCGTCGCGGAGCTTCACTCGGATCTCCTGAAGCAGAGCACGCTGCGCGATTTCTACGAGGCGCTTCCCGACCGATTCAGCAACAAAACGAACGGTGTAACCCAGCGGCGCTGGATGATGCTGGCGAACCCTCCCTTATCTAGTCTCATCAACGAGGCGATCGGGACCAAGTGGCATACCGACCTCTGGGAATTGCGTGAGCTCGAGCGATTCGTCTCGGATTCGGCGTTCCTTGAACGCTGGCGTAGGACCCAGGAAGCGACGAAGGCAAAGCTGTCGCAGTACATCGAAGAGACTCAGGGCATCAAGACCGATCCACAATCGATCTTCGACATTCAAGTGAAGCGTATTCACGAATACAAGCGGCAACATTTGAATGCGCTGCACATTCTCAGTCTGTACTGTCAGCTCAAAGGGAATCCTAATGTGACGTTCACTCCACGGACATTCATCTTCGGTGGCAAGGCTGCTCCCTCCTATGTGATGGCGAAGCTGATAATCAAGCTGATCTGCACGGTGGGCGATCTCGTCAATAACGATCCTGACGTGAAAGGCCGCCTGAAGGTCGTCTTTCTTCCCGATTACAACGTTTCCCTCGGACAACGGATTTATCCCGCCGCTGACGTCTCGGAGCAGATTTCGACGGCAGGCAAAGAAGCGTCAGGAACAGGCTGCATGAAGTTTCAGATGAACGGCGCGGTGACCATCGGAACGCTCGATGGTGCGAATGTCGAGATCCGCAAAGAAGTCGGCCAGGACAACTTCTTTCTATTCGGCCTGACGACCCAGGATATCGACCAGATTACCCAAAAGGGATATCGACCGCAGGAATTCTATGAACGCAGTTCGAAGTTGCGTGAGGTCATTGACGGGCTCTCGGAAGGAAGGTTTAGTCGCGGCGATCGCGAAGTGTTCCGTCCTATGCTCGATCAATTGCTGAATGTCGATCCTTACTTCCTGCTCGCCGACTTCGATTCGTATACATCCACCCAGGCCCAGGTAGGCGCAGCCTATGCGGATGCGAAGCGATGGAACCGCATGTCTATCCTGAATTCGGCACGTTCCGGCAAGTTCTCTTCGGATCGAACCATCCGGGAGTATTGCAGCGACATATGGAAGGTACCGGTTCCGTCATCTTCAGGTGCCCCGAAGAATACCACTCCCAACCCGCAAACCAAACGGAGATCGAAATGAGCCCCACTGTCGAAGTCGTACTCACCGCCGAAGAGCTCAGGAAGATGAATGCCTACTGGAGAGCCTGCAACTATCTGGCGGTCGGCATGATCTATCTGAGGGAAAATCCTTTGCTCAGAGAGCCGCTGAAGCCGGAGCACATCAAGAACAGGTTGCTGGGCCATTGGGGTTCTGACCCAGGGCAGTCGTTCACATGGATTCATCTCAATCGGTTGATCAAGAAATACGATCTGAATGTGATTTACGTCTCCGGTCCGGGGCATGGAGCGCCCGCAACACTTGCTAATAGCTACCTCGAGGGGCATTACTCCGAAATCTATCCCGATCGAAGCCAGGACGAGGCGGGCATGCTTCGCTTCTTCCGGCAATTCTCATTTCCAGGTGGTATAGGCAGCCACTGCACCCCGGAAACACCGGGTTCCATCCACGAGGGTGGAGAACTTGGTTACAGCCTCTCTCACGCGTACGGCGCAGCCTTCGATAACCCCGATCTGATCGTGACCTGCGTGGTGGGCGATGGAGAAGCTGAGACCGGCCCCCTTGCCACGTCATGGCATTCCAATAAATTTCTTAATCCCATCCGCGATGGCGCCGTACTGCCTGTCCTTCACCTGAATGGGTACAAGATCGCCAATCCCACGATCCTGGCGCGCATCTCGCGCCGTGAGCTCGAAGGGCTCTTTCTTGGATACGGCTACACGCCCTACTTCGTTGAGGGAAACGATCCCGATACCATGCATCAGCTCATGGCGGCGACCATGGAAAAATGCATTCTTGAAATACGGTCGATTCAGGAACAGGCGCGAAGCACCGGGAAGTTTGAGCGGCCACTCTGGCCGATGATCGTGCTTCGCTCACCCAAAGGCTGGACTGGTCCAAAAGAGGTCGACGGCCACAAGGTCGAAGACTTTTGGCGGGCCCACCAGGTGCCGGTGCTGGATCCGGTGACGAACAGCAAGAGTCTGAAAATCGTCGAAGACTGGATGCGGAGTTATAAGCCGGAAGAGCTCTTCGACGAATTGGGAAGGTTCGTCCCGGAACTGCAGGAGCTGGCTCCGGAGGGTTCGCGCCGTATTAGCGCGAACCTGCATGCGAACGGCGGTCTGCTTCGCAAGCCGTTGAACCTTCCCCGCTTCCAGGACTACGCGGTCGAGGTGAAGACTCCCGGGCAAAAGTATGTCTCTCCGACCGCGACAGCCGCAACGTTCCTGGCCGACGTCATGCGTCAGAACATGACCAGCTTCCGCGTTTTCGGTCCGGACGAAACAGCTTCCAACAAACTGGACGGGATCTATAAGGCCTCGGAGAAGATCTGGGTCGCCGAGTACAAGCCGGAAGACGCGGACGGAACCGAGATAGCAGTCGATGGACGTGTGATGGAGATGCTCAGCGAGCATACGCTTGAGGGCTGGTACGAGGGCTATGTTCTTACGGGACGTCATGGCTTCTTCTCCACCTATGAGTCCTTCGTTCATGTTATCGACTCCATGTTCAACCAGCATGCGAAGTGGCTCGAGAAATCGAAGACCGAACTTGGATGGCGAGCCCCAATCTCCTCGATCAACCTGCTGATCACCTCCCTCGTATGGCGGCAGGACCATAATGGCTTCACGCATCAGGATCCGGGCTTTCTGGATGTAGTCACGAATAAGAGTCCTGAAGTGGTCCGGATTTATATGCCACCGGACGCGAATTGCCTGCTCAGCGTGGTAGACCACTGCCTTCGCTCCGAGGACTACTACAACGTCATCGTCTCGGACAAGCAGCCCCATCTGACCTTCCTCGATATGGATGCCGCGGTGAAACACTGCACCAAGGGGATCGGCATCTGGGATTGGGCCAGTACAGATGCAGGCGATGATCCCGACGTCGTCATGGCCTCTGCCGGCGATGTACCAACCATGGAGTCTCTCGCCGCAGTTGCGATTCTGAAAGAAAAGTTTCCTGATCTGAAGATTCGGTTTGTCAACGTTGTGGATCTCTTCCGGCTGATGCCGGACATCGAACATCCCCATGGACTATCGGACCGCGATTTCGACTCGTTGTTCACGAAAGACAAGCCGGTCATCTTCAATTTTCACAGCTATGCATCGCTCATCCACAAACTGGCATATCGGCGAACCAATCATGCGAACTTTCATGTGCGCGGATACAAGGAGAAGGGCAACATCAATACGCCGCTCGAGCTCGCAATCATCAACCAGATTGATCGGTTCAATCTGGCGATCGACGTAATTGACCGTGTGTCGCACTTGCAAAAGACGGGTGCACACGTGAAGGACTGGCTCAAGGAGCAGATCATCGAACACCTGAACTATGCCTATGCGGAAGGAATCGATAAGCCGGAGATTCGTGATTGGACCTGGCCCATCAAGTAGGAGTATTTCGTGGCAGATGAGCACAAGAATACAATTCTCATCCTGAACAGTGGTTCCTCTTCTCTCAAGTTCGGTCTGTTCGCGCCGGGTTATGAGGATGAGGAACAGCTGCTTTCAGGGAGTGCTGAAGGCATCGGGCGCGAGTCCGGAAGCCTCCGTATTCGAGCAGCCGATGGGACCGTACTTAGGGAACAGTCGCCTGTACTCGAATCGCAGCCAGATGCGCTGCGTTCTCTCGCGGCCGCACTCGACGAACACCTCCGCACATCCCCGGTTGCGATCGGACACCGCATTGTTCATGGCGGCCCTCATCTCCGGAACCATCAGTTGCTGACTCCTTCCGTTCTCGATCAACTCGCTGCCGCCGAACACTTCGCGCCGTTGCACATCCCCCTTGCCTTGACGCTCGTAAAGCAGGCTCAGGAGATCTTCCCTCAAATTCCTCACTTTGCCTGTTTCGACACGGCCTTTCACAACACGATGCCCGAAGTTGCGACCCATCTTCCATTGCCGCAACGCTATTTCGAGCAAGGAGTAATGCGCTTCGGGTTTCACGGACTCTCCTACGAGTCCATCGTGCATCGTCTGGGCACGGCGGTTCCTGAGAGGGCTGTGTTCGCGCATCTTGGGAATGGGTC